>DASZSH010000043.1:0-18717 GCA_035548755.1 Devosia sp.
TCCGCCTTCGCGGCCGATGATACGGTAGCGATCACATGCGCACCGCGCGCGGCGGCCCATTGCGTGAGAATCGAGCCGCTGCCACCGGTGCTCCCGGTCACCAGCACCCTGGTGCCCTTGCCAACCGGCCTGAATTCCGTCAGCAGCATTTCGGCCATCATCCCGGCGACGAGCGTGGCCGCGATGTCCTGGTCCTTGATGTCGTCCGGCAGCGGAAAAAGCCGTTCGACCGGCAGAGCCGCGAATTCGGCATAGGTTTTGGCATTGTGCATGACCACGCCGACACGCTGGCCAGTCTTCACCTCGGTGACGCCCGGCCCGACCGCCTCGATGCGGCCGACGGCTTCGGTGCCGAGAATGAAGGGCGTGGCGGGTTCGGGGTCGTCCGCGTGCCGCCAATAGGCGGTGCGGGTCATGATGTCGCTGAAGATCACGCCGGCGTAAGTGATGCGTACAAGCGCTTCGCCTTGCTGCGCGACCGGCCTTTCGACTCGTGCCGGCTGCAGCACCTCAGGGCCGCCAATCCGCGTCACGTGAACGGCATTCATCTCACTTGTCATCGCCACACCCAGCTTGAAGATGATCCGTGCCCGGAATATTTTTGCCGTCGGCGAATAGGTAGACAGGAAGTGGCAAAATACCTGTGCCCAAACTTCGCAGATGACCACACTGATCGAGAACACGGCGGGGCTGCTAGCTTTCGTCAGGTCGGTCGAGGCGGGTAGCTTCAGCAAGGCGGCCCGGGCGATCGGCGCGACGCCTTCGGCCGTCAGCAAGAGCGTGGCAAAGCTCGAGGCTCGTCTTGGAACGCGGCTGCTCCACCGCTCGACGCGGAACCTCAGCCTGACCGAGGAGGGCACCGCCTATTACGAGCGCGTCTCGCGGCTGCTGCACGAGCTCGAGGAAGCCGATGAGTCGATCCAGGGACCGTCCCTCCCGCACGGCTCGCTCCGGGTCAGCGCGCCGATCGACCTCGGCCGCCTCGTGCTCGCACGGCTGTCAGCTCAGTTCGTCGCTCGCTACCCCGGTGTGCGGCTCGAGCTGGTGCTTACCGATCGGAACGTCGATCTCGTGCGCGAGGGCGTCGACGTGGCCGTCCGCATCGGTCCGCTCGCGGATTCGGCGCTGATCGCGCGAAGCCTCGCGTCCATGCCGTTCGTCGCGTGCGCCGCACCCGCCTATCTCGATGCGCACGGCACGCCGGCGAGCATCGATGATTTGAGGCAGCACAACTGCCTGCGTTACCTTACCTCGGGCCGGCCGATGGACTGGACGTTCCTGGAGAACGGCATAGCGAAGACGGTATCAGTAGCGGGCAACTTCGACACCGACGACGGGGGCGCGCTCATCGCGGCAGCGTGCGCCGGAACCGGCATCGCCTACGTCTTCCGGTTTCAGGCGCAAGGCCATTTCTCGAGCGGGGAACTCGTGCCGATCCTCACGCAGTATGCGACCCCGTCTCAGGACGCCTACGCGGTGCATGCATACTCACGCCATGTCTCGCCACGCGTCCGCGCCTGGATCGACTTCCTATGCGATTCGATTTGAGATCCACGACTACCATCAGACACGCGAGGTCAGGAGTTGTTGTTCGCGCCGGGTTGTGCGTAGTGCTCCACCAGCCGCCAGCCGGCGCTGCCCTTTTCACCAATTTTCCGGCTGGATCAGCCTAGGCGACGCGCAGGATTTCCAGATCGGCGAGCAGTCCTGGCCCAGCTGGCTCCCATCCGAGCTTTCGCCGCGTCTGCTCACTGGAGGCCGGCATGTCGTGCGCGGCAAACATCGCAAGCCAGTCGAAGAAGGTTGACGCCTCTTCCGGCGCAATGGATTTGACCGGCAGTCCCAGGCGGCGGCCGATCGCTCCGGCAATATCGCGCATGGGCACACCTTCTTCGGCGACCGCATGATACTTTGCGTTGGGCTGGGCCCGTTCGATCGCCAGTCGATAGAGGCGGGCGACGTCGAGAATGTGCGCTGCCGGCCATCGATTGAGCCCCTCGCCGACATACCCGCACGCGCCCTTTGCGCGATATATCCCGATCAGGGGAGTAACAAGCCCCTGCGCGACCGGATCGTGCACCTGCGGCAGCCGCACGACCGACACGTTGACGCCGTCCGCCGCGACTGCAGCAGCGGCCTCCTCAGAGGCCGCGCGCGGATGCATGTCCGACCCGACGATTGCATTGTCTTCCTTGGCCGGCTCACCGGGCACGGTGTTGGCGATCGGCGTGCCGGAGGTGACGATCAACGGGCGGTCGGAGCCGGCAAGCACCGAGCCGAGCGCCTTGATCACGGCGCGATCGTCCTCGCAGTTCTGCTTGAAGCGCGAGAAGTCGTGGTTGAAGGCGAGATGGATAATGCCGTCCGACCGCGCTGCGCCACTCTTGAGGCTGTCGTGGTCGGCGATCGAGCCGCGGTAGAGCTCGGCGCCGGTGGCTGACAAAGCGGCTGCTTTTTCCTCCGAACGATAGAGGGCGATCACCTGATGGCCAGCCGCAATCAATTCCTTTGTGACGGCCGAGCCGATGAATCCTGTTGCGCCGGTGACGAACACTCGCATGACCAATGTCTCCCAATTTCGATGGAGACACATCTCGTCCTCGGGTATATTCTGGTAAAGCAGTGAGATTATCCTAGTATAGTGACTCATAGGATGGCCGAGACCATCAGGTCGGAAAATTTGCTCGGGACCTATCTCAAGGACCGTCGCGCCAAGCTCGATCCTGCCGCCTTCGGCTTTCCCGCTGAGCGTCGACGCACGCCGGGACTCCGACGCGAGGAAGTGGCGCAGCGCGCGAACATCAGCCCCACTTGGTACACGTGGCTAGAGCAAGGCCGCGGCGGCGCGCCTTCCGCTGACGTACTTGATCGGATCGCGCGTGCCCTCATGCTGACCGACGTCGAGCGTGAGCACCTCTTCCTGCTTGGCCTCGGCCGCCCGCCCGAGGTGCGCTACCAAAAGAACCACAATGTCACGCCTCGTCTCCAGCGCGTACTGGATGCGCTGGAGCCAAGTCCCGCAATCATTCGCACGGCATTGTGGGAGGTCGTTGCCTGGAACCGGGCGGCGACCGTGACGCTCATCGACTACGCGTCGCTGCCGCCGGACCAGCGCAACATCCTGCGCTTCATCTTCCTCGACCCGCGCGCCCGCGCGGCGCAATACGATTGGGAAGGCGTGGCGCGGTTCGCACTGGGCACGTTCCGCGTGGATGCAGCGCGCGCCGGTGCTTCCGCTGACGTGGAAGCGCTGGTCGACGAGTTGTGCCGGCTCAGCCCTGAGTTCAAGGCGATGTGGGCGGAGAACGATGTTCGTGGCAGCCACTTCGAGGCCGTCAAGCATATTCGCCACCCGGTTCTGGGTCGGCTCGCCTTCGAATTTTCGGCTTTCGCCGTCGACGGCCGAACCGATCTCAGCATGGTAGTCTACAATCCGGCAACGCCAGCAGACGCCGAGCGGATCAAGTCGCTGCTGGCTTGAGACCGAACGCACGGGCGCCGATTCACCGGCTGTACTAGGAGCCGTGGGCGAGCCTTACTCCCACTCGATGGTTCCGGGCGGTTTGCTGGTGATGTCGTAGACGACGCGGTTGATGCCGCGGACCTCGTTGATGATGCGGGTCGCGACCTGGCCGATGAAGGACATGTCGAAGGGGTAGAAGTCGGCGGTCATGCCGTCGACCGAGGTGACCGCGCGCAGGGCGCAGACGAATTCGTAGGTGCGGCCGTCGCCCATGACGCCCACGGTCTGCACCGGCAGCAGCACGGCAAAGGCCTGCCAGATCCTGTCATAGAGGCCGGCCTTGCGGATTTCGTCGAGATAGATGGCGTCGGCCTGGCGAAGGATGTCGAGCTTCTCGCGGGTCACCCCGCCCGGCAGGCGGATGGCGAGGCCCGGTCCGGGAAAGGGATGGCGGCCGACGAACTTGTCGGGCAGGCCGAGCTCGCGGCCCAGCGCGCGCACCTCATCCTTGAACAGCTCGCGCAGCGGCTCGACGAGCTGCATGTTCATGCGCTCGGGAAGCCCGCCGACATTGTGGTGGCTCTTGATCGTCACCGACGGCCCGCCGGTGAAACTCACCGACTCAATCACATCGGGATAGAGCGTGCCCTGGGCCAGAAACTGCGCGCCGCCAATCCTGCTGGCCTCCCGCTCGAACGTCTCGATGAAGAGGCGCCCGATGATCTTGCGCTTGCGCTCGGGATCGACCTCACCCTCGAGCGCGGAGATGAAGGCCTCGCTGGCGTCCACATGCACGAGCGGGATGTTGTAGTGGTCACGGAACATCGAAACGACATCCTCGGCCTCGTTGAGACGCATGAGCCCATGGTCGACGAAGACGCAGGTCAGCTGATCGCCCACCGCCTCGTGGATGAGGAGCGCGGCAACGGAGCTGTCGACGCCGCCCGAGAGAGCGCAGAGCACCCGGCCCCGGCCGACCTGCGCGCGGATCTTCTCGATCATGCGCGCGCGGTAGGCCGACATCGTCCAATCCGATTTGAGCCCCACGATATTGTGCACGAAGTTGGCAAGGAGCTTTCCACCATCGGGAGTGTGCGCCACTTCCGGGTGGAACATCGTTGTGTAGCGCCTGGCCTGCTCATTCACGGCGATGGCGAAGGGCGCGTTGGGCGAGGTTGCGACCGCCCTGAAGCCCGGAGGCAATTCCGTGACCCGATCGCCGTGGCTCATCCAGACCGGATAGCGCTGGCCGACCTCCCAGACCCCGTCGTAGAGGGCAGAGGGCTCCTTGATTTCGACGTCGGCCCGGCCGAACTCGCGCGCATGGCCGCCCTCGACCTTACCGCCGAGCTGCAGGGCAAGGGTCTGTTGGCCGTAGCAGATCGCAAGGATCGGCACGCCGGACTCGAGCACCGCAGCGGGAGCGCGCGGACTGCCCTCGTCGATCACGGAGGCCGGCCCGCCCGAAAAGATCACGCCCTTGGGGCGCATGGAAGCGAAGGCCTCGGCCGCCGTGTTGAAGGGGTGAATCTCGCAGTAAACGCCCGCCTCGCGCAGCCTGCGGGCGATCAGCTGCGTCACCTGCGAGCCGAAATCGATGATGAGGATGGACTCGCGTGGGGTTGCCGCTAGGGTCTGGGCTGGCGCTGTCATGGCGGCGAAATATAGGTCCGCCCCGGATTCCGCAAGCTCGGCTCACTCCAGGCAGGCGAACGGCAGGGTTGCACGAGGCGCGGGGGAGTGGGAAGAACGACGCCCGGCCCCGCAGGCCGCCCGGGAGGAGCCATGTCCGACCGTCTCGAGGGAGCCGATCTCGTGCGAGCCGCCGCCTGCCTGGTGGTGCTCGGACATCACCTGTCGCAACGCATGGACTGGAGCGTTCGGCTCGGCCCGATGGAGTGGATGCGCGTATTCGTGCAGCTGGGCGGGTTCGGCGTGGCCATGTTTTTCGTGCTGTCGGGTTTTCTGCTGAGCCGCCCATTCTGGCAGGCCCTCGATCGAAACGAGCCCCTGCCCTCGCTCAGGACTTACGCCATGCGACGGGCGGCGCGCATTCTGCCAGGCTTCTGGCTCGCGCTCACGGTGACCTTTGCCCTCACGATCACGGCCTTCGGCAACGCACCCACCGCCGCGCTCGTGGGGCGCTATGTCGCCGGCCTGCTGCTTGTCGCCGACTGGCACTGGCTCACGCTGTTTCCGGTCGAGGTCAACGGGCCGCTTTGGTCGATCAGCTTCGAGGTCACCTCCTACGCGCTGTTGCCGCTGGGGTTCATCGCGCTGTTCGCTCTTGCTCCGCGCCTGGGCGGGGGGTGGCGGGCGCGGTTGGCCTGGGTCGGAGTGATCGCTGCGGCCCTGGCGCTGCACATCCTGTTCACACGCGCATTCCCGCCCGACAATCACAGCCGCGGCTGGGACTATGGGTTGATCGGCGGCGCGAAATTCTGGATGCCCGACTTCAACCCGTTCGGCTTCTTTGCGATGTTCGCAATCGGAGCGCTGGCCGGCGCGGCGCAGGTGCGGCTTGCCCGCTGGCGCGCGCCTGTGTTCGATCTTCTCGCCGGGCTCGCCCTGCTCGCCGTTCTGGCGTTGCTTTGGTGGCAGAGCCGGCAGGACAACACCGAGAGCTACGGCCTTCTCGAAATCCCCTACCTGTTCCCCTGGTTTCAGTTCGCGGTCGGCGCCATGCTAGCGCTGATGCCCTCGGCGCTGCGGCTCAGCGCCATCGCCGACAACGCCGCGATCCGCTTCTTGGCGCGCATTTCGTTCGGCATCTATGTCTGGCACTACCTTGTGCTCGAGCTCGCACATCTGTGGTGGTTTCCTTCCCTCGGCCAGGGCGGCATGCGGAACCCGCTGACCTTCGCCCAAGCCTGCGCGACCGTGCTCGGGATCTCGGTCGCCATCGCCACGATCTCCTACTATGCGATGGAAGCGCCGGTGATCCGCTGGGCGCGCAGACTGGAGCGCCGCTCCAGCGCGGGAACGCCGACCCTGTCGCCTGCGGCAGGCTGAGTTCTGGATCTACCTCCGGCGCATCAGGACGACGAAGAAGCCGTCGGTCCCCGACACGAGGGGTGTAAAGAGCAACCCGCCCGAGGCTGCCTGGTGCGCCCTGCCTCCCGCCCCCGGGGCGAGCGCTTCGAGCGCCGGGCGCAAGTCTATCGGCTCGAACTGGGGATGGGTTGCGAGAAACCGTGTCGTCTGTCCGCCGTTTTCTTCATCGATGAGAGAACAGGTGACGTAGGCGAGCACGCCGCCCGGCTTCACGAAACGGGCGCCGTCCGCAAGTATCTCTGCCTGTTCCGCGACGCGCGCCGCCAGTTGCTCGGGCGTGAGCTTCCATTTTGCGTCCGGCCGACGCCGCCACGTCCCCGAGCCAGTGCAAGGAGCGTCAATGAGCACCCGGTCCATCCGGCCGGACAGGTCGTCGAGCGCGCCCTCGCCCGGCGGACGCACCTGCACGTTCCGCGCGCCGGCGCGCTTGAGCCTCTCGTAAATTGGCGCGAGGCGGTGACGGTCCCTATCGGACGCGAAGATCTGCCCCTTGTTTTCCATCGCGGCCGCCAGCGCGAGCGTCTTTCCACCGGCTCCGGCACAGAGATCGAGCACCTGCTCGCCCGGGCGCGCGCCGACGAGCAACGCGGCGAGCTGGCTGCCCTGGTCCTGCACCTCGAACCAGCCCTTGAGGAAGCCCTCTTCGACCTGGACGTTCGGAGTGCGGCTGTCACGAACGCCCGCCGCGATGCGCACGCCGACCGGCGAAATATCCGTGGGGGCGACGCCGAAGCGGGCGAGCCCTCTGAGAACGCGCGGCCGATCCGCCTTGAGCGTATTGACGCGGAGGTCGACCGGCGGGCGGGCGCTCAGCGCGCGGCCCTCCTGAACGACATTGTCCCCAAGGCTTCGCCGCAGCGAAGGCAGCGCCCACTCCGGCAAGTCGGCGAGGACATGATCGGGCGCTTCGAGCCAGGGCTCGGCGAGGCTCAGCCGGCGCGCCTCGCCGGCGCTCAGCACCGACGGGGCATGCGCATCTGCGGAGAACAGGTCGTTGAGCTCTTCCGGCGTCGTGCCCCAGTCGCGAACCGCAACGCTCAGCACCAGGGCGCGCGGAGTGTCTTCCCCCATGGCCCAGGCGTGACTGGCGCGGCGACGCAGGGCGTCATAGACGAGATTGCCGATCGCGGCGCGATCGCCCGCCCCAGCGAAACGATTGTCGATGCCCCAGGCCTTGAGAGCTTCGCTCACCGGGCGATGCCGCGTCTCGACATCCGCAAGAATTTCGATGGCGGCCGCGAGCCGGCCCGGCAGCCTCATCGGCGATCTCCTCAGAGACCGCCGCGGTAGTTCGGCGGCTCGCGCGTAATGGTCACGTCGTGGACGTGGCTCTCGCTGAGCGCGGCGCCCGAGATTTTGACGAAGGTCGCATTTTCGCGGAAGGCGGCGAGGTCGTGCGCGCCGGTGTAGCCCATCGCCGCCCGCAGGCCGCCGGCAAGCTGATGCAGCACGTGGCCTGCCGGCCCCTTGTACGGCACCTGCCCTTCGATGCCTTCCGGCACGAGCTTAAGCTGGTCACGGACGTCCTGCTGGAAATAGCGGTCCGCCGAACCCCGGGCCATCGCCCCAACCGACCCCATGCCGCGATACGCCTTGTAGCTGCGGCCCTGGTAGAGATAGACCTCGCCCGGACTTTCGTCGGTCCCGGCGAGGAGCGAGCCGACCATGGCGCAGGCGGCGCCGCCGGCCAGGGCCTTGGCGAGATCGCCCGAGAACTTGATGCCGCCGTCGGCGATGA
Source organism: Devosia sp. (assembly GCA_035548755.1). Classification (GTDB taxonomy): domain Bacteria; phylum Pseudomonadota; class Alphaproteobacteria; order Rhizobiales; family Devosiaceae; genus Devosia_A. The sequence continues at coordinate 8,256 of DASZSH010000043.1, forward strand.
CCGGAACGCCGCTCTTGTCGGCCTCCTCGGCGCAGGCCATCACCGCTGCAAGCTGCGGCACGCCGACCCCCGCGACTATGCGCGTGGTGCAGATCGACCCAGGCCCGATGCCAACCTTGACCGCGTCGGCTCCCGCATCGATCAGAGCGCGCGTGGCCTCGGCGGTAGCGACGTTTCCAGCCACGATCCGGGTCGAATTGCTTTGCCGTTTGACGCGCTCCACGGCCTCGGCGACGCGTACGGAGTGACCATGCGCAGTGTCGATCACAAGCAGATCGACGCCGGCGTCGATGAGCGCCATCGACCGCTCGAAGCCCTTGTCACCCACGGTGGAGGCGGCGGCGACACGCAGGCGGCCCTGCGCGTCCTTGATCGCCATTGGATTGAGTTGCGCCTTCTCGATGTCCTTGACGGTGATGAGGCCAATGCAGTTGCCGGCATCGTCGACGACCAGAAGCTTTTCGATCCGGTTGGCATGCAGCAGCCGCTTGGCCTCCTGCTTGCCGACCCCGTCGCGCATCGTCACCAGGTTCTCGTGCGTCATCAGCTCGGCAATCTTCTGCCGCTCGTCGCTGGCAAAACGCACGTCACGGTTGGTGAGAATCCCCACCAGCCTGCCGGTCGTACGTCCGCCCGTGCCGCCATTGGCCACAACCGGGATGCCCGAGATGCGATTGGCGCGCATGAGCGCCAGCGCGTCGGCGAGGGTCGCATCAGGACCGATGGTGATGGGGTTCACCACCATGCCGCTTTCGAAGCTCTTGACCTGGCGCACCTGCTCGGCCTGTTCGGCCGGTTCCAGGTTGCGGTGGATGACCCCAAGCCCGCCCGCCTGCGCCATGGCAATGGCCATCTGGTGCTCGGTGACCGTGTCCATTGCGGCGCTCAGGATCGGCAGGTTGAGCGCGATGTCGCGCGTGACGCGGGATCGAATGTCGACCTCGGTGGGCAGAACGTCAGATCGCGCGGGCTGGAGCAGCACGTCGTCGAACGTCAGCGCCTCGTCGCCGGTGATGGTGGTGATGATCTTCGCCAAGGCTGGGCCCTTCCGCTGGTGTGCCGTCGCGCGCCCGACCGGACTCCGGTCGCCGATTCCGAGCGCGCCTCGGCGAAAAACAGGAAGCCCGCAGCGGAGCGACTCATCTCCCTGCTGCGGGTTGGCGAGGGTCAATAGCATCGCCCCCACGGTTTGGAAAGCGGGCTGGGGAAACCTCTGACTAGACCGCCGCTTCGAGCTGGGCGATCAGCCCCTCAATGCGGCCGACATTGTCTATGTGCTTCTGTTCCATGACGAAGTTGAGCGTCATGTAATCGCGGCCCGGGCAGAACGTGCACAGATTCGTCGCCGGATGGTAGGCGCCGCAGTAGATGGGCTCGATCATCCAGTCGGCCAGCGGCCCATAGCTGCGGTGCGGAGGAACCAGGGTAAGCACCACATCCGTCTCGCCGGAATACCGCCAGAACCGCTCGCCGTGCATCCACGGAGCGATACGATGCAGCGCCCGGTGGGCGCCGAACATGGCCAGCACCATCTGCTGGAATTTCGTGATGTCCTTCTGTTCAACGTCGTCCACGGCCTTGTCGACGTTGCGCACATAGGTGGCAAGATCAGGGGAGTAGGGGAACTTGGCCTCGAGCGCACGGACACGGAAGAAATCGTCGTCGGAGGCGGTGCGCTTGGTGTCGAGCATCGTGTAGGCGGCGGTGATCACCTTCTCGTTGAGCCGCCGGTCTTTCTCCGAATGCAGCGCGTAGGTGACGAGCGCGAAGAACAGCGAGCGCTGGCGGACCCCGAGCCGGCGCGCGAGCTCGCGCATGCGCTGGCGTTCAAGCGGCAGCGTCTTGAAGTGCATCGGCTTGTCTTCCTGGGCGCGGAACATCGCGACCAGGTAGTGGATGGCCGCCATCATGTAGCCGCGGAAAGCGCCGCCCGCGCGAGTCGCCCAGGCGACCTTGTTGGAGGCGTCGGACTGTATGCCGTGATTTGCCGTCTGCGATCGCGTCAGCAATGCGGCGTCCGAGCCTTCGAGCAGGCAGTGGGCCGAGCGCACCTGGATGATCGAGGCGCGGCCATGGCCATCCGGTCCGCCTTTGAGGTTGGCGGCCATCACCCGGAACAGCGGCAGGTCATCACGATTGAAAAGGTCGCGGCTGGTCGACAGCCACTTGTCCGGGTAGCCCTCGAAACTCTCGACCTCCTCGACCGAGGTGATCGCATCGAGAATATGCTGGGGAAACGGATGTCCGGGCCGCGCGCCGACGAACCCATGCGTCAGCTGCGGGGCAAGCGCTACCATCTGGGCGGTCAGATTCTGAATCTGCTGGGCGTCGAACCGATGCTTGGAAAATGCAGTGAAGAAGATCGTGTCCTTGCCTTCGAACAGGAACCACTGGAAATCGGTAAACAGGGCCTGAGGATTGTCGCGCACCGCCTCGGCGGCAAGATCGAGTGCGACGGCATTGTCGCTCGCAAAGCTCGAGGAGGAGAAACTCTTCATCAGATGTCCCGTAAACTGGCCCAGCCCCTATTCACAACACTTCAACCGGGCCGGTCAACCGCCCGGTAATGCTCACGAAGACGCGATCATGACAATTCCGCTTGCCGGAACCGAATGTTAGGATCATAGCAATCGCGCCGGTCCCCCTGCTCCGCCCGCCTGTTCCACAAGTGATCCGCATCACCCCGCTCATCCTGGCCGTCGCCCTGTTCATGGAGAACATGGATTCGACGGTGATAGCCACGTCTCTGCCGGCGATCGCGAGCGATATCGGAACCAGCCCGATCGCCCTGAAACTGGCGCTGACCTCGTATTTTGTGTCGCTGGCGATCTTCATCCCGATCTCGGGGTGGATGGCCGACCGCTTCGGGGCGCCCAATATCTTCCGGGCCGCCATCGCGATCTTCGTGGCTGGCTCGATCGCCTGCGCCTTTTCGAACTCCCTGCCGACCTTTGTGCTCTCGCGATTCCTGCAGGGCGTGGGCGGCTCGATGATGACACCCGTGGCCCGCCTGGTGCTGCTCCGCGTGACCCCGCGCAACGAGCTCGTTTCGGCGATGGCGTGGCTGACGATCCCAGCATTGCTGGGCCCGCTTTCGGGCCCCCCGATCGGGGGGTTCCTCACCACATATCTCAGCTGGCACTGGATTTTCTGGATCAATGTGCCGATCGGGTTCATCGGCATCGTGCTTGCAACGCGGTTTCTGCCGCCGCCCGAGCCGCGGACGCCGCGGCCGGTCGACCTCCCCGGCTTCTTTCTCACGGCACTGGCCTTCTCCGGCATCATTTTCGGGCTTTCGGTGATCAGCCTGCCGGCGATCCCCACCTTCTTCGGCTATGCGGCGGTCGCCGTCGGTCTTGCGGCGCTGCTGTTCTATCTTTGGCATGCGCGGCAGACCCCATATCCGCTGCTCGACCCAAAGCTGTTTCGAAACCGCGTGTTCCGCACCGCGGTGCTGGGCGGCACCTTCTTCCGCATCGGCATCGGCGCCTTTCCGTTCCTGATGCCGCTGATGCTGCAGCTGACGTTCGGCCTTACTCCGTTCGAGTCGGGGCTCACCACCTTTGTGGCGGCGTTCGGGGCGATCATCTCGAAGTTCGGCGCGACGCGGCTTTATGCCCGGTTCGGTTTCCCGCGTGTGCTGGCGGTCACCTCGCTGCTGGGCTGCGTGTTCCTCGCCATCAACGGCGTCTTCACGCCGGAGACGAACCACTATCTGCTGATGTTCTGCCTGTTCATCGGCGGGCTCACGAGGTCGTTCTTCTTCACGGGCGTCAACACCTTCGGCTACGCCGACGTGAGCGAAGCGGAGGCCAGCCAAGCGACCTCGATTTCGGCCGTCGTGCAGCAGATTTCGGTCGCGCTGGGCGTCGCGGTCGCCGGCGGCATCCTCGAGGCGTCGACGCAGATCCGGGGCGCGCCGCTGTCGCTCATCGATTTCCATATCGCCTGGTTCATCGTGGCGATGCTTGCGGCCATCAGCACCGTCCAGTTCCTGAGGCTGCCGCCCGACGCCGGCTCCAACGTTTCCGGCCACCAGGTGAAGCCCCTGCCCAAAGCCGAAGTCGTCGCGTGAGCAACCGACTCGTTCCGCTGATTCTCGCCGTCGCGCTGTTCATGGAGAACATGGACTCGACGGTCATCGCCACGTCGCTCGCTGCGATTGCGCACGACATCGGCTCCGAGCCGATCGCGCTCAAGCTCGCCCTCACCGCCTACCTCGTGGCGCTTGCGATCTTCATCCCGATCTCGGCGTGGATGGCCGACCGCTGGGGCGCGCGCAACGTGTTCCGGGCCGCAATATTGATCTTCATTGCAGGCTCAATCGCCTGCGCCGCCTCCAATTCGCTGCTCACCTTCGTTCTCTCCCGCTTCCTGCAGGGCTTCGGCGGCGCGCTTATGACGCCGGTCGCGAGGCTGGTTCTGGTCAGGGTGACGCCGCGCAACCAGCTCGTCGACGCGATGGCATGGCTCAGCATTCCCGGCCTCGTCGGACCGATCGTAGGGCCGCCCATAGGCGGCTTCATCACGACCTATCTGAGCTGGCACTGGATCTTCCTCATCAACGTGCCAATCGGCCTCATCGGCATTGTCCTGGTCAGCTGGCTGCTGCCCGACTGGCAGCGCAACGCGCCGCGGCGCATGGATTTCGCCGGCTTCTTTCTCTCGGGAACGGCCCTTGCCGGCTGGGTCTTCGGCATTTCGGTGCTGACGCTGCCGGCCCTGCCCGTGAGCTTCGGCTATGCGGCGCTCGTGGCCGGCACAGGCTGCGCCCTCGCCTATCTCTGGCATTTTCGCCGCACGGACTATCCGCTCCTTGATCTGCGGCTCTTCCGCTTCCCGCTCTTCCGCACCACGGTGGTCGCCGGTTCCTTCTTCCGGCTCGGCACAGGCGCGATGCCGTTTCTCTTTCCGCTGATGCTCCAGCTCGCCTTCGGACTCAATCCGTTCCAGAGCGGCAGCGTGACCTTCGCCACTGCGGTCGGCTCGTTCGCCGCCAAGTTCGTGTCCGAGGCAATCCTGCGCTGGCTCGGATTCCGCGTGACGCTGGTGATCGCCACCTTCATCACCGTTCTGGGCGTGGTGGCGATGGGACTATATACCCCCTACACCCCTTTCGGCCTGATGTTGCCCCTGCTCGTCGTCACCGGGTTCTTCCAGTCGATCTTCTGGACCGCGACCAACGCCTTCACCTTCGCCGATATCGAAGACCGAGACGCTGGTCAGGCGACAGTCATCAGTCAAGTGGCGATCCAGCTGACGCTAGCCTGCGGCGTGGCGCTGGGCGGCGGCGTGCTCGAGGGACTGCGCCTCACACATGGGGGCCCGCCGCTCCTGGGAGATTTCCATGTGGCCTTCTATGCAATCGCAAGCGTGGCGCTGGTTTCCACGATGATGTTCTATTTCCTGCCCAAATCGGCAGGGCAGCATTTGACCGGTCACGGCCATCCGGCCGAAGCCACGGCCGAATAGTCGACGCCGGACGCCTCTGGGTCGCTGAGCGGCGCTGGGTCAGCCCTTGAAACCCTTGGCCACGAGATAGGTTTCCGCGCTCTCCGAGCGGCTCGCCGGCGGCTTGGCGTGCAGGGTGGTCGTAAAATGCTGTTTCAGCGCGGCGAGGAGCTCGTGCTCGGTGCCGCCCTGAAAGACCTTGGCAACGAAGGCGCCGCCCGGAGCCAGAACCTGGACCGCGAAATCGGCCGCAATCTCGACCAGATGCATGATGCGCAGATGGTCGGTGGCGCGATGGCCCGTGGTCGGCGCCGCCATGTCCGAGAGCACGAGGTCGGGCCGGTGCCCCCCGAGAGCCTCCATCAGCCGCGCAGGGGCGTCCTCGTCGGTGAAGTCTTTCCTCAGGAAGATCACGCCCTCGATGGGGTCCATGTCGAGATAGTCGATCGCAACGACGAGCGGATGCGCGGCGGACGAGCCCACCTCGCGCGCCGCGACCTGGCTCCAGCCTCCGGGCGCGGCGCCGAGGTCGACAACCCGCAGGCCGCGGCGGAGAAGCTTCTGCCTTTCGTTGATGCCGAGCAGCTTGTAGGCGGCGCGCGAGCGATAGCCCTCGGCCTTGGCGCGGGCCACGTAGGGATCGTTCAGCTGCCGCTGCAGCCACAGGGTCGAGCCGATCTTGCGACCCTTGCTGGTCCTTACCCGGACTTTGAGGTCGCGATCCGAGCGCCGGCCGGCCCCGCCTCCCATGCCGGTGGTCTTGACCATCAGCGACGCCCCTCGGGATGCCGGCCGCTGCGGTCGGCATCCATGAGCGAGATCAGAATGCCCTCGCGCAAGCCCCTGTCGGCTACGCGCACCCGCTCGGTGGGCCACTCCCGGCGGATCGCCTCGAAAATGGCGCAGCCGGGCAGCACGAGGTCGGCGCGATCGCGGCCGATGCAGGGATGAGAAACTCGCCGCTCGAACGGCATGCCCAGAAGCGCCGTCATGGTGGCGTCCACCTCCCGCTGGGTCATCCACAGGCCATCGACCTTCTGCCGCTCGTAGCGCTCGAGGCCGAGATGCAGACCGGCGAGCGTGGTCACGGTTCCGGAGGTTCCGATAAGGTGCACGGGGTGCTCGGCGATCATCTGCTTGAGCTTTCCGCGCCCGCGAAACTCACGCAGGTGGCTGGCGACATGGGCCACCATGGTCTCGAAAATCTCCGGCGTCACATCGATGCCGCCGAACTTTTCGGCGATCGACACGACGCCGACGGGCAGCGACTGCCACGAGCGGATCGAGGCCGCCATGCGACCCTGACGCCGCGGCCGCCCGCCGCGAAAATCGAGCCATGCGAGCTCGGAGGACCCCCCTCCGATATCGAACATAAGGGCGCCGGCGCTTCCTTCCTCGATGAGATCGGCGCAACCGGTGACAGCAAGCTCGGCCTCGGTCTGCCGATCGACGATCTCGAGTTCAAGCCCGGTTTCAGCGCGGATGCGGTCGATGAAGGCTGCGCCATTGCTGGCGGCGCGGCACGCCTCGGTGGCAATCAGGCGCATCCGCGCCGGCTCATGCTCGCGCAGCTTGTTGCGGCATTGTTTGAGGGCCTCGATGGTCCGCTCCATGGCCGCGTCGCTGAGACGCCCGGTGACGGAGAGTCCCTCGCCCAGACGGACGATGCGGGTAAACCCGTCGAGGACACGAAAGCCACCCTCATGCGGCCGGGCGATCAGCAGACGGCAATTGTTGGTGCCAAGATCAAGCGCCGCGTAAACGGGCCCGCGCGGGCGCCGGGGCGCAATCGGGGCGCTTTGCTTCCGCACCGCATCGCCGCGCGGCGGCACGCTGGCGCCCACGGCATCCGTCCGGCCGGGCCCCCGCCCGCCAGCTTCGGCCACGCCCGAAGGCGCAGCTGCGGCAACGGACCGATCGTTGCCGGTCACTTGCCAACCTCGTCCTGCGCGGTCGACCGATCGGACAAGCCGATGGCGCCCGGGCGCAGCATTGTTCAAACGTCCCGAACAGCTTAGGGCGGGGCACCCGACCTGTCAAAAGCAAAGCGCCCCGGGGACGGGGCGCTTTCTTTGCGAGGACGCAAGGCAGCAGCCGGGGACGGCTAGACCCGCGTGAACTCGTATGTCTGGCACAGAAGGCCCGAGCAGCCGCGCAGGGTCATGAAGTTCCGAGAGACGAGCTGCATCGTGCCGGCGTAACTGTGCCCGTTCAGCACGACATTGCCTGCCCATTTGCCCGTGCCCACCGGCTGGGCGCCGCGCACGACGTAGTGATCGAGGAGCGCGACGTTCTCATCGGTGCGGGCATCGGCGCGCAGCCAGACCAGCTTGGCGCAAAGCTGGCCGGCGCTTCCGCAAGAGACCACCGCGTAACGGGCCTCGCCGGTCGTTACCAGCCACTGGCCGACGGGAGAGGTTTCCGACCCGCCAATGGCCAGGGACGGAAGGGTCGCAAGTGCGGCAAAGCAAGCCGCGGCAATCCAGCTGAGGGAGCGTGTCATCATCATCCTTTGGCCGGCACTGCAGGCCGGCCTGATCCGGGGTTGTGGGGCGGGCGCGCGCGACAACCAGCACGAAGGCCCGAAAACGGGCAATGCCCGTCGACTCGGAGGCCCCAATGTCCACAAATCTGGGCAAGGTAAAGGCAGTGCCGTCAAAAACACGCCAGCCGAACGGGCAGATTGTCGCACACGCCAGCAGATGGCTGGGGAACCTGGATTCGAACCAAGATTAACGGAGTCAGAGTCCGCTGTTCTACCGTTGAACTATTCCCCAATCGCCGGGCGCCGGCCATTTTTCGAGCCGGCGGGCTTTGGTGGGCCGCCTTCTAGCGGCAATCGGGATATCGATCAACTCCTCAAACCATTGGCGATTCCGCGCTTCATGTGAAATGTAAGCGCGACGGTGGAAAGGCCCGGTGGCGCGGCGGAATGGACAAGGCGACGGCCGAAAGGGAGGCGATCAGGCTCTGGCGCAACCTGCCGGTGCAGGACCGGCTGACCCGCCAGCAGGCGGTGGCGTTCGCGGCAATGATCGCCCCCACGCTCGAATTCGACGAGCCGGCGCGCCGCACGCGGCTGATCGAAGGATGGCTGATCAAGGACCTGCTGCAGACCGAGGCTGCGGCGGCGATCACCCGCCGCGAAGCGACGGAGGCTCTCGCCGTTCCCGGCTGGCCGCAGCGCGAGGGGGCCTCGGCCATCGCCTTCGTCCTGGCGATCCTCATCATGATCGCGCGGCGTCCCGATATCATCACCAATGCCATGCTTTGGGCGGAAGACGGCCCGATCTACTTCGCCCAGGCCTACAATGAAGGCTGGTGGACGACCCTGCTGCGCCCGGTCGCCGGCACGTTGCAGCTGTTTCCGCGGCTGATCTTCGAGGCGGCGACGCTGCTGCCGCTCCGGCTGGTGCCGCTCTTTGGCGTCTGGGCGGCCCTGGTGGTGCGCGCCGCGCTGCCGGCCTTCATGTTTTCGTCGCGGTTCAGCTTCATGGACTGGCGGGCCAAGGTGGCCATCAGCGCCTATTACCTGCTGATGCCGAATCTTGCCGACGTGCATGCCAATGTCACCAACACGCACTGGTATGTCTTCCTCTACCTGCTCCTGGTGCTGTTCGCCGATGCGCCGCGCAACCTTGCATGGCGCGTCCATGACTGGATCGTGCTCATTCTGGGCGGCCTTACGGGGCCCATGATCGTGTTCGCGCTTCCCGTGCTCGGCTTCCGCCTGGCGGCCCAGCGGGGCGGGCTGAGCGCACGCTGGGCCTTTGCCGGCGGCGCTGCCGCGCTGGCGCTCCTGCAGGGCGTGATGCTTGTCCTCAGCGGACACGGCAGCCCTGGCGGGGGCACGCTCATGGCGCTCGCCCAGGATCTGGGGGCACGCGTCTTTGTGGGGTTCCTGTCGCCACTTCGCTGGGTGCCGGCGCTCTCGAACCCGATGGTTGCCGTGCCGGTGACGGCCGTGGGTTTGGCGATTACCGCCGCGACACTCTGGCGGGGCGGATGGCGGGCCCGTTCGCTTGCGGTGCTGCCGATCCTGATCCCTGCCGCCGCGATCTGGACTCCCATTCTCGCGCCCGAGGCGGTCTCGTGGGCGGCGCGGGCGAATTTCGACGAGCCGGGCTATTTCGTGGTCGCAGCGCTCGCCTGGACGGGAACGCTGGTATCTTTTGCCGCGATCTTTCTGCCGCGCTTTTCGAACGCCACACTGGCGGTGCTCGCGCTGCTGGGCGGCTTCCTCATCCTGTTCGACTTCGCCCTGCCGCAGGTGGCCGGCGCCTCCTTCGGGCCGCAGGCGGACCGCTTCGCCCAGGCCCAGACGGGCGAAACCGTCGCCATTCCAACCTCCCCGCCAGGCTGGTCCATGGAGCTGATCAAGCGGTGAGGCTACCATCAACCGCCGATCCTCAGGGCAGGACAAGAGACGCTCGGGCGCAAGCAATCGAGGCTGTCGGCAACATCTCCCGACGAGGGCGACCAGACAGCTGACGTCCGATGGGAGGCCGGCGCTACCGCCGGACGCTATGGACCGCTGCGGGTTCTTCGCGCCTTTGGCACACACTTGAATACACGGCCTCCCAGCGATCCAGTATGCGGTCGAGGTCGTAGAACCTTCGGGCGCGCGAGGCTCCATTCTGGCCCATCCGCTGCCGTTCGTCTGCGGGAAGTTGTGCGATCCTCGTCATGGCCGCTGCCAGGGCGGTGGCGTCGCCCGGCGGAACGAGGACCCCGCAGTCTGGCTCCGGGCCGACAATTTCGACCGGACCACCTGACTCAGTAGCCACTACGGGCAGCTGAGTCATCATCGCCTCAACGATCGCCATTCCAAATCCTTCCCACGCGGAGGACAAGACAAATCCATCGCTGGCCTGCAAGAGCGATGCTACGTCGTTGCGCGTCCCAAGAAAGGAGACCCGATCCGCGATACGGAGTGTGTGTACAATGCCCTCGAGCCGCTTTCGCTCGCTTCCGTCACCCACAATGACCAACTCCATGTTGCGAGTCGTCG
>DASZSH010000044.1:0-14426 GCA_035548755.1 Devosia sp.
AACCTGAATCCACGGACGCTTCAGCAACTATTGGCTGTTCACCTCGCGCTAGATAGCCGGGCGCAACGATTCATCCCTGAAGATGAGTTGAGAGCGCTGGCCGCGTCATTGAGCGAACTGCGAGAGGCGGTCGTCTCTAGCGGGATGCCCGACGACCTGAAGTCCGCTTTCGAGCAGAGAGTGGCGGCCCTTCAAGCAGCGGTCAGCCACTACCGCGTTTTCGGGTACGACGGTCTCAAAGAGGCAATAACACTGCTTATGGGCGAGGTGTTCGTCGACACGGATACCAAGGTTCGACAGCAGCACAATACAGTGTTCAGCAGGGTTCGCGAGTCTATGACAAGTGCCGCTACGGTGTTGAACGCCGCCTCTCAAGGAGCCACAGCTTCCAATGTCATTGTCAAGGAGGGCGTTGGGTTCGTTCGCAACATGGTTGGGCTACTAACCGGCCACAACATTCTTGGTCCCTAATGTTCACCTCCCTCCTCATCGCCAATCGTGGCGAGATCGCCTGCCGCGTCATCAAGACGGCGAAGCGCATGGGGCTGCGCACCATCGCGGTCTATTCCGACGCCGACCGTGACGCCCTGCATGTGAAGCTCGCCGACGAGGCCGTGCACATCGGTGGCTCGGCGGCGCGCGACTCTTATCTCTCCATCGACAGTATCGTCGCCGCCTGCAAGGCGACGGGAGCCGAGGCCGTGCACCCCGGCTATGGCTTCCTCAGCGAAAATCCCGCCTTCGCCGCCGCGCTCGACAAGAACGGCATCATCTTTGTCGGGCCTCCGGCCAAAGCGATCGCCGCCATGGGCGACAAGATCGAATCCAAAAAGCTTGCGGCGGCGGCTGGCGTCTCCACCGTTCCTGGGCACATGGGGGTCGTCGCCGACGCTGCCGAGGCGGTCAAGATCGCAAAGAGAATTGGCTACCCGGTGATGATCAAGGCCTCGGCCGGCGGCGGCGGCAAGGGCATGCGCATCGCCTGGAACGATTTCGAAGCGCGGGAGGGCTTCGACCGCAGCAGGTCGGAGGCGGCATCGTCGTTCGGCGACGACCGCATCTTCATCGAGAAATTCGTCACCGAGCCGCGCCACATCGAGATCCAGCTCATCGGCGACAAGCAGGGCAACGTGCTCTGGCTCAACGAGCGTGAGTGTTCGATCCAGCGCCGCAACCAGAAGGTGATCGAGGAGGCGCCGTCGCCTTTCCTTGACGGCAAGACCCGCAAGGCCATGGGCGAGCAGGCGGTCGCCCTGGCCAAGGCGGTGGGTTACTATTCGGCGGGCACGGTGGAGTTCATCGTCGACAAGGACCGCAACTTCTACTTCCTCGAAATGAACACCCGCCTCCAGGTCGAGCATCCGGTGACCGAGCTGACCACCGGCCTGGATCTCGTCGAGCTGATGCTGCGCGTGGCGGCGGGGGAGAAGCTCCCGCTGAGCCAGAAGGACGTCAAGCTCAATGGCTGGGCCGTCGAGGCGCGCCTTTACGCCGAAGACCCTTATCGCAATTTCCTCCCCTCGACCGGCCGGCTGACCCGCTACAGCCCGCCACGCGAGCTCCAGAGCCCGCCGCACAGCTACGGCGTGCGCAATGACGCAGGCGTCTACGAAGGCGGTGACATCTCCACCTACTACGACCCCATGATCAGCAAGCTCTGCACCTGGGCTCCGACGCGGGAGGCGGCGATAGATGCCATGCAGATGGCGCTCGATCAGTTCGAGGTCGAAGGGGTCGGCAACAACATTCCGTTCCTCTCGGCCGTCATGGCGCAGCCGCGTTTCCGCGAGGGACGCCTCAGCACGGGTTACATCGCCGAGGAGTTCCCCGACGGCTTTTCCGGCGTAACGCCCGACGACGTCACGCTGCGGCGCCTCGCGGCGCTGGCCTGCTGTTCGGCGCATGCGCTCGAAGCGCGCGGCTTTGCCGATGTGCCACCGCTGCCTAACGGTCACGAAACCCGTCGTGCCGTCCTGATGGCCGGCCGCCGCTGGGACTTTTCCGTGCACGCCGACGGCATCGAGTATTGGCTGACGGAGTCCGACGGCAAGAAGCTCCTGGTCGAGACGGGCTGGAAGCCCGGCATGACGCTCGCCAGCGCGCGCCTGGATGGCGAATTGCACCACGTCCGGCTCGACCGGATCACCGGCGGCTTTCGCCTGCGCTGGCGCGGCGCCGACCTGGTCGCCCGCGTCCTGCTGCCCGCAGTCGCCGACCTCATGCCGCTGATGCCCGTCAAGACGCCGCCCGATCTCAGCCGGTTCCTGCTCTGCCCGATGCCGGGACAGGTCGTTCGCATCGACGTGAAGGCCGGCGATATCGTGGAATCCGGCCAGCCGCTCGCGATCGTTGAAGCCATGAAGATGGAGAACGTGCTCAAGGCCGAGCGTCGCGCGCGCGTCAGCAAGGTCCGCGTCACGGCGGGCGCAGTGCTGGCGGTGGACGAGGTCATTCTGGAATTCGAGGCAGTGTGATGGCTCGTCGAGCGCCCGATCGGCCCTCTTCGCCCACCTTCGACGAGTGGGCGAAACTCGCCGAGCGTGAACTCAGGGACATCCCGGTCGAGGCGCTGACGCGCGACTACGGCGGCATACCTGTTCGGCCCGCCTATTTCCCCGACGATGCCCACGATCCGGGGCTGCCTGGACAGCCACCATTCACCCGCGGCGTGCGCGCCACGATGTATGCCAATCGTCCCTGGACCATCCGGCAGTACGCCGGCTTCTCGACCGCGCGCGAGTCCAACGCCTTCTTCCGCCAGAACCTCGCAGCCGGCCAGAAAGGCCTCAGCGTCGCCTTCGATCTTGCCACCCATCGCGGCTACGACAGCGATCATCCGCGCGTGCGCAGCGACGTGGGCAAGGCCGGTGTCGCCATCGATACCGTTGAGGACATGAAGCTTCTGTTCGAGGGCATCCCCCTCGACCAGATGTCCGTGTCCATGACCATGAACGGCGCGGTGCTCCCGGTGCTGGCCATGTTCATCGTTGCGGGGGAAGAGCAGGGCGTGGCGCAGCACCGGCTCGAAGGCACCATTCAGAACGATATTCTCAAAGAGTTCATGGTGCGGAACACCTATATCTATCCGCCCGAACCCAGCATGCGCATCGTCGGCGATATCATCGCCTACACCGCCGAGAACATGCCCAAGTTCAACTCCATCTCGATCTCGGGCTACCACATGCACGAGGCCGGAGCGACCGCGGTGCAGGAACTCGCCTACACTCTGGCCGACGGGCGCGACTACGTCCGCGCGGCCCTTGCCCGGGGCCTCGATATCGATACCTTTGCGCCGCGTTTGAGCTTCTTTTTCGGCATCGGCATGAACCTCTTCCTCGAAGTGGCCAAGCTGCGCGCCGCCCGCACGCTATGGTCGAGGATCATGACCGAACTCGGCGCGCAGGATGCGCGCTCGAAAATGCTGCGTACGCACTGCCAGACGTCCGGCGTGAGCCTCACCGAGCAGGACCCGCACAACAATATCGTGCGCACCACGATCGAGGCTCTCGCGGCAGTGCTGGGCGGAACGCAATCGCTGCATACCAATTCCTTCGATGAGGCCATCGCGCTGCCGACTGACTTTGCCGCGCGCATCGCCCGCAACACGCAGCTCATCCTGCAGCATGAAAGCCGCGTCACCGATGTCGTCGATCCGCTCGGCGGCTCCTACTATGTCGAAGCTCTGACCGCCGATCTGGTCTCCCGCGCCGCGGCCCTGATGCGCGAGGTCGAGGCGCAGGGTGGTATGGTCAAGGCCGTGCAGGAAGGCGGCCCCAAGGCCGAGATCGAGAAAGCGGCGGCGCTCCGGCAGGCGCGCATCGATCGTGGCGAGGAGGTCATCGTCGGGGTCAACCGCTACCGCCTCGAAGCCGAGGAGCCGATCGCCTTCCGCGAGGTGGACAACGCCAGGGTGCGCGACGAGCAGGTCGCGCGGCTCGCCGATGTGCGCCGCACACGGGATGCCGGGCGCGTCTCCGCCGCCCTCGACGGACTTCGCACGGCTGCGCGGACGAAAGGCAACCTGCTCGCGGCCTCCATTGTGGCGGCGCGGGCTCGTGCGAGCCTGGGCGAGATCTCCGCCGCGCTCGAGGACATTTTCGGACGGCACCATGCGTCGACGCGCGTCGTCTCGGGCGTCTATGCTCAGAGCTATGCCGGCGATCCGCAATACGCGCGGATGCAGGAGCGCCTCGCGGCGTTCGCTGGACGGGAGGGACGGCCGCCCAGCCTGTTCATCGCCAAGATGGGTCAGGACGGGCACGACCGGGGCGCCAAGGTCATCGCCTCGGCCTTTGCCGATCTCGGCTTTGCCGTGCACATGGGCGACCTGTTCGAGACAGCCCCCGAAGTTGCCGGGCACGCGAGCGCGCTTGGCGTCGACGCGGTGGGCGTGTCGTCCCTGGCCGCGGGGCACAAAACGCTCGTGCCCGAACTCATGGACGAGCTAAAGCGCCGCAGGCTGGAAAACGTCACGGTCATCGTGGGCGGCGTCATTCCGCCCGAAGATTATGCCTTTCTCCGGCAGGCGGGCGTCGCCGAGATCTTCGGCCCGGGCACCAATGTGCTCGAGGCTGCCTTCGCAGTGCTCGACCGGATCGAACGCAGGCGGAGCAATCGATGATCGGACGCCTCAACCACCTCGCCATTGCAGTACCAGACCTCGAGGCGGCTGCGCGACGCTACCGCGACCTGCTCGGCGCCACCGTGCGGGAGCCCCAGGCTTTGCCGGAGCACGGGGTCAGGGTGGTCTTCGTCGACCTCGACAATACCCGGATCGAGCTGATGACGCCCTTGGGCGACCAGTCGCCGATTGCAAAATTCCTCGCCGATCATCCGGCGGGCGGCATGCACCACGTCTGTTACGAGGTGCCCGATCTCGCCCATGCGGCCCGCCTCCTCGGCGAGGCGGGCGCCCGCATTCTTGGCGATGGCGTGCCGAAGGCCGGCGCTCACGGTCTGCCGGTGCTGTTCCTCCACCCCAAGGATTTCGACGGGACCCTCATCGAGCTCGAAGAGGTCAAACCGGAGATTCTGCCCGCCTAGACCGGGCCAATTTCCGAACAAAAGTTCCTGTTTTGTTTCCCTGCGCTTTCGCTTAAAACGCCGTCATGTTTTCCTTATTGCTTGCCCGCTGATGCCCATCTGGTCGCCACAGCAGGACGCGGCTCTCATGGCCGTCTCCAACTGGCTCAAGGACAAGAACGGCCCGCAGGTTTTCCGCCTCTTCGGCTGGGCAGGGACCGGCAAGTCGACGCTCGCCCGCTACCTTGCCGAGGGAGTGCGTTCGGTCAAATACGCCGCCTTCACCGGCAAGGCCGCGCTGGTCATGCGCAAAAAGGGTTGTCGCGGCGCCTCGACCATCCATTCGCTCATCTACACGCTGGTCTCCGAGAAGGAGGGCGAGCCTCGCTTCGCCCTGGACCCCGAGAGCGAGGCCGCCACGGCCGATCTCATCGTCATCGACGAAGTGTCCATGGTCGACGAAGCCCTCGCGACCGACCTGCTGAGCTTCGGGACCAAGGTTCTGGTCCTGGGCGATCCGTTCCAGCTTCCGCCGGTCCAGGGGGCGGGTTTCTTCACCGCGCACGAGCCTGACGTGATGTTGACCGAAATCCATCGCCAGGCCGCCGACAATCCCATCATCCGTATGTCGATGGAAATCCGAGAGGGGGGCTATCTCGAATATGGCCGCTACGACGATTCGATCGTCATTCCAAAGGCGGAGGTCGACCGTGAGGCGGTTGTCACCGCCGATCAGGTGCTCGTCGGCCGCAATAAGACCCGCGTCGACTACAATGACCGGCTGCGCGAATTGAAGAATCTGCCGAAACACGAGCCGGTGCCGGGCGATCGTCTCGTCTGCCTGCGCAACAACCCCCGCAAGCGCCTGCTGAACGGGCAGATCTGGACAGCGACGGAGGTCAAGCACCGCTCCAGCGCGCGCTACTCGATGACGCTCGAGCCCGAGGAGGAAACCACTGCGGCCGGTAACAAGGCCGCGGTTCACGTGGTTACCCACGCGGCCTTCTTCTCCGGCGAGGAGGACCAGCTCGGCTGGCCCGAGCGACGCCGTTTCGACGAATTCACCTTCGGCTATTGCCTCACTGTTCATAAGGCGCAGGGCAGCCAGTGGGACAAAGTCTATCTGTTCGACGAGAGCTTCGTGTTCCGCGAGGATCGCCGCCGCTGGCTCTATACCGGCGTGACTCGCGCCAGCGAGCAGATCACCGTCGTCATCTGAGTGAGATCATGTGGCAGGCGTGGGTCTCGGGAGCGGGAAACGGATGACGATTGGCCGATTACCTCCACAGTGTCCGTTTCCTGGACGTCGTCTCGCCAACCGAACCGGCTTTGCGTGGAGCCCGGCAGGTTGGTCACCCGCGCCTTCCACTCACGCCGTCTTCGCGCTTATGCATCAATCGCGTGACCAACGTTCGCCAGTCCCAGCCGGATGAGCGGTTCGTCTTCGAACAGCAGGATCCTCATGGAAAGAATGCACCCAAGACCGGGCGAAAAACGCGCCCGGCGGGCATCTGGTTCCGTAAGGGTCGGGCGAACCCTAGAGGCGCGCGTTCAGCCAGTCGGCGATGTCGCTGAACACCTGAGGCCTGATCGTATCGTTGAGCAGGTCGTGATACCCGCCCTCATAGAGCTTGAGGGTCTTGTCGGCGCTGCCGGCTCTCTCGAAGAATTCCCGGCTGCCTGACGGTTTCGTGGCCTTGTCGGCGGTGCCGTGGAGAATGAGCACCGGAAGCCGGATTTCCCCGAGCGACCGTTTGAGGCGTTCATTCGCCACCGCCAGCGCCGCGAGCGTTTGGGCCGGCTGCGTCTCCTGCGCGATCAGCGGATCGGCATTCATGGCCGCAACCACCTCCGGATCGCGCGAGAAATCCCGATTGTTGAGCGTGAGGACGCGGGCATGCGGCAAGAGGCGGCTGAGCCCCTTGAGGGCCGCGATGACAATGTCGGGCGCCGGCACGTGATAGGCAAAGCTCTCGCAGATGAGCCCGGCGAGCTGGCTCTGATGGTCGAGCGTGTAGATGACGCTCGTTACCCCGCCTGCCGAGTGTCCGAGCAGGAACACAGGTCGTCCGGCCAGCTCGGATCTGACCAGGCGCATGAGGACGTCGATATCCTTGGCATAGTCGTCGATGCTCGCCACATAGAACCGTTCGCCGTCCGAGGCCCCCCGCCCGCGCAGGTCGATCGCGTAGGTGGCGATGCCCAGGCCGACGAGCTGATGGGCTGCCCAATTGTAAAGGCCGCTGTGCGAGTTGAAGCCGGGCACGATGACGATCGCCGCCCTCGGCGATCCGGCCGGAAGCCACTTGCGGTAGGCGAGCTTTAGGCCCTCCGGGCCGTCAAGCCTTTGTTCCGGCGGCAGGGCAGATGCATTGGCCACGGGCGGCTCCTCGAGGTTGCTGTTCCACATCCCGCATAGTGTAGCACTTCGATGTCATGGTCTGTCGAAATCTCAGCCGAATCGGCTGCTTGTTGCCCGTTCCGGCCCAGTTCACAAAGCGCCCGGCATCCTATAGGGTCCCCGAACCTTCGAACGCTTCCTATATATGGAATCGCCGGCCGCGGCCGGCGGCACGAAACACTGTCATCCGGCGGTCTGCCGGACCTTATGGAGAGCCTATGGCAAAAGAAGACGTCCTCGAATTTCCCGGTGTCGTCACCGAACTCCTGCCCAACGCGACCTTTCGCGTTAAGCTTGAAAACGATCATGAGATCATCGCCCATACCGCAGGCAAGCTGCGCAAGAACCGCATCCGCGTGCTCGCTGGCGATAAGGTGCTGTGCGAAATGACGCCCTACGATCTGACCAAGGGGCGTCTGGTCTACCGCTTCCGCTGAGCCTTCGGCCGCCGCCGGGCATCAGCCCGGCCAGCCGGATCTGGGCGCCTCGACCCGCGTCCAATAGATGCGGCCGGTCCTGGCAAGGTTGACCGTGGATCCGGTCCACTCGTTGCAAATCAGAAAGAGCGTTCGGCCGTCGTCTCCGCCGAGCATGGCGGCGAAACAGAGGCGGTCGAGTGGAATTTCCTCGATAACCTCGCCGCCTTCCCGGACGCGGACGGCCTTTTCGAATGCGCTGCTCCAGACGCACCCTTCCGCATCCATGCTGATGCCGTCCGGTCCGCCCTCGAGCTCCGCCCAGATGCGACGGTTCGCAAGAGACCCATCGGCTTCGATGTCGAAGGCGCTGAGCGTGGTCGCAAAGCTTTCGCCAACGATCAGCGTGCGATTGTCCGCTGTGACCGCCATGCCGTTGGGGAAGGCCAGGTCCTCGGCCACAATCCGCGCCTTGCCCTCGCCAGCGACCAGCGCCACCCGGCCGGGCCTGAACTCGCCGCCTGGAAAGTCGAAGCCGACGTAGTTGACGTAGGTGTTCCCGCGCCCGTCGCAGACGATTTCGTTCCAGCCCTTGTCGCCCAGCTTGCGCAGATCGACCCAAGGCGTGCGAACGCCGTTCGCGTCGCGCTGCCAGAGTGTCGTTCCCGCGATGATCATCTGCCGTCCATCAGGGCGCCAGTCGAAGGAAAATGGCATTACGTCGAATGTGTCGATCGTTTCGCTCCTGCCGGCCATATCCACCGCGATCATCTGCCGCGCGCCCCAGTCGGAGAACCACAGCCGGCCATCGTGCCAGCGGGGGCATTCGCCCAGTACCAGTCCATCCATCAATAGGTTCAGTCTTCGCATCGGAGACTCCCGGTCAGGTTCTCGTCAATGTCGGCCCGAGGCTCCAGCTTTCGACAGTGGCCGGAAAATTTTCCCCGTCTGCGCCTACGCCGCAGGGTCTTACCAGTTCACATCGAGCGCGCTAAAACCGCCGCCTCACTTCGGAGGAACGCGTGATGGACTATCGTTTGCTGGGCCGCTCGGGTCTCAAGGTTTCCGCCCTTTCGATCGGCACCGCGACCTTCGGCGGGGATGGCCTGTGGGGGGCGACCGATGTCAAGGATGCGCAGCGCCAGATTGATCTCTGCCTCGATCGCGGGGTCAACCTGATCGACACTGCCAACGTCTACGGCGACAGCAAGTCTGAAACGATCATCGGAGAGGCCCTGACCGATGGCCGGCGGGATCGGCTGCTGATCGCCACCAAGGTCCGTTTCCCTCGCGGCGAAGGGCCCAACGACCGCGGCCTCAGCCGCTGGCACATCATCCGCGAATGCGAGAATTCCCTGCGCCGCATGCGCACCGACCGCATCGACCTCTACCAGGTGCATGAGTGGGACGGGCAAACACCGCTCGAGGAGACCATCGAGGCGCTCGACACGCTCGTGAGGCAGGGCAAAGTCCGCTATGTCGGCTGTTCCAACTATTCGGCCTGGCACCTGATGAAGGCGCTGGCCATCGCCGACGCAAGCCATCGGCAGCGTTTTGTGTCACAGCAGATCCACTACACCCTGCATTCGCGGGAAGCCGAATACGAGCTGGTGCCACTGGGACTGGATCAGGGCGTGTCGATCCTGGTCTGGTCTCCACTGGCGGGCGGCTGGCTATCCGGCAAATTCACGCGCAAGTCGAGCCCCGAATCCGGCCGCCACGTCACCGGATTCAAGGAACCGCCGATCTACGACTGGAACAAACTGTGGGACATCGTGGACGTCATCAACGACGTTGCTGCCGCGCACGGCGTGTCGGGCGCGCGCGTCGCTCTCGCCTGGCTCCTGCAGCGCCCGCTCGTCGCCTCGGTCATCATTGGAGGCCGCACCTCCGCGCAGTTCGAGGACAATCTCGGCGCCATGGACCTGAAGCTTGTGCCCGAAGAGGTGGCCCGGCTCGACGCGGTGAGCCAGCCCAACCTGATCTATCCCTACTGGCACCAGAGCTTCACCGCGAGCGATCGTCTGAGCGAACCCGATCTCGTCCTGCATCGGCCCTATATCGGCAAGGACCTGGGCACGCCGCGCGTTTGACAAAGGTTGGAACCATTATAAACTGGAGGGCAACAGTCATCTAAAGGAGCCGCTGCCCTCCGCGGCTCGGCAGGTAACCGCCGATGCGCCTGACGCGCCAATCCTCCTATGCCATCCGCACGCTCGTTTATTGTGCGGTCAATACGCCCAATCTGAGCCACATCGCCGACATCGCCCGGGCCCATGGCATTTCCGAACTCTTCCTGTTCAAGCTGATCAAACCGCTGGTCGAAGGCGGCCTCATCGAAACCGTGCGCGGGCGCAAGGGCGGCATCCGTCTCGGACGTCCGGCCACGGAGATCACGCTGCTCGACACGATCAAGCTCACCGAGGAGAATTTCGCCCTTGCCGAGTGCTTCGAGGGTGGCAGCGACGTGCTTTGTCCGCTCGCCGGAGCCTGCGATCTCAACGCCGCCCTGCGCGAAGCGCTCGGGGCATTCTTCGACGTCCTTGAGGGCTACACAATCGCCGACCTCGCGGGCAAACGCCGGTCGCTGCGCCAGCGCCTCGGGCTCGAGGAACTGGCGGCGCAGACCGCGCATTGAGGGTCATGCTCCACTCTGAATCCCGCGGAGCTCACCTGGAGCCATAACTCGCCCGCCGGAGTCTCCTTGCGCGACGCACACCGCGATCTCCTGGGTCTGCTGGCCGCGACGGCAATCGGGCTTGCGGCCTTCTTTATCCTTATCGGCTACCAGACGCTGATCCCAACCAATATCGGCTGGTTGAGCTTCGCTGATCGGGGGATGCATACGCTGGGCTGGATGTTCTTTAGACAGGCGCCGTGGGGTATCCCGCCCGGCCGCAGCCCCGATCTTGGCATCGAGCTCTCCGGTTCGATCGCACTCGTCGACGGGCTGCCGCTGTTCGCGTTGCCGTTCAAGCTGGTCGGGGCCTGGCTACCGCATCCGTTCCAGTATTGGGGCGACTGGCTTCTGCTGAGCTTTGTGCTGCAGGCCGGCTTTGCCTACCTCATTGCGCGCGAATTTGGGGCGGGCCGGCTGGTCGCTCTGCTCGCAGCCGCATTCGCGCTCATCACGCCGGCGCTCATGTTCCGCATCGAGATGCATCTGGCCCTGTCTGGCCACTGGACCGTGCTGGCGGCGCTCTACCTCTACGTCCGGCGCAACCCGCCGAGTGCCTGGATGTGGCCGCTTCTGGTCACGACGACCTCCCTCATCCATGCCTATCTGCTGGCGTTGGTGATGGGTCTTTGGGCCGCGGCCCTTCTCGAGCGGCTCTGGTCCAGGCGCCTGGGATGGAACATCGCTCTCGTGGAGTTCGGTGCGGGCACCATTGCCACGCTCGCCGCCCTCTGGATCGCGGGCTTCTTCGTGACGCCATCGATTGGTACCTACGGTTACGGCGACTACAAGCTCAACCTGCTCTGGCCGATCCTGACCTATCGAGGCTGGTCGCATGTCTTTCCCGACCTTCCGCACACCAAATACGACTATGAGGG
The DNA here is from genome assembly GCA_035548755.1 of Devosia sp. Classification (GTDB taxonomy): domain Bacteria; phylum Pseudomonadota; class Alphaproteobacteria; order Rhizobiales; family Devosiaceae; genus Devosia_A. The sequence goes on from DASZSH010000044.1 coordinate 11,395, forward strand.
GCTGAGCTTTCTGGGGCTCGGCATCTTTGCGGTGCTTATCCTGGGCATTCTGAGCGGCGGGCTTGGCCCGTTGCGCGCTGTGCTTTCCCGCCGCTGGCTGCCGTTGGCGACGATGCTGCTGTTGTTCATGCTTTTCGCTATCTCCCCCAAGGTTGCCTTTGCGGACACGACGCTCTTTACTATCCCGCTGCCGCAATGGGCCATGGACTTCGGCTCGACCTTTCGCTCGACGGGCCGCTTCGTCTGGCCGCTGCTATACGTCCTGACGATTGGCGTCGTGGTCCTGCTTGGCCTGCGGCTCCGCCCAGTCTTCGCGCTGCCCCTTCTGCTCGCCGCCTTCGCCGCTCAGGTCGCCGACTCCTCCGGCGCCCTCATGAACTTCCACAATCACCTGGGGCCGGTCAGCGACAGATGGGATAGTCCGCTCCGCTCGCCTTTTTGGGAGCGGGCGGCCGCGGCCGGATACAATCGCATCCGCGTGATGCCTGTGCAGAACCCCGGAGTCGACTGGCGGCCGCTCGGCTACTTCGCGGTAACTCATCACATGGCCATCGACTCGGCCTATCTGGGGCGCGTCGACGACCGCGCCATGGAAATGCTGCGTCAGCACGATCGACAGGTGCTTGCAACCGGCCATTTTGAGCCCCACACGCTCTACGTTCTGGATGCCCCGAGCGCCTATGTTGCGAGCTTCAACCTGCGTCCGGGCGACCTGTTGACCAGCATCGATGATCGCATCGTGCTTGCGCCGGGCGGCGCATCTTTGGTCGAGGGGCTGGGCATCCCGCCGCGGATCGATCCGGCCGATGCCGGCTGAGCTGCCTAGCCGGCTTGCCGCGGAGCGGCCGGGCAGTGTATCGGCACGGCATGGCCGGCGCCCCTATCCTCGCCCTGCAAGGCATTCATCTGATTCTCGGCGCGAGCGTGCTGCTCGAGCGTGCCGAACTCAGCGTCACTGCCGGCGAGAAAGTGGCGCTCGTGGGACGGAATGGGTCGGGCAAGTCGACGCTCCTGCGGATTGCCGCGGGCACGCTCGATCCCGACGACGGCCGCCGCTTCCTGCAGCCGGGCACGACCATCCGCTACCTGCCGCAGGAGCCCGACCTTTCGGGCTATCATACGACTCTCGACTACGTCGCGGCGGGACTTGAGGGGAGCGCCGACACGCATCGGGCGCGCTATCTGCTCGACCGCCTCGGCATGAGCGGCACCGAAGACCCCACGCGACTATCCGGCGGCGAGGCGCGCCGAGCGGCGCTCGCGCGTGTGCTGGCGCCGGAGCCCGATATCCTGTTGCTGGACGAGCCAACAAATCATCTCGACCTCCCAGCGATCGAATGGCTCGAGGCCGAGCTCGCCTCGCTGCGCTCGGCGCTTGTCCTGGTGAGCCACGATCGGCGCTTTCTCGCCGATCTGACGAGCGCCACGGTCTGGCTCGATCGCGGCATCACTCGGAGGCTCGACAAGAGCTTCGCCGCGTTCGAGGACTGGCGGGACGGCGTGCTCGAAGAAGAGGAAACGTCTCGGCACAAGCTCGATCGTCAGATCGTCCGAGAGGAGCATTGGCTGACCTATGGCGTCACAGCCCGCCGCAAGCGAAATGTGCGCCGCCTGGAGGGCTTGGCGAAACTGAGACGCGAACGACGCGAGCAGCGGCGCGCCGTCGGCAACGTCCGCCTCACCGTCAGCGAGGCGGAGGTCAGCGGCAAGCTGGTCGTCGAGGCGGCGGATATTTCCAAGAGTTTCGGCAATCGAGCCATCGTGCGCAACCTCTCTCTTCGCATTCTGCGCGGCGATCGGCTCGGAATCGTCGGCGCGAACGGGGCAGGCAAGACCACGCTGCTCAACCTCCTGACCGGCGCGCTGGCGCCAGACGAGGGTAGCATCCGCCTGGGCGCTGGCCTCGAGCTCGCCACGCTCGACCAGGGCCGCCGAGCGCTCGATGGCACGCTTTCTCTCAAGCAAGCGCTGACTGCCGGTGGCTCGGACACCCTCATCATCAACGGGCAGCCCAAGCATGTCGTGGGCTACATGAAGGATTTCCTGTTCACGCCCGAGCAGGCCGGTACAGCGGTCGCGAAGCTGTCGGGCGGCGAGCGCGGCAGGCTCGCCCTGGCGCGGGCGTTTGCATTGCCATCCAACTTGCTGGTCCTCGACGAGCCGACAAACGATCTGGACCTCGAGACGCTCGATCTCTTGCAGGAAATGCTGTTCGACTACCCCGGCACAGTGATTGTCGTCAGTCACGATCGTGACTTCCTCGATCGCGTCGCGACGTCAGTCGTCGTCGCCGAGGGAGAGGGCCGTTGGACCGAATATGCGGGCGGCTACTCCGATATGGTGGCCCAGCGCGGCTACGGCGTGGTGAAGCCCGACGTCGAAAGAGGGCCGCGGGAGCGGACCGCAAGGGTGGCGCCACCTTCGGCAGGGCCTCCTTCGGCGGCGCCGAGGCCGAAGCTTTCCTTCAAACACAAACACGCGCTCGAGACCCTGCCCGGCGAGATCGCGCGTCTGGGGTCTGAGATCGAGCGGCTGGGCGCCATCCTGGCCGATCCCGGGCTTTATAGTCGCGACCCGGATGCCTTTGCCGACGCTTCCAGACAGCTTGCCGAGGCGCAGTCCGCAAAGTCAAAGGCCGAGGACCAGTGGCTCGAACTGGAGCTGTTGCGTGAACAGCTTGAAGGAGAGCCGCGCTAGAACGGAATTTCGGGGCGTTGCAGGATCTGCAACTCATCTACCGGCGCGCCCCCCAGCCGCTTGAGCAGAAGTTCGCCCATCTGCAGTCCGGCGAGCGAGATGTCCTCGCTGATCACGTCCACTTTCGGCCTGACCAGCGAGAAAATGCCGCTCATCGCCTTGGTTACGATGTCGGCGTCGATCCCCGGGGCAAGCCCGGAATCCACCAGTCCTGCGATGACGCCCAGCGCGACGGCATCGCCCGGGCAGACATAGCCATCGGGGGGGCCGCCTTCATCGATCCGCTCCATGATGGCGAGCCGGATATCCTCGGGCTTGTCGTCGAGCGTGACGCG
>DASZSH010000045.1:0-11073 GCA_035548755.1 Devosia sp.
GCCGGCGCGCCTTGGGTCGTGACCGTCGACATCGCCTGCGCCAGGCCGCCCGCGATCTCGTCCAGCTGCGATTGCGCCGTCACCAGCGATTTGTCGCGCAGGTCGATCAGCGCCTTGAGCTTGCCCGATTGCAGCACGTTCTGCTGCACCAGGTCGAGCGTCAGGCCCGACGAGCTGATGAGCGTGAGCGAGCCAACCCCGCTCTTGCTGGGGTCGACGTTGAACTGCTTTTCCGCCGTGATCGTTCCGGCCGGCTGGAACTCGAATGTCGCGGCCTTGACGTCGAGGATGCCGACGCCCGTGCGCGTCATCAGCGCCACCGTGCCGTCGTCGCGATAGGTGGCCTGCACGTCCACCTGCTCGGAGATCTGCGTGACCAGCCGGTCCCGCTGGTCCATCAGCGCGGCGCGCGAGGCGGCATCGCCGTTCTGGTCGGCCAGATGCTTGTTGATCTGCGCCAGCGAGCTCAGCGACTGGTTGAGCAGATTGACGCTGCTTTGCATCTGCGTCTCGGTGGCCTGCCTCAGGCTCTGGATGTTCGAGCTCAGCGAGTTGAGCGCCGAAACCAGGCTCTGCGCCTTGGAGACCACCGTGGCGCGCGTGGCGTAGTCGTCGGGGCTCGTCCCCAGCGACTGCAGCGCCGCCTGGAACGCGCCATACACCGTATCGAGGGCGCCGTCGTCGCCTGGCTTGCCGAAATAGGTCTGCAGCTGGTCAAGCATCGCCGACATCGTGCTGGTGTAGCCCGAGTTCGACGTCGACGAGTTGTAATACGATTGCAGGCTGAGATCGAAGGCCCGCTCCACCCCGCCGGTGCGGGCGAAGACGGAGTTGACGCCCATCGTGTCGATGACGCTGAGCGACTGCTTGTGATAGCCTGGCGTGCCGGCATTGGCGACGTTGCGCGACAGCACGTTGAGGCTCGACTGGCTGGTGTCCATGCCAGTGAGCGCATTGCTGAGCGAAACGCTGAGCCCCATGGGCGGCTACTCCGGACGAGGGCGGCGGCCTAGCGCAGCATGTTGAGCGACTGCTGCAGCATCTCGTCGGCCGTCGACACGATCTTGGTGCCGGCCGCATAGGCCTGCTGCGTCACGATCAGCTTGGTGAACTCCTCCGAGATGTCGGTGTTGGAGCTTTCCAGCGACGATCCGATCACGCTGCCGTTGCTGTTGAGGATCGGTTCGCCCGAATCCGCCGTCGCCGCGAAAATCCCTCCGTCAAGCCGCTTGAGCTGGTTGGCCGCGTTGAAGTCCGCGGTCACCACCTGCGCCGTTTCGACCTGCTGGCCGTTGTCGTACGACACCACCACGCGGCCGTCGTCATTGATCGATACCGAGGTGTACTGGCCGGCCGGATAGCCGTTCTGGCTGAGCGCCGTCACCCCCGCCGTGCCATTGGGATCGTTGAACTGCGTGATGCCGCCCGCGCCGAAATTGAGCGCGATGTTGCCCAGCGACACCCCGTCCACCGTCACGCCGGTCAGGTCCGTTTCCGTGATCGCCGGCGTCAGCGCGCCGTCGCTCGAGAAGGTGTAGTCGGTGCCCACATTGGTCCACATCGGCTGCGAGCCGGTGGCGTTGCTGTCGGAAAGATAAAACAGGTTCCAGCGGTCCACCCCGCCCACATCCGCGCTCGCGATCTTGGCCCATCTGAGCTGCACATTGGCCGGCGCGCCGTTGCTCGCATACACGGTGATGGCGCCGCCCGAGATCGACTGGTTGATGAAGCTGTCGGAGTCGTCGGCCTTGACCGAGCTGACCCGCGCGGCAAGCTGCGTTGCAAGCGCGATCGAGGGCTGCGTCGTCCCGTTGGTGAAGCCGAAGCCGCTGGTCCCGTCCGCTATGGTGAGATTGTCGGTGGTGTTGCCGGTGTCGATCACGATCTTGCCGCCTGACAGTCCCACCGTCGTGCCCGCCGCCGCGCCGCCGGCGCTCTGGATTTCGGTCTGCATGGCCGCCAGCACCTCGGCCACCGTGTCCGTCGCCGGGTCCGTGATGTCGATCGTGGTGCCGCTGCTGCCCGCGCCGGTGTCGATGAAGTTGAAGGTCTTGGTGATGGGCGTCGGCGAGGACTCGATGGTGACCGTGAAGCTCTCCCCGTTCGCAGCCAGCGTATTGGCGTTGTCCGTTCCAAGCGCCGCCGCGCCCGTCGCCGTCGCATCCACGTCATTGGGGATGGACATGAAATCCTGCGGCAGCAGCAGTTCGCTGCCATCGGTCTTGGATTCCTGGTACGCGCCGTTCTTGGGCAGCTGCGGCAGGTTGAGCTGGTAGTTGATCCTCGTTGTCGGGGCCGCCGGCAGGAACGAGTTGGAGATGCGGATCACCTGCGGCAGCGAGCTCGAAATGTTGCCCGTCGCCGGGTCGATCGGCAGACCCTTGAGATAGTAGCCCGAGCCGTTGACGAGATAGCCGTTCTTGTTGATGTCGAAGTCGCCCCGCCGCGTATAGTAGTTCGCCCCGCCGAACACCGCCGCTCCGTCGGTCTGCCCGATCGCCGGCTCCACCACGAAAAAGCCCGACCCGTTCACCGCCATATAGGTGGTATTGTTGACCGACTTCACGTCGCCCTGCTGCGTGTTGGTGGCCTGCGACTCCGCCAGCACCGACCCCGAGGTCTGCACCTTGGTCGGCTGGTCGGGGATGAGGTCGAGGAAGTCGGTGTCGATCCGCTTGAAGCCGGTGGTCTGCGAGTTGGCGATGTTGCCCGAGATGTTCTCGAGCGCGAACGACTGGGCGCGAAGCCCCGTGACCGCCGTGGAAAGAGCCCCATAGATACCCATTGCCGTCCTCGTCTCCGTTGGCGCGCTGCCCCGCGCGCATATCTCCGCCCTTGCCGATGCAAGCCCGGTGCCAGATCGGCAACTCATTGATTTGCATAAGCTTTGCCCTTGCCGCCTCAGTTCCCGCCGGGCAAATGCGGCCGCCCTGGCGGCAGATTCTGCCGCTTGGCTTGTGACTCCCCCCGCCTTGCTCTAAACGCCACTGGCAACCCGCGGGACCGCCAAAACACCATGCTTTTCAAGTCGCCGGCCGATTTTCATGATGCGCCGCGTCACGCCGTGACGGTGTTCGGCATGGCCGGCGTCGGCAAGACGCGGCTCGCCGCGCTGCTGCGGCGCAGCCAGTGGTTCCACTACTCGGTCGACTACCGCATCGGCACCCGCCACATGGGCGAGTTCATCACCGACAACTTCAAGGCCGAGGCCATGAAGGTGCCGTTCCTGCGCGAATTGCTGCGCACGGACTCGATCAAGATCTCCTCGGCCATCACCTTCGCCAACCTCGATCCGCTGTCGACCTATCTCGGCCGGCCGGGCAACCCGGCCAAGGGCGGCCTGCCCATCGCCGAATACCGCCGGCGTCAGGAGCAGCATCGGCAGGGCGAGATCGCCGCGCTGCTCGAAGTGCCGCGCTTCATCCAGCGCGCGCACGACCTTTACGGCTACGACAACTTCATCGCCGATACCGGCGGCTCGCTGATCGAGGTGGTGGATCTCGACGATCCCGACGATCCCGTCGTCAACACGCTCACCGAACACACGGCGCTCGTCTACATCCGCGGCACCGACAGGGATGCCGACGAGCTCATCCGCCGCTTTCGGCAGTCGCCCAAGCCGATGTACTACCAGCCGCACTTCCTCACCCGCAAGTGGGCCGAATTCAAGAAGCTCAACAGGATCGCCGACGACGACAAGGTCGATCCCGACGCCTTCGGCGCCTGGGGCTTCGAAGCGCTGCTGCACGACCGGCTACCGCGCTACCAGAAGCTCGCCGACAGATACGGCTACACCATCGACGCGGCCGACCTTGCGACCGTCCGCGACGGCGAGGAATTCATCGATCTCGTCGCCGCCGCGATCAGGGGCCGAATGCGCAGCTCCGCCTGACGAGCCGCCCGTTCACTCCGTTATTTTCGAGATCGCAACATGCCCATTCGCATCCCCGACAACCTTCCCGCCCGCAGGACCCTCGAACACGAGGGGGTGGTGGTCATGGATTCCAGCCGCGCCGCGCGGCAGGACATCCGCCCCCTGCAGATCGGCCTGCTCAACCTGATGCCGAACAAGGAGCGGACTGAAACGCAGTTCTCGCGCCTGATTGGCGCCACCCCGCTACAGGTCGACCTGACGCTCGTGCGGGTGACCGACCACAAGTCCAAGAATACCTCCGAGGAATATCTCAAGACCTTCTATTCGACCTGGGAGGAGGTGCGCCGGCGCAAATTCGACGGCTTCATCATCACCGGGGCGCCGGTCGCCAACATGCCCTTCGAGGAGGTGCGGTACTGGCCCGAGATGGTCGAGATCATGAACTGGACGCAGACCAACGTGCACCACACGATGTTCATCTGCTGGGGCGCGCAGGCGGCGCTCTACCACTTCCACCAGGCCCGCCGCCGCCGCATGGAAAAAAAGGCCTTCGGCGTCTTCCGGCACAAGGTGGTGAACCCTCGCTCCGTATGGGTCCGCGGCTTCTCCGACAGCCCCATGGTGCCGGTCAGCCGCTACAACGACATCGAGCGCGAGAGCCTCGGCCCCGGTCTCGAGATACTCATCGACAATGCCGAGATCGGCATATGCATGCTCGACGACCCAGGGCATCGGGCCGTGCATATGCTCAACCATCTCGAATACGACAACCGCTCGCTGGCCGACGAATATGAGCGCGATCGCAAGGCCGGCCTCGACACGCCGCCGCCGGTCAATCTGTTCCCCAACGGCGACACCAGCGTCGAACCGGAGAACCGCTGGCGCAGCCACGCCCACCTGCTCTTCCAGAACTGGATCAACGAGATCTATCAGACCACCCCGTTCGACATCGCCAGGGTCGGAGAGTGACCTCGCTCGGACAGCGTCGAAACGCGTCGTTTGAGGCATCTGGGCAGGAACGAGCGCCGATGGTCGAACTGGACGTATCCGGCAGAAGTGCGCCGGGAGCGCGCTCGCCGGATACTCCACATCCCGCCGGACGTCCCGCGCTCAGCGGGCGCCCGGCGCGTCTGCGGATCTGGAGCTCCACATGAGCACGATGGTCGGCAGCAGCCAGACGAGAAAGACCGGATAAAGCGCGTACGTTGCCCAGCCCGTAGCCGAGAGCGGCCCGCTCGGGACGAATGCACCCGCTGTGAGCACAGCCTGCGCGAGCGCGGCGGCCAGTGCAATCCAGCCCAGCCAGAGCGGAAACGCGCGGCCGCGCACTATCGCCACGCCGACTGCCGTCAGCATGAGGGCCGCAGGCAGGTTGGCGACGCCGAAAACCGACACCAGCGTCCACAGCAGAGCCTGAGGGGGCTCCACGCCGTGCAGCGCGGCTGTGGCCACGCCGGTCTGCAGCGCCTGAGCGAGTATCGACAGTGTGACCCAGACCAGGCCGGCCCCGAACATGGCGGCGCTGAGCCAGGCGCCGTCGCCTTCGGTCGATTTGAGTCGTGCGCGCAGGGCGGAAAGAAAGAGGATGTAGAACGCCGCGCTCAGCACGAACCCGGCGCTCTGGCCCAGCACCGCCGGGCCGTTGTCGCGCACGAACGCGGCAACGGCTGCCGCATCGTCCGAGCTGGGCCAGCCACGCTCGAGCGCGCCGCCCACGCCTCCTGCGGCAAGCGCGAGAGCGCCGGCAATGGCCCCCGCGCGCTGCGGCGTCATGATGCTGGTCCTGTCCGGCCCCGTCTGGCCAGCACAATGCCCCGGCCTCCGATGCCTTGCGCAGCGCGGTCCGGTCTCGGGGTGGTGGCAGCCTTCATCATGGGGAGCGCCTTGAGGTTCACCCTGTCCTTTGCCCCGTCTCAGGGCCGACTGGATTGATCTGGCGCAAGCCGCGCGCTGCTCGGTAGCGCCGTCCGGCGATCAGGGGGCCGCGCCCCTATCCTTCGATCGCCCTCTTCAGTCCCTCGAGCATGATCGTCCAGGTCTTGCGGAACTCGTCCCTGGTCTTGTCGTCGAGCGCCTTTGCCTTGCCGCGCTGGAATTGCGAGAGCGTTACGCGCGTCGAGGCTCCGACCGGCTCGAGCCGGTAGCTCACCGCGTTGTAGGTCTCGGGCGGCTGCGGCGTACGGCTCCAATGGGTGAAGCTCAGCTCCTTGCCGGGGGCCGCCGTCTCGATCGTGCCGTAATCGGTGAACGCATTGCCGTTCCACGCGCCCCTGAGCGTATAGCCGGAGCCCGGCCGCCAGTCCGTCTCCATTCTTGCGCCCATGAACATCGGCGAGGCCTCTGCGGTCATGGCCGCCCACACGCGTTCGGGCGGCGCCTCGATGAGAATTTCGACCCTCGCAACCGGCTGATCCATGCTTGCCTCCGCCAGGCGATCCGCCGGGCCAACGCTCGCGGCGCCCGGCGAGTTGCTTGCATTCGCGCCCGCGCGTCCTACTTCTCACGCTGAACCGGGACATCCATGCCGCAGGCGCCCACCACCATCACCGACGAGATCGGCATCGCCCTTCACAATCTCGCCGATGCCGCGGCTGCGCCGTTCACGCCCACGCTGCGGCTTGGCGTAACGGGGCTCAGCCGCGCCGGCAAGACCGTCTTCATCACCGCTCTGGTTCATGATCTGCTGACCGGCGGAAAGCTGCCCGGGTTCGGGCCGCTGGCGGAGGGCCGTCTGATCTCCGCCCGCCTGGCCGAATCGCCCGACGCCGGCATCCCCCGCTTCGCCTATGAGCAGCACCTCGCCGCCCTGACCGGCCCGGCGCCCTTCTGGCCGGAAAGCACGCGCCGCATCAGCGAGCTGCGGCTGTCCCTGCGCTTCCGCTCCCGCGGCTGGCTCGGCGCCTGGTCCGGCCCGGCAACGCTCAATCTCGATATCGTCGACTACCCGGGCGAATGGCTGCTCGACCTGCCGCTGCTCTCGCTCGGCTTTGCCGAATGGTCTGCCCAGGCGCTGGCCCGTGCTCGGAGGGCGGGGGCCCCGCCCGAGGCCGCCGCCTTCCTCGCGGCTGCCGGAAGCCTCGATGCGACCGCCCCGGCCAGCGAGCCCGACGCGCAGCGGCTTGCCGGGACCTTTACCGCCTATCTCCGCGCCAGCCGGTCCGATCGCCATGCCCTGTCGGCCCTGCCGCCGGGCCGCTTCCTCATGCCCGGCGACCTGGAGGGCACGCCTGCCCTCACTTTCGCGCCGCTTCCCCCGCCCTCCTCCACGCCGCGCCACTCTAGCCTCTACGCCATGCTGGAACGCCGCTACGAGGCCTACAAGGACATCGTCGTCCGCCCCTTCTTTCGCGATCACTTCGCCCGCCTCGACCGTCAGATCGTACTTGTCGATACCCTGCGCGCCCTCAACGCCGGCCCCGCTGCCGTGAGCGATCTCGAATCCGCCCTCACCGACATTCTGGCCTGCTTCCGGCAGGGCGACGGCAGCCCGCTCCTCCGCCTGGTTTCGCGCCGGATCGACCGCATCCTGTTTGCCGCCACCAAGGCCGACCACGTCCATCGCGCCAGCCACGACCGGCTCGAGGCCATCCTCAACCGGCTCGTCGCCCGGGCCGCGCGCCGCGCCAAATTCGCCGGCGCCACGACCTCCTCGGTCGCCCTTGCTGCCGTCCGCGCCACGCGCGAGGGCCGCGCCGGCGATCTCGACGTCATCATCGGCACCCCCGAGGCCGGCGAAGTGCTCGACGGCACGACCTACGATGGCAGCACGGAGATCGCCCTGTTCCCCGGCGACCTGCCCGCCTCGCCCGACGCCGCGTTCGATGCCGCCGCTCCCATCGAGCTCAGGTTCCTGCGCTTCCTTCCGCCCCGCCGGCTCGAGCGCAACGACGAGGGCGAGCCGCTGCTGCCGCATATCCGCTTGGATCGTGCGCTCGACTTCCTCATCGGAGACCGGCTGAAATGAGACGCCCCACCGCGATCCCCATGCCCGAAGGCAGCGCCGCGCCCGCCGCCGGCGCGCGCCCGCCCCGCGCCTTCGCGCCCTCCGACGTCGCGCCCGTCACGCCCCAGGTGGAATCCTATTCCGAGCCGCCCCCCGCCGAGGCCGCGCTGCCGCCTCCGCCGCGCCCGCGCTGGCTTGTCCGCATGCTGTGGACCACCGCCGGCCTGCTCGTCTCGCTCGCCCTTGGCCTGGCGCTCGACGCCCTGCTGGCGAACCTCTTTGCCGCCAGCCCCTGGCTCGGCTGGGCCGGCCTTGCGGTGCTCGCCCTGTTTCTCCTGGCCGCCCTCGCCCTGCTCGTGCGCGAGCTCGCCGCGCTGTGGCGGTTGCGCGCCCTCGATCGCCTACGCGCTCGCGCCGCAGCCATCTTGCTCGACGACAATCTCGATGCCGCCGCCGCCGTCCTCGCCGAGCTTGCCGCCCTCTATGCGCCCCGCCCCGACCTGGCCCGCGCGCTCGCCCGCCTCGAGGCCGGCCGGCCGCAGCTCTTCGATGGCGCAGAGCTGCTCAGATTCGCCGAGCGCACGCTGATGGCCCCGCTCGATGCGCGCGCCCGCGCGCTCACCGCCCTATCGGCCCGCCGCGTCGCCCTCGTCACCGCCGTCTCGCCGCGCGCCCTGGTCGATATCGCCTATGTGGTGTGGGAGAGCGTCCGGCTCGGCGGCGCCATCGCCCGCCTCTACGGCGCGCGGCCGGGCCTGTGGGGCGCCTGGCGGCTGCTCAGCGCCATCCTCGGCCATCTCGCCGTCACCGGCGGGCTCGTGCTGACCGATGGCGTGGTCGAACAGCTCGTGGGCCAGGGTCTGGCCGCGCGCCTCAGCCAGCGCCTGGGCGAGGGCGTCGTCAACGGCCTCATGACCGTGCGCGTGGGCATCGCCGCCATGCGCGTGGTGCGGCCGCTTGCCTTCACCACCGAGCCGGCCCCGGCGGTGCGCGATTTCCTGTCCGATCTCGCCGGCGCCCTGAGGCCCGGCGAGACGGCCTAGGCTGCGGCCGGCTTGGCCGTGAGCGCGGGCATCAGGAACAGCACCGCTCCGGCCACCAGCACCACCGCCATCACCGCCAGCACCCACACATCCGACCAGGCCGGCTTGAGCACCATGTCGGCGATCACCGTGAACAGCATCACGTAGTCGAACTTGGCGACCTGCAGCAGCTTGGCGCCATAACCGGCGGCCGCGTCGCGCTTGCCCTCGCTTTCATTCTTGGCGATCTGGTCGGCGGCCGGGCGGATCACGAAATTGCCGGTCGAGAACGTCGCCGCAAAGCCCACCAGCCCAAGGATCACCCAGGCATTCGACCATAGTCCGCCCAGCGTCGCCGTCACGATGCCGAACAGCACCGTCGCCAGCGAGCTGGGCACGAACCAGCTGAGCGCCAGCGCCGCGGTCTGCTTGACCACCACCATCTGCGCCTCGGTGTTCTTGGCCCGTTCGGCAAGCAGCCCCTGATACATCAGGACCACCCCGCCGCCCACCCAGCACACGGCCGAAGCCACGTGCAGGAACTTGAAGATTGAATACCAGTCCACGTCCCCCTCCCCGAAGTGACTCTCTTCATACGGCGCGTAGGTCCGCAGAGTTTCGCCCCCGGCGCAAGCACTTGCGCAAAAAGTGAACAACCTGTTCGTTAGGATACAAACGGTGCCATCTTGCCGGCCGTGCCTTACAGGCACATCTGTATGGCCGGTTACAAACAGTTACCACGCGGGACGGGCTCTCATGTACAAGGTCGCGGTTCTGGTCGGCAGCATCCGGCCCAATTCCACCAATCTGCAGTTCGCGCGCGCCCTCGAAAAGCTGGCGCTGGGCCGCCTCCGCTTCGATTTCATCGATCTGGGGGCCCTGCCCTTCTACGACGAATCGCTGTGGAACGATCCGCCGCCCGCCGTCGTCGATCTCAAGCATCGCATCGCCGCCGCCGATGCCGTGCTCTTCGTCACGCCTGAATACAACCGCTCCATTCCGGGTGTGCTCAAGAACGCCATCGATTGGCCGTCGCGCCCCTCCGGCCACGGCGTGTGGGAGGGCAAGCCCGCCGCCATTGTCGGGGCCACCGCCGGGCAGTCCGGCACCGCGGCCGCGCAGGCGCATCTGCGCGCCATCCTGCCGGTCCTGGGCGTGATCCTCATGGGCCGGCCGGAGGTCTACCAGACCGTCAGGCCGGGCCTCATCGACGACAACTATCTCATCACAGACGAGCGGACGCGGGCGTTCCTGCTCAAATGGGTCGATGCCTTCGTCGCCTGGATCGATCGCTTCGGCGCCCAACAGCCCCTTGCCGTCGCGGCCGAGTGAGCGGCGTCGGCCGGCGTCCCCGTCCGCGCTCCGGAGCCTTATGCCGCCGCTCCAACCCCACGCTGGCTCGGCGGCGCTTCCGGAGCGCGGGACGGGGTTCTCCCGGGCCGGCGGAGGCGCGGCTGGAGTCCGCGCCGCCCCGAGGTCCAGGGACCTTTGCGGCGAAGGCGCCACGGCCTTCGCCGAAACTGCTTCAGTTCAAAAAGACGCGGCTCCCATTGCCCCGCGCGATGGGCCGGCGGCTTATGGCCCGCCGCCTGAATGGAGAATGAATGCCCGCGCTTCGCCCTGCGGCGCTTGGCGCCGGCCTTGCCGGCGTCGTCGGGCCTACGCCGCCGCGGCGTCCTTGGCGGCGCTGGGGGTGAGCGTCAGCCTCAGCCCGTCGAGCGCTTCGCTGAGGATGATCTGGCAGCTCAGCCGCGAATTGGGCCTCTGGTCGAGCGTTGAGAAGATCAGGTCTTCCTCGTCCTCGCTCGCCGGCGGAAGCTTGTCGTACCAGCCCTCGTCGACCCAGACATGGCAGGTCGCGCAGGTGCACGAGCCGCCGCACTCGGCCTTGATGTTGAGGCCCCAGTCGCGAATGACCTCCATGGCGCGCCAGCCCTCGAGCCCCTCGAGCTCGTGCGTCTCGCCCGCCTGATCGGTGACGACGATCTTCACGGCTTGCGACTGCCCCCGCGACTGCCGACTGCCAACCGCCGACTGCCCCCGCGACTGCCGGCTGCCCCCGCGACTGCCGACTGCCGACTGCCGACTGCCCGCATCATCACGCCACCCCCAGCTTCTTTTGCAGCTTGGTCGAGCTCGTGGTGTACTGGAACACGATTCTCTCCTCAGGGCTGATGTGCCGCTTGGCCGCCTGCGCCATCAGCGCCGCTTCGTGGAAGCCGGAAAGGATCAGC
>DASZSH010000046.1:0-37449 GCA_035548755.1 Devosia sp.
CGGGCTGGTGACGCTTGACCAATCCGGCGGCGATCTGCTGACGCTCTACACCCCGGACAAGCCCGTTCTGGCCTGCACGCCCCGATAGCGGACCGACCGTCCTTCGCTGCCGACCGGCGTCTTTCGGCGTCATCGCCTCAGTGCCCTTGGCCGAAACCGGGGCACTTCCTATGTCGCATTCACCGCCTGCCAGGCGGTTGGACGGAACCCTGGACAGCTCGCGCCCGGCCGTGTGCTGGTGGTGGGCGCTGCGAACTCCGGTGCGGAAATCGCAAAGGATCTCGCCAAGACTCATCGCGTGATCCTCTCCGGCCGCAAGGTCGACGAAGTGCCCGGCCGCTACTCGGGCTTTCTCGACCGCCACGTCGTCACTCCGATCCTCAACCGCATCGTCTTTCCGCATGTGATGTCAGTGGACAGTCCGATCGGACGGCGCGCCCGCGCGAGGGTCATGAAGAGCGCTGTTCCCCTGATCCGTGTCAAGGCGCGCGACATCGAGACCCTCGGCATCGAACGCGTGGGTCGCCTGGAGGGTGTGCGCGACGGCCTGCCTGCGCTCGAGGACGGAACGACGCTCGAGGTTGAAAACGTCGTCTGGTGCGTCGGCTACGATGCCGGCCTCGACTGGATCGATCTCCCGGTGCTGCTCCCCGATGGCGAACCCGATCATGATCGCGGCGTCGCCAGAGGGGTCGATGGGCTTTTCTTCCTCGGCCAGCACTTTCTGACCTCGATGGCTTCGGGCATGGTGCAGGGAGTGGGCCGCGACGCGCGCCGCATCGTGGCCCTCGCGCTCGGCCTCAATGGCCCGGAAAGGAGACGAGGCTCTCGATCCTGACATCGATGGCGCGGAGCTTGTCGGCGCCGCCCAGATCGAAGAGGTCGATGACAAAGGCAGCGTTCTCGACGACCGCGCCAGTGCGGCGCAGCAGGCCCACCGCGGCGAGCGCCGTGCCGCCGGTCGCGATCAGGTCGTCGACAAGCAAGACCTTGTGCACGCTGCTCAGCACGTCGGCGTGAATCTCGATGGTGTCGACGCCGTATTCGAGAGTGTAGTTCTGACCGATCGTCGCGCCGGGCAGCTTGCCGCGCTTGCGGATCGGCACGAACCCCACACCCATTTCGATGGCAACGCCAGCCCCGAAGATGAAGCCGCGCGCCTCGATTCCCGCCACATGCGTGATGCCAAGGTTCCGATGCGGCTCGGCAAGCCGCGCCACGCTTTCGCGGAAGCCCTGGGGATGTTCGATCAGCGTGGTAATGTCGCGAAACAATATCCCCGGCTTGGGATAGTCGGGGATCGACCGGATCAGCGATTGCAGGTCAAGCATGGGACTGGCAGCAGGCCACAAGTTGCGGGCGATGAACGGTCGCGTTCATATCATTGGCCGGCCACCGCGCGCCATCGTCACCTTCGCGCGATCTTTCGGGCAAGAACGCCGGCGCGGAAGGCGGTCTCGAGTGTCGCCTCGGCGGCCATCTCCCGCATTCTTGGCGTGATCAAGAGAGGCGCCGCCTTCACCGCCGCCCGCACCGCAGGATGGCGGGCGACGGCGACGGCAACTCCGATGACGGCAGCGGCAGTGCGGATCGCAGTCATGGATGCAATCTATCACCGGCAGTGCGGATGAAAAGAGGCGGGCGACAGCCGGCCGGGCGGCAAGTTGAAAGCGTCGGGGCCCGCCGCGGGGCAGGCCCCAAAGCTAGAGCCGATATCATCGCCCGGCGAGCGGACTAGTGCTCGACCTTGCGCCAGACCCGGTTCTTGACGAGGTACATGAGCACCGCGAACAGGATCAGGAAAGTCAGGACGCGGAAGCCGGCCGCCTTGTTGGCATCAAGGTGAGGCTCGGCCATCCACATGAGATAGGCCGCCACGTCCTTGGAATACTGATCCACCGTGAGCGGCACCGTGCTGCCATCGGCGGCGGCGGCGTATTGCACCTGCCCGTCGCTGAGCGGCGGGGGCATTCCGATGGCGTGGCCGGCAAACACCTTATTGTAGTACTTGCCGTCCGGCAGCGTGAAGCCGGCCGGCGGATCGGCATAGGCATTGAGCAGGGCATGAATGTAGTCCGGCCCGCCCTCGGCATAGGTGGTGAAGTAGTTGAACAGCCAGTCGGGGAACTTATCCTCGACGCCGCGGGCCTTGGCGAGCACGCTCATGTCCGGAGGCAGCGCGCCACCATTGGCATCACGCGCGTCCTTCTCGGTGGGGAATGGCGACGGCCAGTGATCGGACGGCAGGCCCGGGCGCTTGCCGCCTTCGGCATCCGGGTCGTCGATCTGATACGTGGCGGCCAGCGCCTTGACCTGCGCCTCGGAGAAGTGTGGGCCGCCCGGCTCGCTGAGATTGCGGAATGCGAGCAGCCGCGCCGAGTGGCAGTTGGAGCAGACTTCCTTGAACACCTGGAACCCGCGTTGCAGCTGGTTCTGATCGAAGGTGCCGAACGGCCCCGCAAAGCTCCAGTGTTGCTTGACGATCGGCTCCTGCTGGTCGGCAGCCGCAGTGGCAACCTCCTGCGAGGAGGCGGCAGAGGCTGAGGCTTCAGACGCAGCAGGCACCGCCGAGGACGATGCGTCCTGAGCCAGAACCGGGGCCGACAGCAGCGCTACGCCCGCAACAGCAGCAAGGATGGTCTTGTTGATGGTCATTGGTCCTTGATCCTCGCGCTCAGTGGGCCGCAGGTATCGCAGGGTCGGCGCCGCTCACCGCCCGCGGCGTCTTGAGCACCGCCTCCGAAATCGAATTGGGCAGCGGCCGCGGCTTCTCGAACCGGCCAAGGAGCGGCAGGACGACAAGGAAATACGCGAAGTAGTACACGACCGAGAGCTTGCTCACGTCCGCCACTGTGAACGGCCCGAGCACGACCTTCGCGGGTTCCTGCGCGCCGTACCACATGAGCAGCAGGAAGTTGATCACGAACAGCCAGTAGAACCACTTGAAGACCGGGCGGAAGGTGCCCGACCGAACCTTGCTGGTGTCCAGCCAAGGCACGAAGAAGAGCACCAGAATAGAGCCGGCAAAGAAGATGACGCCCAGCAGTTTGCTATCGAGGACGAAGTTGAAGTCGATGGCCCTCAGGATCGCGTAGAACGGCAGGAAGTACCATTCCGGCACGATGTGGGGCGGCGTCACCAATGGGTTGGCCTGGATGTAGTTGTCCGGGTGACCCAGAATGTCGGGCGCAAAGAAGGCAAGCCAGGCGAACGGAATGCAGAACACCAGAACGCCAAAGAAGTCCTTGGCCGTGTAGAACGGATGGAACGGCACGGTGTCGCGTTCCGATTTGACGTCGACGCCGATAGGGTTGTTGTTGCCCGGCACATGCAGCGCCCAGATGTGCAGAACCACCACTGCCGCGATGATGAACGGCAGAAGGTAATGCAATCCGAAGAAGCGGTTGAGGGTCGGATTGTCCACCGCGAAGCCGCCGCGCAGAAGCTGCAGGATCGGATCGCCGATGACCGGAATCGCCCCGAAGATATTGGTGATGACGGCGGCGGCCCAGAAGCTCATCTGCCCCCAAGGCAGCACATAACCCATGAAGGCCGTGGCCATCATCAGCAGGTAGATAATGACGCCCAGAATCCACAACACCTCGCGCGGCGCCTTATAGGAACCGAAATAGAGGCCGCGGAAGATGTGGACGTAGACAGCGAAAAAGAACATCGACGCGCCAGTCGCGTGCACGGCCTGGATGAGCCGACCGCCGTTGACGTCGCGCTTGATTGCCTCGACGGAATCGAAGGCAAGCTGCGCGTTCGGCGTATAGTGCATCGCCAGCACGATGCCCGTGACGATCTGCGTCCCCAGCATGAAGGCGAGGATGCCGCCGAAGGTCCACCAATAATTGAGGTTCTTGGGCGTTGGATAGTCGATGATCGTCGACTTTGTGAAGCCGATGAGCGGCAAGCGGTCCTCGAACCACTTCGCGACCGGATTGGTCGGGGTGTACTTGCTTCCGTGCGCCGACATCTAGATGCTTTCCCTCAACCGATCTGAATGGTGGTGTCCGTCAGGAACTTGTAGGGCGGAATCACCAGGTTCTTGGGGGCCGGACCTTTGCGGATGCGTCCGGACGTATCGTACTGCGAGCCGTGGCACGGGCAGAGCCAGCCGCCGAAATCTCCCGACTCCCCGATCGGGATGCAGCCCAGATGCGTGCAGATGCCGATCATGACGAGCCAGTTGTCGTGGCCCTTGATCACCCGCTCCTGATCGGGCTGCGGATCCTTGAGCTGGTCGAGCGGCACCGCCCGAGCGTCGTCGATTTCCTTTTGCGTCCGGTTGCGGATGAACACCGGCTGCCCGCGCCACTTGATGGTGACCGACTGGCCTGCCTCGATCTTGCTCAGGTCATATTCAACCGAAGCAAGGGCGAGCACAGACGCATCGGGGTTGAGCTCGTTGATTATCGGCCAGGCCACCGCCGCTACACCGACCACACCCACTGCGGCGGTTGCGACGTAGAGGAAGTCGCGCTTGCCCGGATCGGGCGTATCGTCATGCGCCAAATTCGATTCTGTCGCCAAGGTCGAGATCCCTGCCTGATGCCTTGATTTCGCGCGTCATTGCAGGCCCCCGCAGCACGCGCGACAATGAAATCACCCCCTCGCGGGCGCGTGATTTGGCTGTCTTTTTGCACTCTCCTTTGCGCTTGTCCAGCCGGGACAACCGGGCGAAAACCCCTCTGCGACACTATACCCACCGGCCATTTCGCCGGCCGTGGAACAGGACCAGCCGATGCCCATCGAACTCGCGCTCTACCAGCCCGAGATTGCCCGAAACACGGGCATGCTGTTGCGCCTCGGCGCATGCCTGGGGGTGCGTATCCACATCATTCATCCCACCGGCTTTGCCGTCTCGCGCAGGGAGCTCAGGCGCGGCGGACTGGACTACGTAGACTCAGCCGATTTCGTTGAACACGACAGCTACGATCATTTCGACCGCTGGCGGCGCGAGGCGGGCCGCCGGCTGGTCCTGCTCAGCACCCGGGGATCCGATTCGGTCTATAAGGTCGAGTACGCCGATGCCGACATGTTAATGCTCGGCCGCGAGAGTTCCGGCGTGCCCGAGGAGGTGGCGGCCAGCGCCGACCTGAGATTACGCATTCCGATGCGCCCGGGTTTGCGCTCGATCAATGTCGCCATCGCCGCCTCTCTCGTATTGGGGGAAGCGTTGCGGCAGACCAACGCATTTGCGAGCCTGAAATGACCCTTCCTCCCCAGATTGACACACACAAGCAGGTCGCTGCGGCTTGGTTCCGTGCGGTCCGCGACGACCTTTGCGCGCGGCTCGAGGCGCTCGAGGCCGAAGGGGGGATCCACACAGACCGCGACGCCGGGAAATTTGAGATCCGCCCCTGGACCCGCGCCGAGGGCGGCGGCGGTGAAATGGGCCTGTTGCGAGGACGGGTGTTCGAGAAGGCCGGCGTCCACATCTCGGTAGTGCATGGCCGGTTCAGTGAGGAATTTGCCCGCCAGATGCCGCACACCGAAGCGGGAGCGGAGTTCTGGAGCGCAGGGGTGTCGGTGATCATCCACCCATGGAATCCCAACGTTCCAGCGGCGCATATGAATACCCGGATGATCGTGACGGGCGAATATTGGTTCGGCGGCGGCGGCGACCTCACGCCCGTGCTCGATCGGCGGCGCACCCAAGCCGACCCCGACAGCGTCGATTTTCACGCTGCCTATCGCGCCGCCTGCGACAAGCACCCTCAGATCGACTACGACCGCTATAAACAGTGGTGCGACGAGTACTTCTTCCTCAAGCACCGAAACGAGCCGCGGGGGATCGGCGGCATCTTCTACGATCAGCTCTCGAGCGGCGACTGGGAGGCGGACTTCGCCTTCACCCAAGACGTCGGCCGTGCCTTCCTCGACATCTATCCCGCGCTCGTCCGCCGCAACTTCACCACCCCCTGGACCGATGCCGACCGTCACGAGCAGCTCGTCCGCCGCGGCCGCTATGTCGAGTTCAATCTGCTTTACGATCGCGGCACCACATTCGGGCTGAGAACCGGGGGCAATGTCGAGGCCATTCTGAGCTCGATGCCGCCCGAGGTCCGCTGGCCGTAGCGCCGCCAGGGGAACTCGGCCCTTTCCCGACCGTTTTCCCTGAGGAGACGAATGGAGGTTGCCATGAAACAATATGAGTGTCTGGTGCCGGGATGCTCCTGGCACACCCAGGCGGACAACGACGCCGAGATCGTACGCCGCGCCGCCGAACACCTTCGGGAGGTGCATGACGAGAAAGTTGTCAGGCCCGAAATGATCGAACGCATCAAGGAGCGCATCCACGCGCCTCAGGCAGCGCAGTAGCGTCCGCCCTTGTCCTCCTGCTTTGCGATCGATGGGCGGATCGGCGTACTCCATGGCGCGCTTGCGAATAATAGCTCCGTGGCTATGTATCACCCTGTAGCCACATAGCTATCTGTGATGCTGCGGGCAACATTGCCCAGATCACGCACCTGAGGAGGTGATCCGCCGGTTCACCGCTGACGGCCCGCCTCGGCCAGCAATTCGTCGCGGCCAAGTCTGAAGCCGCTCTTGATCCAGGCCTTTTCCAGTCGGGCGAGTACCGCGCCGAGTTTCGGCCCCTGGCGATAGCCTAGGTTGAGGAGGTCCCGGCCGGTCACCGGGAACCTCGGCACCTCAAGATCATCGAGCTCCCGGGCAATCTCCGCCTTGGCCGCCTCTGTCCACGGCGCGAGCGCCGCTGCGACGTCCAGCGCGTCAGCCCCTACCGCCGGGAAGCGATAGGCCGCTTCAGCGAGCTCACCGCCGATCATCAGGCGCGCCGCTTCCAAAGTCTGCGTAGCGACGGCGATGTCCTCATTGGAAAGCCGCCAACGCGCCTTGAGCTCCCCCCCGCCCAGCACGTCGACAAGAAGCGCGAAGCGCCCGTTGCGGTTCGGACGGCGAGCCTGCCGTTCGTAGGTATCGAGCGCCCCGATCAGGGCCGTCGGATATGTCAGGATGCCCGCGTCCACCATGGTTCGGATCGTACGCACGGCGCGAGGCAGCGACAGCAGCCGCCGCATCTCGCCCCCCACGCGTTCCGCCGATAACGCCGAGAGCGTTCCGGCAGCGCGGGTTACCGCAGCCAGGCCCTTGGGATCGAACCGCTCACCGCCATGGCTCGCCGAGAACCGAAAGAAGCGATAGACCCTGAGCCGGTCCTCAGCGATCCGCGTATCGGGGTCGCCAATGAACTTCACACGGCCCGCGAGGCAATCCTCAAGCCCGCCGATCGGATCGAACAGGCTTCCATCCATTCCGGCATAGAGCGCATTGAGGGTGAAGTCTCGCCGCTCGGCATCGCGATGCCAGTCGTGGCCAAAGCGAACCTTGGCTCGTCGCCCATAGGTCTCAACGTCTTCCCGCAAGGTTGTCACCTCGCCGCTGAAGTCCCCGATCCGGACCGTCACTGTCCCGTGCTCGACACCCGTTGGATAAACCGCGATCCCCTTTTCGCTCATGCGCCGCATTACTTCGTCGGGCGTGAACTCGGTCGCGAAGTCGATGTCGGAACGCTCGCGGGATCGGTCGAGCAGAGTGTCGCGCACGATGCCCCCCACAACGCGCGTCCGGTTGTGCGCCCCCTCAAGCACCGCCAGAACCTGCTGCGTCTCGGGCTGCCTGAGCCATTCGGCCCGCTTGAGCCGTCCCAGGGCTATGGCGTTGGTCACGCGGCTTCCTCGTCCTTGAGAACAAGTTCGTAAAACCGGCGGGTGAGATTTGCGGTGATTCCCCAGATCACCTGCCCTTCATGGGCAATCTGCCAGGTCGTGTGCTCCTGGTCCTTGCGCCGAATCCGATAGATGCCGAACGATTCCTCACGCATCAGGAGCGGCAGCGGCACCTCGAACACGCTTTTGACCTCGCTTGGGTTGGGAATGAACGCGCTTTGCGGCACAACCTCCGCGACCACCGGAGTGATCATGTAGTTGGACCCGGTAAAATACGCCGGAAGGTAGCCGAGCACCCGCGCATCTTCGGGCCTGAGCGCCACCTCCTCCTGCGCCTCGCGCAAAGCCGCCTCCGCTGGCCCGGCGTCGCCAGGATCGATCTTGCCGCCCGGGAAAGCGACCTGACCGGAATGTGAGCGAAGGTCGGGCGAGCGCTCGGTGTAGAGCACACTGAGCTCATCCCCTCTGCGAACCACGGCGATGAGAACCGCTGCGTCGCGCGGCGGCCCTGAAAACCCCCCTTCTGGCATCCAGTCGGGCGCAAGGGTGGCGGTTACCTCGGCCGCCTGCGGGTCAGCAAGCAGCTTCAGCCTGATTCGCTCAATCAGATCGTCAGCCGCCGACAAGGCCCGTCTCCCGGCGCGCTCGGTGACTTCCAACCGGTTTTCCGGCCCGAACGCGCGCCCACGGGAAAACCGCAGCGCCCCCGGCGCTACGAGTGCTTTTTGGCTCCAAACGCGGCGATCCGGCCCTTGATCCGGCCCGCCAGAGTCTTGTCCTCAGAATAAAGGAGGACACGCTCCGGGTCGACCGGTCCGGGCCATTTGACGGCCCCCAGAGTTGTCGGCTGCCACCCCAGGGGACAGTAGTAGTCGCGATCACCGATGAGAATGACAAAGCTGCCCTGCCCGCGCGCCAGAGCAAGGCGCGTCACCTCGCGGGCCAGCATCTTGCCCACGCCGCGCTTTCTGAATTCGGGGTGGGTGGCGAGCGGGCCGAGCATGTAGCCGTCGATTCCGCCAATGCTGATGGGCGTCATCCACACGGACCCGCAAGGGATACCGTCAACTTCGGCGATGAGGGAGAGGGATTTGTCGATCGGGAAGCGTTCACGCACCCGGAAGGCGGTTCGGGCAAAGCGCCCGGGGCCGAAGGCCAGCGCCTGCAAGTCCTCGACGAAGGAATCGTCCTCGGGGGAGGCAAGGCGCCAAGTCGGAGCGTGAGGTTGCGGAGGGGCCGACGGCGCCGGCTGATAGATGGATTGAACGTTCATCGTGGCAGTCCAGAACGAGAGCGAAAGGACAAACGCACCGGCCGACAGGGCCGGCTCCCGACCGTCACGATCGTCGGGTCACGTGAACCGTCTTCTCCATCCTGGACGCCTCCTGACGTCTGGCTTGCGCATTAGCACCACCGGGGCAACGCGTAAACGATAAATCATGGGGGGCAAGGGGCATTTCAAGACCTCGGGGTTAACCAGCCGTCGAGGGAGAATTCCGACGGCCCGAGTGAGGCCGGGCAGCGGCCGAAACGAGACCTTTGTGGGACATTTCTCGCGCGCCGCCTTGGTCGGCAGGTCTCCTTGAGCCTCGGGATGTTCAGAATGCCACAGGAACCGGCGCCGGCGGCGGGAGAATAGCCGGAGAGGCGAGGGTTCCGCGGGCGTCGATGGAATGCCGGTTCAGGCGGCGCTGGCGGACAGGCGGCCCTCACCACTCCGACGCCGCCGGCACGCCGTCGAAAAGTTCGCCGAGCCGCCGGGCGGTGCCCGCCCCCAGGTCCTCCGGTAAAGCGCCGATCTCGAACCAGCGACATTCGGCAATTTCGAAATTCGGCCGGAAGATCCGTCGGACTTCGAAACCCCGCCAGACATAGACGGCGACATAGTCGCGGGACGTTCCCGCCAGATGGTGGAGATAGAACCCCAGGAGTTCGGGTCGCCCGATGGGCGCATGGCCGGTTTCCTCGAGCGCTTCGCGCGCCGCGGCCGCTTCGGGCGTCTCCCCCACCTCCACGCCGCCTCCGGGAAACTGCCAGCCCGGCAAATAGGTGTGGCGCACAAGCAGCACGCGCCGCCCGTCGACGAGAACCGCGCGCACGCCCACGGTCATCCTCTGGCGCAAGGCGGTGGCCAGCAGGTGCATCCGGGTGCGCCAGCGCTGGAACGGCGTCAGTGTGGAGTCTTCGTTCATCGCCTGTTGAGGCTATCAGCGGCGGGCTCTGGGCAAAACGGCAGCCTTGCGCGAACAGCCATTTTCTTGCCGCGCGGGCCGTGGCATTACCCGCCGCAATGATCACTCTTGCGCATATCTCCGACGTTCACCTGGCGCCCCTGCCCCCGGTGAAATGGACGGACCTGATGAACAAGCGCGTCACAGGATACCTCAACTGGCGCTTCCGTCGTCAGTCGACGCTCTCCGGCGAAGGCCTGCACAATCTCGTGCAGCACCTGAAGCAGCAATCTCCGGATTTTGTTGCGGTAACGGGCGATCTCGTCAATCTGGGGCTTGAAGCGGAGGCAAATACGGCCTGGACCTGGCTCCAGACCCTGGGCGGGCCCGAGACGGTCTGCGTCTCGCCCGGCAATCACGATTCCTACGTCAAGTCCTCGTTCGCCTGGAACAGCAACCGCTGGGGCGAGTATATGCGCGGCGAGACGCTGGACTCCGAGCAGTTCCCCTTTGTGCGCCGAGTGGGCGATGTCGCCGTCATCTCCTGTTCGAGTTCAGTGCCGTCGGCCCCGGGTTTGGCTATCGGCCGCTTCGGGGCCGACCAGGCTGCTCGCCTGGCCCGTATCCTGCGCCTGATGGGAGAAGCGGGGTATTTCCGCGTTATTCTCATTCACCACCCGCCCAACCTCGAAGCGCGGCATCCCCGACTCGGCCTCTATGGCGCAAGGCGGTTCCGCCAGGTCGTGGCCGAACAGGGGGCCGAACTGATCCTGCATGGCCACACCCACAAATCCACGATCTATGCCCTGCCGGGCCGCGACGGCGACGTCCCGGTGATTGGCGTCGCGGCTGCCGGCGCCGCTCAAAGCGAGGATGGCGGCGAAGATCCGGCCCGCTACAATCTCTTCAAAATCGAAAAGCTTGGCACGGCATGGAGCTGCAGCATGCGCGAATTTGGCTTTCAGCGCCTGAGCCCCGATATTGTGCTCAGGCTGAGTCTGAGAATCTATTGAGCGAAACCTTTCGCATCGAAAAACCGGTTTACGATGCCACCGCAGGCGTGGCGACGTTTGCTTACGCGCTGGGCGACTTGCGTTTCACCGAGGTCCTGCAATTCCCGCCGCGCGGCGATGTCGATGCCGCCGCCTCCGACGCCTTCGGCAAGCTCCTCGATCTGACTGCCGTGGTGCTTGGCGTGAGTTACTTCAAGCTCCTTGCCCCCTTGCGAATAACGGTGGATTTCCCGCTCACGGAACGAGGGCGGGAGTTCGCGCTCGACGTCTATTCCAACGGACTAGGGGAATTCTACGCCCGCAATAAACTCAACCATTTCGACAGAATCGAGGTCGACGCCCCAAGGGACTCGCGCAAGGGCCGCCCCTCGCCGCTGCTGAAGGACCGCGTTCTGCTGCCGATCGGAGGCGGCAAGGACTCGCTTGTCTCAAGCGAACTGCTTGAGGCCGCCGGAATCGAATTCACGCCCTTCGCGGTCAATGCCAAAGGGCCGATCCCGGGCTGCATCGACAAGATCGGCAGAACGCCGCTCTATGTGACGCGCACCCTTGATCCGGAGATGATCCGGCTCAGCCAGCAGCCCGGCTACCTCAATGGTCACGTCCCTTCGACAGCCATAAATTCGATGATCGCGGCCCTCACCGCGCTGCTCTTTTCCTTCAGCCGGATCGTCCTCTCCAACGAACGCTCCGCTAGCGAAGGCAATACGATCCACGATGGTCGCGAGGTCAACCATCAATATTCGAAGTCGCTCGAATTCGAGGGTCGCATCGCCGATGTCCTCGCCGAGGCGACCGGCAGCGCCCTTGCCTATTTCTCCCTGTTGCGACCTTATTCCGAAGCCCGTATCGCCAAATTGTTTGCGCGGCAGACCCGGTTCGACCACGTGTTTTCAAGTTGCAACCGCAACTTCAGGCTCTCGGGCCACGAAGGTCCGCTCTGGTGCGGCGAATGCCCAAAGTGCCATTTCACCTTCCTGATCCTGGCACCGGTCATGGAGAAGGAACGTCTGCTCGGCATTTTCGGCCAGAACCTCCTGGACAAGCCAGTGAATGAACACGCCTACCGCGAACTCACCGGCCTCGCCGGCCAGAAGCCATGGGAATGCGTAGGCGAGATAGAGGAGGCGGCGGCCTGCCTGTACGCCCTCACCGGTCGTCCGGAATGGGACCAAGCTCGCGTCGTCGTGGCGTTGCGTGAAGACCTTCTACGCCAATACGGCCGGCCGCGGCTTGTCGCCGCCCTCAATGAGCTGATGGTGGACAGCCCCAAGCACCATATCCCCGAAGCATTCGTCGAAAGGATCGCGCCCCATGCGGCTTGACCAGCCCGTCCTGCTCTACGGCGCCGGCCGCGAGGCGCGTTCCACTCGAGCCTTCCTCAAGTCGCGCGCGCCGAAGCTCGACGTCTTTGTGACGGTGGACTCAGGCGCCGCCGAGGTCGAGGAGGCAACTTTCATCGCGCCCACACAGTTGCAGGCCGCGATCGAGCAACATCGATTTGGCACCATCGTCAAATCGCCGGGCGTTTCGCGCTACCGCCCGATCTTTCTCGTCGCCCGGGAAGCGGGGGTCTCCGTGACCTCCAACCTCAACCTTTGGGGCGAGTACTACCGGCAGGGCCGCACCGTCATCGCCATTACGGGCACTAAAGGCAAGTCCACCACTGCAACGCTCGTGCATCTCATGCTGACCCAGGCCGGGCTCGACGCCGGCCTTGCCGGCAATGTTGGCCTCGCCCCGCTCGAAATCGCCGACCGGCACAAGATCGTGGTCTTCGAACTGTCGAGCTATCAGACGGCCGACATGGCCTTTTCGCCCGACATTGCCGCAGTGACCAACCTGACGCCCGAGCATACCGACTGGCACCGAACCACCGAGCGCTATTTTGCCGACAAGCTCAACCTCATCGACCGCGAGACACCCTTCCCCGTAGCGCTCGGACGGGGCGCCATCGACAACCCGCTCGTGCTCGAAGCGCTGCGCGATCGCAGGCGCCTCCTGCCGCCTGTCGCCCCCTTCATCGATGACCGCCTCCGCGCCGCCGTGAAACGCAGTCGACTGAAGGGCGAGCACAATCTCGACAATGCGCGCCTCGCCGCCCAGATCGCACTGGCCGCCGGCGCCGGTCTCGAGGGGATCGTCCGGGGCATCCAGGCCTTCGTGCCGCTGCCGCATCGGCTTGAAGAACATCAGATCGGCGACATTACCGTCGTCAACGACTCCATCTCGACGACCCCGGAAGCCACCAAGGCCGCCCTCGCGGCCTATGAGGGCCGGCGGATCGCCCTGATCGCGGGCGGTCATGAGCGCCAGCAGGACTATACCGAGCTCGCCTCGCTGCTGGCCCCGCGCGGGGTTACCGTCCTTGTGGCCCTGCCGGTGACCGGCGACCGCCTCGCGACGGCCACCTATGCGGCCGCTCCCTCGATCGAGGTGGTGGAGGCCGGGACGCTCTCCGCCGGACTCGAGGCGCTGGCGCAGCGGCGGGCCAAGTTCGATACCGTGATACTTTCGCCGGGGGCTCCGAGCTATGGCCAACTTGAACGGCCCGGAGTGCCGTTCAAGGACTTCGAAGAGCGGGGCCGCGCTTTTGTCCGGCTCGCAACCGATATCTTCGGATGATGGGCAACGTCTATCTCGGCATCGCTATTCTTGCCGAAATCGTGGCGACGTCCTGCCTGCGCGCCGCTGCCGGCTTCACACAGCTATGGCCCTCGGTTGCCGTCATCTTCGGCTATGGAGTGACATTTTACTTCTTTTCGCTGGCGCTTCAGACGATCCCCGTAGGCATCGCCTATGCGGTGTGGTCCGGCGTAGGGATCGTGGGCATCTCGCTCGTCGCCTTTTTGGTCTATCGTCAAGGCCTCGATTTTCCGGCCATCCTGGGCATGGCGCTCATTCTCGCGGGCGTTCTCGTCATCAATCTCTTTTCGAGATCCGCCATCCACTAGTTCCGGCGAGGAAGGCTGTCCGGCGTGAACGGGCCGTCGAGTGCAGCCGGCGGGATTCCAGCGAGAACAAGTCCCTCGCGCAGGCGGTCGATGAGAATCTGCGGTTTGACCATGAGCGACGCGCGCGGCAGGATACCCACGCGCTGAAACGCCGGGTTGCCGAGAATTTGGGGCCGGTATCTGTCGACGATGTCGCTTCGTCCGATGGCAGGAGCCGCAGCCACTGCCACGAGCGGTCCATACTCGGCTTCACCCGCTGCAAGCGCCTGCGCCGCCTCGATAGCGTCGTAGTAGCGCTTCTCGCGAAGCGCGTCGAAGGCCCGGGTCATGTAGTACCAGGGAGGCGGCGATGGGATGGTCGAGAGCGCCTCTTCTCCAAGCGCCTCGCCGTCGGCGAAGGAACCGTTGAGCCATGTGGTCAGCCCCGCGGCGGCGACAGCGTCCATGCTGGCGGGGTTGAGTTCGATGGCCTTGCCCAGAGCGCCGAGCGCCGCATCCAGCGACCCTTGCCGGGCCAGCACCAGCCCCTGCTGCTCGTAGATGAAGCTGTCGCCTGGCTGTAGCGACACGGCGCGGGCAACCGCGGTGGTCTCCTCTTCCATCAGGGCCGGCAGGTCGGCATCTGCATCTGAACCGTAATGTATGCGCCATGCCCTTATTCCGGCAGCGGCGGCAAGGGCAGTGGCGTTGTCTGGCTCGCGGGCGTTCACCGCGTCAAAGCAGGCTGCGGCATCGTCGGCAGCCGTGTCCTGGCGCGTGTCGCGCCAGGCCATGTATTCGAGCTCGCACACATAGAGCGGGGCGCCCTGGGGCAGGCTGGACTGCGTCTTGAGCCATGCCCGCCCTGATGCGTGAAGAGGACCGCTGGCATTGCCCAGCTGCGCTGCGAGCGTTATGACCGCGGCGCCGAAGAGATCGGCCGCATCGCTACTGAGTGGAGCGTCGAGCGTCGTGCTCCAGACAATGCCGTTTCTCGCGGCATCGGAAAGCAAGGCGTGGACCGAGAAGCGTCCGTTACTCTCCTGAATGGCTCCGCGTATCGCCAGGCCGGCATTGTCAGGGACAACCTTGAGGGCGTCGAACCGGCCGAGCGCGCGGGCAAGCCGCGGCCCGACCTGTGCGATCTGATCGTCTAGCGCGGAACTTCCGGTCAGGTTGTCGAAATTCCCGACGGCAACGGAGGGATAGTCCGGCCACGTCACGGCCGCTGGGGCAGAAGGCTGGGGCAGCATGAACCGCACGAGCGCGATGGCCAGCCCCACCCCGATCAGCGTAAAGCTCAGTCCGAGAAACGCGCTCGCCAGGAATTGACGGAGCGGCGCCGGAGTCCCCTCCTCCTGGCCGCGTTCAGCGGACTCGCCCCCTGTCTCAGGCGCAACTTTCCGGGCGACCTCTACCTTAGGTGCAGGAATGAATTCGGGCACATAGCGCCCTAAAGGCAGCCGGATTTGCACCGACGAGGACGACTCGCCGCTGCTATAGAACTGCTCGAGCAAGGCCCTGAGCCGCCGAGCCTGCACGCGCACGATCGGGTCCGACTGGGGATCGAAGCTCTGCGGCCGGCCAAAGACATCAACCGCGATCGAGTACGCCTTGATCGATGCCCCGTCGCCGGCGAGGGTCTTTTCGACCACGTATCGCAGCAGGTCGCTGAGCTGCGGCGACCGGGAAATGCCCTGCCAGCCGAGGATTTCTTCCAAGGCAGCCCGCACTTCTGCCGGGGTGGGCACGACGGTCGGCACCGAGGACCTCCCTCCTCATTGCCGGCGGGGAGAGTGGTCGTTTTACATGTTAAATACAAGCCGCTAACCCGCACTTTACCTCGGACCACCTTTCCGGGCCGGCGCGAAGCCGCCATATGCGCGCCGTTCGCAGCACAGCGTGGGCTGATCTGAGGCACGTATTGCATAGCCTCGTTCGGCTGGGTCGCGGCCCTCCCTCCCGCGACCCCTCACGCTCCAAGGGCCGGCGAACCCAAAATACGCGAGTTCGCTTGGCCATCCTCCCGCGCGGCGCGGGAAAGGACACGATATGACTCTTGGTTTGGAACAACCGGCGATTGCGCTGGTTGACGACGATTTTCACTCTGCGCGCCTGCTGACGCGGATGCTCGCCGCCCATGGCGGGCCGCACGTTGAACGCATGAGCGATCCAGAGGCGGCGCTCAAGGCGCTGTCATCCGGCTTGGATGGCTCGCCTGCCAACCGGATTTCCATGGTCATCGTCGATCTCAAGTCGTCCTCGACAGCTAGTCAGGATTTCATCGTCCGGCTGAAGCATGCGGCCCCGAACCTCTTGGTCGTCGCCATGGCGCAATCGCTCGAGCGAAGCATCCGTAACGCGTTGATCGATGCTGGAGCGGCGGCCGTTTTCGAGCGGCACGGCGAGCTCAATGCCTATCGCCGCGAGGCAGCAAACATCGTCGGGTACTGGGTCCGCAGCCAGCGCCTCGACGCAGTTGGCACCTGAAGGTCTGCACGACCTGAGGTGCCGCGGGGAGCGGCGTGCTCGACGGTGGGCGACCGTCATGGCATTCCCAACGCCCTCCCCGCTCAACCCTTGCCGCGTCGTTCTCCCTCGCGCGGCAAAAGGAGCGGCGGCCGCGCGTTCTGGGCTGCGGCCGCCGCCCTCTGGGCTCACGATCTGCTGTCACGGAACACCCCGCCGCCGGGGCGCAGCATGCGCTGCGGCCCGCTGCCGCCCTGGGACAGCCTGTCATTCCGATTGTAGAGCGGGCAGCGCTTGAGCGAGAGACAGCCGCACCCGATGCACCCGGTGAGCTCGTCGCGCAGGCGCGTGAGCAGCACGATCCGGCGCTGCAAATCCTCATGCCACTGCCGCGATAGCGCCGACCAGTCAGCCTTGCTGGGCGGCCGGCCCTCCGGCAGAACGCTGAGCCGCGCGCCGATCTCCGCCAGCGGGATGCCCAACTCCTGCCCCATGCGGATCACCGCGAGCCGGCGCAGCACATCCCGGTCATAGCGCCGCTGATTGCCGCGACTGCGATGGCTGCGGATCAGGCCCTTGCGTTCGTAGAAATGCAGTGCCGAGACTGCCACTCCCGCACGCGCGGCGACCTCGCCGATGGAGAGTTCACCTGGCAGAACCATTCCCTCTTTACCTCAACCTGACTTGAGGTTGTAGCCCTAGCATCCGGCCGGGGCTGCAGCCAGCCCCGACAGATGCTAAGGACCAACCATGACCACAAGAACCGATACCTCCTGGCGCGACTTCTTTTCGACCGGGGGACTCGCCATCGCCGTCTTCGTCGGCGGCACGACGCTGCAGGCGATGGAGGGATTCATCACGTCATCGATGCTGCCCACCGTCGTTCGCGATATCGGAGGCCTCGACTACTTCGCCTGGAACACCACGCTTTTCATCGTCGCATCGATTGCGGCCACCGTCTTTGCCGCGGTCCGCCCAGCCCGCATAGGACCGCGGGACATCTACGTGGCGGCAGCCCTCGGTTTCGGGGCCGGCAGCCTCGTTTGCGGATTATCGACCAATATGCCCATGCTTCTGTTCGGCCGCACGGTGCAAGGGTTTGGCGCCGGCCTGATCATTGCCACGAGCCTTGCGATGATCCGCATCGTCTTCCCCCAGCCCATGTGGCCGCGCGCAATGGCGCTAAATGCCATGGTCTGGGGCGTGGCAACACTCCTCGGACCGGCGGTGGGCGGCGTCTTCGCCAATTTCGACCTGTGGCGGTGGGCGTTCCTGATCATCGTGCCGATCGCGGCCGTGCTTGCCCTGGGAGCCGTGGCGGTGCTGCCGCGCCGGGAAGACGCGGGCGCCCAGCGTGACGCGCCCGTGCTGCAGATCGCTCTGGTGATCGCCGCAATCCTGCTGATTTCGATTTCCAGCCTGGTGACTGCCAGCACCCCGCTTGCGCTCGTGCTCCTGGCCCTTGCCGCTCTTCTGATCGTCGCACTGGCGCGCGTCGAAGGCCGCACGAGGCATCCGCTCCTGCCGGAAGGAACGTTGCGCCCCGGCAGCGTGCTTGGAACGCTTTTTGCGACCATCCTGCTTCTGAACATTTCGGTGACGAGCAACATCTTCGCCCCGCTCTTCTTTCAGAAGCTGCATGGCTTGACCCCGCTCTGGGCCGGCTACCTCACAGCCCTCCTCGCCCTGGGCTGGACCATTTCGGCCATCGCCACATCGGGCTTTACCGGCAGCCGCGTCATCGGCGCGATCGTCGCCTCGCCCATCGTCATGACGGCGGGAACAGTCGGCCTCGCCGTAGCGCTTGCGACCGCCAACCCCGGGGGTGAAATCGTCCCGATCGTCGTCGCGAGCGCCAGCCTCTTTGCGATGGGGTGCGGGATCGGCATGGCCTTCCAGCATCTGTCGACGCAGGTGCTGGCAAGCGGCACCGCGGCCGACAACGATCGCGTTTCAGCAACGCTGGGCATGGTGCAGCTTTTCGCGTCCGGTATCGGCGCCGCGATCGGGGGCGTGATCGTCAACGCCGCCGGCCTTCCGCTGGCGACCGACGCCGGCGGCGCCGTGGCCGCCGCGCGCTGGCTCTACGGCATCTTCGCCGTGATGACCGCGCTCGCGATGCCCTTTGCGCTAAGCGTAGTTCGCGCCCGGTCCCGGCCGCAGCCGCAGCCCGCGGAATGAGCTAGACCGTTCTCAGCCAGCCCCCGTCCACAAAATAGGCCGAGCCCGTCGAGTAGCTGGCCTTGTCGGAGCACAGAAAGACAAAGAAGGCGGCAAGCTCGGCAGGAGTCGCGAACCGCTTCATGCCGCCGGCCTCGTCGGCAACAGCCTGCAGGTGGGCTTCGTAGCCCGCCTCGCCGGCAATCTGCTTGGCCGTCTTGACCCAGTCCGGTGTGAGCACGAGACCCGGATTGATGGTGTTGACCCGGATATTGTCGGCCACCACCTCGTTGGCGAGAGTCTTGGAGAACATCATCAAGGCGGCTTTGGTGGTGTTGTAGATCGGCTCGTACCACAGCGGCTGCACGGCGCAGATCGAACCGTTGTGGATCACCGCCCCGCCCCCATGCGCCTTCATCTGCGGCACGAGCCCACGCGCAAGCCGCACCGCGGCCATCACATGCAGATCCCAGTAGTACTGCCACTTTTCGTCGGGAGCATCGGCGATCTTTTCGTTGCTGCCCGTTCCGGCGTTGTTGATGAGGATGTGCGCGCCGCCCAGATCGGCGGCAGCGGAGACGACCCTGGCGCAGCCCTCCGCCGTGGCCACATCCGCCGCAACGCCAACGGAGCGAACGCCAAAGCTGTCGGCTATCCGCCGCGCCTCCCGCAGGACCCGTTCCTCGTTGCGAGCGGTGATGAGCACATCGGCGCCCTCGGCCGCGAAGGCTTCGGCGACGGCAAGACCGATGCCGACGCTGCCGCCCGTGATGACCGCGAGCTTGTTTCTCAGTCCAAGATCCATGTTCGGCTCTACGTCGCCTGCTGGGCGATCTCTTCGCCCACCTTGTAGTGATGCGTCGGCGCCGATGCCCCCTCGGCGGGCGGCTTCATCGCGCCGGTCATGATCGCAACCGCGTCCGACATCGAGAATTTTTTTGGGTCGATGACGGCGATCCGCCGGCCCAGACGGTGGATGTGGATGCGGTCGGCCACCTCGAAGACGTGCGGCATGTTGTGCGAAATGAGGACGATCGGCAGGCCGCGCCGTTTCACATCGAGCATCAGTTCGAGCACGCGCCGGCTCTCCTTGACGCCAAGGGCCGCCGTCGGCTCGTCCATGATCACCACGCGCGACCCGAACGCCGCCGCCCGAGCCACAGCCACGCCCTGCCGCTGGCCGCCCGACAGCGTTTCGACCGACTGGTTGATGTTCTGGATCGTCATCAGCCCCAGCTCGCTCAATTTCTCGCGCGCGATCCTGTTCATCTGGTGCCGGTCGAGCAGGCGAAACACCTGCCCCAGGATATCCTGCCGCTTGATTTCGCGCCCCAGGAACATGTTGTCGGCGATCGACAGGGCCGGAGATAGAGCAAGGTTCTGGTAAACCGTCTCGATGCCGGAAAGCCGCGCCTCCATGGGCGAGCGGAACGTCACCGGCTGACCCTCGAGCAGTATCTGCCCGCTATCGGGAATGACCGCGCCGCACAGCACCTTGATGAGCGTGGATTTGCCGGCGCCGTTGTCGCCGATCACCGCGAGAATCTCGTTACGGCGGAGCTCGAAATCGGCATTGTCGAGCGCGACGACGCGCCCGTAGCGCTTGCTGAGGGCGCGGCCCTCGAGGACGATGTCGTTTGGCTCGCTCATGCCGAGATCTTCCTGATCCATTGGTCGATGGTCACCGCCACGATGATCAGAACGCCCACCGCAAAATCCTGCCACAGCAATTCCAGGCCCGACAGCGCCAGGCCATTGCGGAACACCCCCACGATGAGGGCGCCGATCACCGTGCCAGTGATCGATCCGCGTCCGCCGAACAGCGAGGTTCCCCCGATCACAACGGCGGTGATGGAGTCGAGATTGGCGGTCTGTCCGGCCTGAGGACTGACCCCGCCGATGCGTCCGATGAAGGCCCACGCTGCGATGGCGCAGACGAACCCGGCCAGGCCATAGACGGCGATCAGCGTCTTTTCGGTGGAGATGCCGGCAAGACGGGCGGAATCGGGATCGTCGCCAACCGCATACACGTGCCGTCCGAACGCGGTCTTGCTGAGCACGTACCAGGCGATCACCGCCACAAGGATCATCAGGATCGATCCCCAGGTGAAGACCCAACCGCGCAGGAAATCCAGTTGCAGCCCCCACGCCTGCAGCGTCTGGAACGGCTTGATCAGCGTTCCAGTAACCTGCAGGAAGGGCGCCGACGCCTCCATGTCCTGCTGGCGGATGGTTTCGGACTGCGAATACCAGACGTTCAGCGCTCCGAAGATGCTCCAGGTACCCAGCGTGACGATGAAGGGCGGCAGCTTGAGCCGTGTGACGATCAGACCGTTGATGACGCCGCAGGCAAGGCCCACTAGCAGGCCGAGCGGAAAGGCCACGACCACCGGCACGCCATAAACCACGGCGGTGCGGCCCATCACCACCGTGCACAGGATCATGATCACCCCGACCGACAGATCGATGCCTGCGGTGAGGATCACCAGCGTCTGCGCCACCCCCAGGATGGCGATGATCGTCACCTGCTGCAGCACCACGCTGAGGTTGAGCGGCGACAGGAACTTGCCGGGAGCCGCGATGGAAAACACCACCGCGCCCAGGAGCAGTACGATGAAAGGAATGCTCGTGGGATACTGGTGCAGGAACCCTTGCAGCCGACGGACGAAACCCGCATCGGATTCCTCAAACGTCGCGACCGCCTGATCGGCCCCCTGCAACCCGCGCTCGGCTGTCGCTGAGCCAGCCGCGTCGTCACTCATCAGGCTCTCCTCCCCGCCAGAAGCCTAAATCAGAAGCCTAAATCAAAGGGACGCCCGAAGACGCCCCTTCGTTGTCGTTGACCATAGCACCGTCACACGGACTGGGCAGGCATTAGCCCCAGCAGAGCTTCTTGCCCTCATCCACCGTGATCGACGGCACGCCGTCGACCGGCTTGGCCGTCACGAGCTGGGCTCCCGTGTCGAGGAACCCGGCCGCCGGATCGATCGGCGGGATCTTGCCCGAAACGATCGCATCGAGCGCCATCGAGGCCATCTTCAGCGGGTACTGCTGGCTGGTGGCGCCGATCACGCCCGCTTCGACGTTGGCGACGCCGGGGCAGCCGCCATCGATGGACACAATCATCACCGAGCCATCGTCCTTGCCGACCGCCTTGAGGGCCTCCCAAGCGCCGGCAGCGGCCGGCTCATTGATCGTATAGACGAGATTGACGTTGGGGCACTTCTGCAGCGCATTTTCCATCGCCGTGCGACCCTTTTCCTGGTCGCCCTGGCTGATCTCGTGGTCGCAGATGCGCTTGTCGTCCTCGTCGCCGTACTTGTTGGGGTCCTTCACGTCGATGCCGAAGCCCTGCATGAAGCCCTGGTCGCGCAGGTAGTCGACGGTGGGCTGATTGGTGGCCAGATCGAGGAAGACGATGCTGGCATCGGCAGCCTTGTCGCCCATAGTGCCCTTGGCCCACTGGCCGATCAGCATGCCGGCCTTGCGGTTGTCGGTGGCGAAGGTGGCATCGGCGGCATTCATCGGATCAAGCGGGGTGTCGAGCACAATGACCATCAGGCCGGCGTCGCGCGCCTTCTGGATCGTCGGCACGATGGCCTTGCTGTCGGACGGCACGATCGCAAATCCCTTGGCCTTGGCCGAAATCATGTTTTCGATCGCCGCCACCTGTCCGTCATTGTCGCCGTCATACTTGCCGGCGGCGGTGATCAGCTTCACCCCGAGCTCCTTGGCCTTGGCCTCGGCGCCCTCGCGCATCTTGACGAAGAACGGATTGGTCTCGGTTTTGGTGATAAGGCCGACGGTAACGTCCTGGGCGAGCGCGGCCGTGGCCGCCATCGACCCCAGAACGACCGCGCCAGCAAGCGCGGTCTTCAGAAAGCTGAATCCCATGGATATCCTCCCGTGGTGTTGCACACGTTCGCCGCCGGCTTCCCGCCGCTCGCGTTCGAACGGTGGCGAAGAGGGTCCCTTCCCCCCGCGTCACGAACCCACTTCTACCCACGCGCCCACGTCTGTCAATAAATTAATCCACTTGATTTAATAATTGACAGAGCCGTTTCGTCATGCGCAGTTTTGACGTCCGGAGCAGCCCAGGCCGCTGAAATCGATTGCACTTTTCACGCCGACCGCGCGATACCCCCACCGGGTGGTACCGCCAGGCCTGGAGTGCAAAGGGGGACAAGCGTGGCCGCCATCGCCAGCGACAAAAGGGGGATCGCCCGTCCCGGCGCATCGGACCGGGGCACCAATCAGACCGGAGTGCGCCTGTATAACGAGCGTCTGGTGCTCTCGCTGATCCGCCTCCACCGGCAATTGCCCAAGGCCGAGATCGCACGACTGACCGGCCTCAGTCCTCAGACCATTTCGATCATCACCAATCAGTTGACCGACGATGGCCTGCTGCTGCGCGGCACGCCGCAGCGCGGCCGCATCGGTCAGCCATCCGTCCCCTATTCCCTCAATCCCGATGGCGCGCTCGCCTTCGGTCTGAAGATCGGGCGGCGCAGCGTGGATCTCTACCTGATCGACTTCACCGGCCGCATTCTCAAAGCGCTGCACAAGACTTACGCCTACCCCACCTTGGCAGAAATCCGGACCTTCACATCCAACGGAATCGACGAAGTGATGGCGACGCTCGATCGCACGCTGGCCTCGCGCATCGCCGGTCTGGGTATCGGTGCGCCATACGAAATGTGGACCTGGCATGAAGAGATCGGCGCTCCGGCGGCCGAGCTCGACCTGTGGCGCACCGTGGACATCCGCAGCGAAATCGCCGCACTCTGCCCCTGGCCGGTCTACTTCGCCAATGACATCACGGCAGCCTGCGCCGCTGAGCTGATGTTCGGCATCGGCGGCGACTTCATCGACTATCTCTATGTCTTCGTAGGGTCCTTTATCGGCGGCGGTCTGGTCCTCAACGGCCACTTGTTCCCCGGCCGTACGCAGAACGCAGGGGCCATCGGCTCGATGCCGGTGCCGCCCAATGCCAACACGGTCCGCGCCGGGCGGAGCCCGCAGCTCATGAACGTCGCCTCAATCTATGTGCTCGAGCGCAAGCTCAAGGCCGAGGGGCGCGATGCCAGCATCCTCTGGCAGTCGCCTGACGACTGGGGCAACGATCTGGGCCCCGCCCTCGATGAGTGGATCGAGGAAGTTGCCCGCTCGATCGCCAACTCGATCGTCGCGGCTATTGCCGTGATCGACGTTGAGACGGTCATCATCGATGGAGCCTTTCCCACCGCCGTTCGCCGGCGCCTCATCGAGCGCACGCGCGCCGCGCTCACCCAGGTCAATCAGCAGGGGCTGTCGCCCTTCAAGCTGGTCGAGGGCTCGATCGGCAACGCCGCCCGGGCGATGGGCGGGGCGTCGCTGCCGCTTTTGGCCAATTTCACCCAGGATCGCGAGGTGCTCTTCAAGGATGTCGAGCCGGCACGCGAGCGATTGGTCTGAAAGCGGTAATCATTCAGCAAGCGGGCCCGTCTAGGATCGCTGCACATTTTTCAGGCAGAGGCGATGACCTCGACCCCGCCCCGCCAGCGCACGAGTTGGCGATCCTCGATTGCGCTGCTTATTCCGGTGGCCGTCTGCCTGATCGCCACCGCAACGGTGTCGCTCGGCTTTGTCGTCTGGTCGGCGCAAGGCGAGGATCAGCGCAGCCTGGCCCATGAAACGGCCCTGGCGCGCCACATCATCGAGCTGCAGCTCCAGCGCATCCCGCACGACCAGCAGAGCGTCACCATCTGGGATGACGCCATCACCCACACCAAGCTGAGCTTCGATCAGACCTGGATCGAGAACAATCTGGGCGTGTGGATGCACGAATTCTTCCGCCACGACGAAGTCGCCATCCTCGACGACAAGGATCGCCCGATCTATGCCATGGCGGCGGCCGCGACCATCCCGGCGGCGGAGTTCGAGGCGCGGCTCGGCGACATCAAGCCGCTTGTCGCCGAGCTCAGGCGACTTATCAGCGGTGGCGCCCTCACCGCCTTCGAGTCCGGCCGCGCCGAGGCGCCGTTCATCTCGGACCTGGCGATCGTCGGCGGGGTTCCCTCGCTCGTCAGCGTCGAGCCCATCGTCAGCGATTCGGGCGCGATCACCCAGGCGCGGGGCACCGAATATCTCCATGTGAGCATCGTGCATCTGGATGCCGCCTATGCCAGCCGGCTGAGCGACGAGTACTTCATCGCCGGCGCGCGCTTCAGCCGCAGAGGCGGGGACGCCACCGACCGGGCCGTGATGCCGCTCACCAACGCCGCTGGGCGCTTCGTCACCTTCTTCGACTGGCAGCGCGAGACGCCCGGGGCGATGATGCTCCGCCAGACGCTGCCGGTGATGGCGATCGGCTTCCTGGTCGCCGGCATCGTGGCCCTCGCGCTGGTCGACCAGCTGCGCCGCAAATCGCATGCGCTCGAGATGGGCCGGGCCGACGCCGAGCATCTCGCCTATCACGATCCGCTGACCAACCTGCCCAACCGCGCCCACTTCGAGACAGCGCTGGCCCGCTCGCTCGCCCACGTGCCGCGCGGCGAACGCACAGTGAGCGTGCTGATGATGGACCTCGACCGCTTCAAGCAGGTCAACGACACCCTCGGTCACCAGGCCGGCGACGATCTGATCGCCGCCGTCGGCCAGCGCCTCGCGCAGTTCATCGCGCCAGGGGACATGCTCGCGCGGCTGGGAGGCGACGAATTCGGCATCCTCACCACGCACACCCCGGGCATCAGCGAGCCGATGTCGCTCAGCCACCGCATCGTCGAAGCGATCGGCAAGCCGTTCCGCGTCTTCGGCAGCGAAGCCTTCGTCGGCGTGTCGATCGGTATCGCCACCGCCGAGAGCGCCGAGGCGGACTGGCGCGAAATGCTGCGCAAGGCGGACATCGCCCTCTACGAGGCCAAGACCACCGGGCGCAACCGCGCGGTGGTGTTCGAGGAGTCCATGAACGAGCTCCTGCAGAACCGCCACACGATCGAAGCCGAGCTGCGCGATGCGCTGCGCCGCACCGATCGCCTGTCGGTCGACTTTCAGCCGCTCTTCGGTCCCGACCGGACACGTATCATCGGGGCCGAGGCGCTGGCCCGCTGGTATCATCCGGCGATCGGACAGGTCTCGCCGGTTCACTTCATCCCGGTCGCCGAGCAGAGCGGACTGATCGGCGCGCTCGGCGAGCTGGTGCTGCGCCGGGCCTGCGAGTTCGGCGCGCGCTGGCCCGGAACGATGATCGCCGTCAACGTCTCGCCCGTACAGCTGCGCGATGCCGGTTTTCCCGCTCGGGTGTTCGCATTGCTCGCCGAAACCGGCATGCGCGCTGCCGACCTCGAACTCGAAATCACCGAGGGGATCCTTCTCGAGGATTCCGGCACGGCGACCGACGCCCTGCGCATGTTCCGGGCGGCCGGTATTCGCATCGCCCTGGACGATTTCGGCACTGGCTACTCTTCGCTCAACTACCTCAAGCGCTACCCTGTCGACCGCATCAAGATCGACCGGTCATTCGTCACTCAGCTCGCCGGAGGCAGCGTGCCCGTGGCCATCGTCGAGGCCATGGTCCGTCTGGCGCATGCCCTCAACATCGAAGTGACGGCCGAAGGCGTCGAAACCCCCGAGCAGCTGGAGATCCTCCTCCGGCTTGGATGCAACGTGTTCCAGGGTTACCTGCTGTCGCCGCCCATCACGGCCGCGGCGCTCGAGTCCCTGTTCGAAGCCGAACGTCAGGCGGCGCAGCGCCCAGGCCAGAGCCGCGTCGCCTGACCGCTTGCCGTGTCTTCGAGATGCAGCGCGCCGCCTAGCGCAGGCCGGCCCTTCCGCCAACCCGGACCAAATCGGCCGCCGGCCGGAAGTACCGCCTACGGGCTCGGCGCGCTCGCCGGCGTATTGGCAAAGAAGATGAGAAAGATGATCGCGAACAGCGCCACAACCGCGACCACCGAAACAACCAGCACCCAGAAATTGTCGAGCGTCCGGCTTCCCTGGCGGACCTCCGTCGCCGACTTGTGGGGATCGTACGTTTCCATCAGGCCCTCCTCCGTATGATCTGGCGGAGCAACGCCCGGCCCTCCGCACGGTTCCGGCAGGGCTTGACCTCGCCGGCCGCACATTCAATGTGCTCACTTCAGTGGAGCGGACAAGCTTCGGAACGGCACGACGCGATGAGCCTTGGGACCTTCTTTCTGCGGCGCGCCGCCCGACTGCCGCAGCGCCTGTGCCGGGCCCGCCGCCTGCGCGGCCTGACCGTGCGCATGCGCGACGGAATTGGGCTCGAAACCGAGCTCTACGTGCCCCGCCGCGAAGGCCGGTACCCCACTCTGCTGATCCGCGTGCCTTACGGCCTGCGCGGCTTTGCGACGGCGGCGGAAGCCTACGCCGAGCGCGGATACAATTGCGTTATCCAGGCCTGCCGGGGAACGGGACGTTCGGAGGGCGAGTTCGATCCCCTCGCCAATGAGCGCAACGACGGACTCGACACGCTCGAATGGATCAAGACCCAGCCCTGGTTCGACGGCCGCCTGGGCACGACCGGTCCAAGCTATCTGGGCTACGCCCAATGGGCCATTTGCGACGCGCTGCCCAAACAATCGGCGATGGCGATCAAGGTATCGAGCGCAGAATTCCGTTCCATCGTCTTCCCCAATGGCGGATTTCAGCTCGGCCTGTGGCTGAGCTGGATCCAGGTGATCGAGGCGCTGCGGAGCCCGGACGTCTGGCGCTTCGCCCGGGGCATGGGTTCAGGCGCCATCGAACGGCGCACGCTCGCCGCTTCCCTGGCGCTCCCGCTGATGCAGGCCGATCGTCGCGCCACCGGCCATGACGTGCCGTTCTGGAAGCGCTGGATGACCGATTCGATCGGCAGCGACACGTTCTGGGAAGAGCTGGACCATACGCACCGGATCGGGCCGCGCACGCCACCGACCAGCTTCGTGTCCGGCTGGTACGACTTCATGATCGATCAACTGCTGCGCGACTACGCGGCGCTGACCGATGCCGGACGGCCCACGCGGCTGACCGTGGGCCCCTGGTGGCATGTGAGTCCCGAACTGCAATACGAAGGCCTGCGCGATACGCTTGGTTGGATGGATGCCGAACTCAAGGGGGACCGCGCCGGCCTCAGGCAGCATCCGGTGCGGATCCACATCGGCGGCATCGATCAGTGGCGCGACTTCGAGGCCTATCCGCCCGGCCCGCCCGATACGCAGGTGTGGCACCTGCATCCCGGCCAGATCCTCTCGCAGCGACCGGTCAAGGCGTCCCCTCCCGACAGCTATGCTTACGATCCCGCCGATCCGACGCCCAACCTGGGCGGCGCCATGTTCGCCTTCACCGGCGCGGGCCCGCTTGATCAGGCGCCGCTGGAACGGCGGAGCGACGTTCTGCTGTTCACCTCCGAGCCGCTGATTTCGGCCCTGACCATCATTGGCAATGTCCGCGCCGTCATCTACGCCCGCGCCAGCCTGCCCGATGCCGATCTCTTCGTGAAACTGTGCGATGTCGATGAGGCCGGCCTCTCGATCAACATCTGCGACGGCTATATGCGCAAGACGTCGGCGGACCCGGCCGTGCCAGATGACATATGGAAGATGTCGATACGCCTGCACGCCACCGCCCACTGCTTCCGCCGAGGCCACCGACTGCGGCTGATCGTGGCCAGCGGAGCGCATCCCCGCTACGCCCGCAATACCGGCACGTCAGAGCCTTTCGGCACCGCCACGAGGCTCGCCGCAATGCAAATGGAAATCTTCCACGACCCTGCCCGGCCGAGTGCGATACAGCTGCCGGTTTACGAGTTCTAGCCTCGGGGGCCGCAAAATTAACCCCTTGCGGCGACAATGTAACTATGTACAGCGCGCTTGTGCTGCTGATCGCCGGCTCTGTCGCCTGTCTGGCCGCCACCCTGCTGGGCGGCGTGCGGCACGACTATATCTACTATCTGGAACAATGGCGGCTTGTGCTTGCCGGCCTCGATCCGTGGAGCACAAACAACGCCTACGGGCCGCTGCACAATGCCTTCGCGCTGCTGCTGCCGCTCGATCCTCTGGCGCCCAAGATCGCCACGGCGCTCAGTCTGCTGATCGCCAACGCCCTGCTCGTCCTCGCGCTCGAGAGGACCCGCCCCCGCCCTGAATGGCAGCAGATCTATCTGCTCGCCTTCGCCCTCAACGTGTTGCCCCTCGTTTCCGTCTTCTGGTTCGGCAACAATGATGGCTTTGTCGCCGCCCTCGTGATCGGCGCGGTGCTTGCGCGTCTGCGCGGCCGCGTCGTCCTTGCCGGCCTGCTGCTCGGGCTCGCCACGCTCGACAAATACTATCCCCTGCTGCTCGTGCCCTTCTTTGCGCTCGACGCGCGCCGCTTCGAGGCGCGCCTCGTCATTGCGGCATTGCTGACGACCGGCGCGGGAATGCTCGCCGGCGCGCTGCTCTGGGGCCGCGACTTCATCGAAGCGGTGGCCTTCGGCATCTCCCGCGACGCCACCATCCTCTCGATCATCCGGCCGATCTCGCTCATCGGCCGCAAACTGGGCGTGAGCGAGTACACCGATCTGCTCGTGCGCTTCAACTCGCCAATCGTGCTTGCCGTCTGGATCGGCGCGCTGGCGCTCGCCTGGCGCCGCCGCGACAACTGGCTGGTAGGCGCCTGCTGGGGCCTGTTTGCAGTGCTCCTCGCCTACAAGGTCGGCCACCAGCAATTCATGGTGAGCTGGCTGGCGCTGGTCGCATGCCTGCCGCTGCTCAGACGCGACGACGCCGATCGCCTGGCGCGACTGAGCCTGCCCTTTGCCTGCTTCCTGTCGGTGTTCCAGGCCGGCTTCGTGCTCCTGCAGCCCGAATACTATCGCGGACCCTGGGTCTTCGTGCCCAGCTACGTGGGCCTGCTGAGCTTCGCGCTCGGCCTGCTGCTTCTGCTCAGCTTCCTCAGGCCCGCGTCTCGCCCTGCGCCTTCACCCTCCGCCGCGCCGCATGCAGAATCGGCTCGGTATAGCCGGACGGCTGATCCGCGCCCCTGATGGCGAGATCGAGCGCCGCCTGAAAGGCGATCGAGCCGTAATTGCCGCTCATTGGGATATAGTTCGGGTCGCCCGCGTTCTGCTTGTCGACCACCGCCGCCATGCGCTCGAACACGGTGATCACCTCGTCCTTGCTGACAATGCCGTGCCGAAGCCAGTTGGCGATCGCCTGCGAGGAGATGCGGCAGGTGGCGCGATCCTCCATGAGCGCCACGTCGTGGATATCGGGCACCTTCGAGCAGCCAACCCCTTCGTCCACCCAGCGCACCGCATAGCCGAGGATGCCCTGGGCATTGTTTTCGACCTCCGCCATGATCGCCGCCCGATCGAGCGCGCCCGCCTTCAGCACCGGCATCGAGAACAGTTCATCGAGGCCGGGCGTCGGCTGATTGTGCCGCCGCCTCTGCGCCTCGAACACATCGACCTGATGGTAGTGCAGCGCATGCAGCGTCGCCGCCGTGGGCGAAGGCACCCACGCGGTGTTCGCGCCGGCATTGGGATGCATGAGCTTGCTGGCGAGCATGGCCGCCATGTCGTCGGGCCGCGCCCACATGCCTTTGCCGATCTGCGCCCTTCCCGAAAAGCCGGCGGCAAGTCCGATCAGCACGTTTCGGTCCTCATAGGCCTGCAGCCAGCGCTCCGCCTTGACCTCGTC
Source organism: Devosia sp. (assembly GCA_035548755.1). Lineage (GTDB taxonomy): Bacteria > Pseudomonadota > Alphaproteobacteria > Rhizobiales > Devosiaceae > Devosia_A. Next base: position 30,101 of record DASZSH010000046.1, read on the forward strand.
CTTGCGCAGGACGGGGCCGGCCTCCATCGAGGTGTGGATCTCGTCGCCGGTGCGGTCGAGAAAGCCGGTGTTGATGAAGAATACGCGGGCGCGGGCAGCGTGGATGCACGCCTTGAGATTGGCCGAGGTGCGGCGCTCCTCATCCATGATGCCGACCTTGATGGTGTTTGCGGCAAGCCCCAGCATCGCCTCCACGGCCGAGAAGATGTCGCAGGCAAAGGCGACCTCCTCGGGTCCATGCATCTTCGGCTTGACCACGTAAATCGCTCCGCTGCGCGAGTTCTGCCCCTTGTCGTGCATGGCGCAAAGCGCCGTCACGGCGGCGTCGAGCAGGCCCTCCCCGATCGGGCGGCGCTCGCGGTCAAGCACGGCGCCGGTGGTCATGAGGTGCCCGACATTGCGCACGAGAAGCAGAGCCCGGCCCTTGAGCGTCAGCGGCCGCCCATCGGCCCCGGTGAAGACCTTGTCGGGGTTGAGCGTGCGGTGAACGGTCTTTCCGTTCTTGTCGAAGGTATCGCTCAGCGTGCCGGTCATCAGCCCGAGCCAGTTGCGATAGACGGCGACCTTGTCCTCGGCATCCACGGCGGCGACGGAATCCTCACAGTCCTGGATGGTCGTGAGCGCAGCCTCGATGACAATGTCCGCAAGCCCAGCCGGATGCGCCGCGCCGATGGGATTGTGGCGGTCGACATAGAGGATGACATGAAGCCCGTTGTGGCGGAGCACGATCTGGCTGGTGTTCTCGCCGCCCGCAAAGCCGACGAACTGCGCCGGATCGCGTAGCGCCGCCGCGCCATCGGCGGTGTCAATCATCAGTCCGCCGCCCTCGATCGCGTAGCGCCGCACATCGGCGTGGCTGCCTCGCGCCAGCGGGAACGTGTCGTCGAGGAATTTCGCGCCCCAGGCCACCACCGCCGCGGCCCGCCGGGCGTTGAGACCCCGGCCCGGCGCCAGCTCGCCTTCGCGCGAGATCACGTCGGTGCCGTAGAGCGCATCGTAGAGCGAGCCCCAGCGGGCGTTGGCCGCATTGAGCGCATAGCGCGCGTTGGAGACGGGAACCACCAGCTGCGGGCCGCACAGCGTGGTTATCTCCGGATCGAGCCCGGCCGTCTCGATCTCGAAGTCGCCCGGCTCCGGCGCAAGATAGCCGATCTGCCTGAGGAACGCCTCATAGCCCGGGGGGTCCGCGGCGACGGGCCCGTGCGCGCGGTGCCACTCGTCGATCTGGCCCTGCAGGCGGTCGCGAATCTCGAGCAGCTCCCGGTTGCGCGGCATCAGCCGGGCGACCATGTCGGCAAGACCGGCCCAGAAACGCTCCGCCGGCACCCCCGTGCCCGGCAGCGCCTCGGTCTCGATGAACGTCACCAGTTGCGTGTCGACCTCGAGGCCGGACTTGGAGAGATAGCTGGTCATTCGCTCGTCCTCGCTGCGCCCCGCATCCGCGTGAGTCCGCTCTTCATCGGAACGCCCATCACATAGGTCTCGACCACTGCGCGGTCGTCGCCGCAAGTCTGCAGCAGGAACAGCTCGTTGGCGAGACTGTCCACCGCCTCCATGCGCAGCGCCATCTGCGGCGTCGCCCGCGAGTCGAGCACCACGAGATCGGCGTCGCGGCCCGCCTCGATCGAGCCGATGCGCTGCTCGAGTCCGAGCGCCCGGGCATTGCCCAGCGTCACCATATAGAACGAGCGCAGCGGATTGAGGCGCTGCTGCCTGAGTTGCAGCGCCTTGTAGCCTTCATCGAGCGTGCGTAGCATGGAGTAGCTGGTGCCCCCGCCGATATCGGTCGCAATCGCGATGCGCGCCCCGTGGTCGCGCAACCGGTCGTGGTCGAACAGGCCCGAGCCGATGAAGAGATTGCTTGTGGGGCACCACACCGCGACCGATCCGGTCTGGGCGAGCACCTCGCACTCCCGGTGCGTGAGGTGAATGCAATGTCCCAGCAGCGTCCTCGGTCCCAGCAGATGATACCGCTCGTAGATGCCAAGGTAGTCGGGCAGGTTGGGGTAGAGCTGCCTCGCGAACTCGACCTCGGCGAGGTTCTCATCGACATGCGTCTGGATGTGGAGATCGGGGAATTCCCGGGCCAGCGACTCCGCCATCTCGAGCTGTTCGGGCGAGGAGGTGATGGCGAAGCGGGGCGTGATCGCATACAGCGCGCGGCCCCTGCCGTGCCACTTGAGAATGCCCGCGCGGGTTTCGTCGTAACCGCGCTGCGGCGTGTCGCACAGCGCCGCCGGCGCATTGCGGTCCATCATCACCTTGCCGCCCACCATCAGCATGTTGCGCCGCGCAGCCTCTTCGAAGAAGGCATCGACCGATTGCGGGTGGACGCTGCAATAGGCTGCGGCCGTGGTCGTTCCGTTCCGCACCAGCTCATCGAAGAAGCGGCCGGCAATGCGCGCCGCGTGTCCGGCGTCGGCGAACTTGAGCTCTTCAACGAAGGTGTAGGTGTTGAGCCACTCGAGCAGATTCGCCGCATACGAGGCGATCACCTGCATCTGCGGAAAATGGATGTGCGGGTCGATGAATCCGGGCACAATGAGGTTGGGACGGTGGTCGATCACCTTGTGCTGGCCGGCCCGTTCGGGCCTGAAGTCGCCGATCATGATGATCCGGCCGTCCGCGCCGATCACCACGGCGCCGTCTTCGATGTAGCGATAGCTCGCTTTGTCGTCGCGACCCGCAGGCTCGTCGACAAACGTCAGGACGCGCCCGCGCAGCACCGTCACCCCGGCGGCATCATGGGTCACGACCGGCCCGCCTCTCGGTACCACTGCACGATGAGCGCCCGCTCCGCCGGCGTGATCTCGCTGACATTGCCCGGCGGCATGGCAGTCGAGAAGCCTGCCTCCATGGCGATCTGCTCCGCCCGGTTGGCGATCGACGCATCGGAATCGAGCCGCACGGCCCTGGGCGCTTCAAAGATGCCCTCATGGCCCGGCACGGTGGAATGGCACTCGGCGCAGCGCTGGTTGACGATGTCCCGAACGGCGGCGAAATGCGGACTGGCGAGATATGGCTCGGCGCCTGTTGCGACAATCTCCGCCTGCGCGTCGCCAGGCTTGCCTGCAGCGCTCAGCCAGGCAATGACGATGAAGATGATGACGGCGGCCGCCCAGGTCCAGTGCGGATTTCCCTTGCGCGCATGCCGCGTGTTGAACCAGTGCCGGATGATCGCGCCCTCAAGGAAGATCAGCGAGGCGATGAGCCAGTTCCACCGCGTGGCGAAGGCCAGCGGGTAGTGGCTCGACAGCATGAAGAAGATGACCGGCAGCGTGAGGTAGTTGTTGTGCAGGGACCGCTGCTTGGCGATCCGGCCGTATTTGGCGTCGGGCGTTCGGCCCGCCTTGAGGTCGGCGACGACGATCTTCTGGTTGGGAATGATGATCATGGCGACATTGGCCGCCATGATGGTCGCGGTGAACGCGCCCATATGCAGCATCGCCGCGCGCCCGCTGAACAGCAGCGTATAGATGTAGCTCATCGCCGTCAGCACCACGAACAGGGCCGCCATGAGCCACCATGTGGAGTTGCCGATGGGCGACTTGCACAGGAAATCGTAAACGTACCAGCCCACCACGATCGAGCCGAGCGAGATCAGGATGCCGGCCCACGCCGGCACGTCCAGCACATGCCTGTCGATAAGCAAGAGGTCCGCGCCGAAATAATACACAACGACCAGCAGCGCGAAGCCGCTCAGCCAGGTGAAATAGCTCTCCCACTTGAACCAGGTCAGGTGCTCGGGCAGGAAGTCGGGCGCCACCAGGTATTTCTGGATGTGATAGAAGCCCCCGCCATGCACCTGCCATTCCTCGCCATGCGCCAGCGGCGGCAGACTCGGCGTCTTCCTCAGGCCGAGATCGAGGGCGATGAAGTAGAACGACGACCCGATCCAGGCGATGGCCGCGATCACGTGCGTCCAGCGCACCGCGAAGCTGAGCCACTCCCACAGGATCGCATAGTCGGGCATTGATCCTCCCCCCGTCGCCGGGCCGTCACAGAATAAGAGGCGGACTTGCGCCCGCCTCCCACAAAGTCTGCCTCAAGCCTATTACGACGGCAGCGTGCCGTCGACGCCTTCGACGAGCCAGTTCATTCCCAGGATGTCGCCGTCGTTGAGCGCCGCGCCTTCGGCGGCCTTCACCGTGCCGTCCTGCGCCTTGATCGGGCCCGAATAGACATCCCACGTGCCGTCGATCCAGCCCTGCTTGATCTTGAGCGCCGCCGCCTTCACGTCGTCGGGCACGTTCTTGATCTCGGCGATGTCGAGAGCGCCCTCCTTCATGCCCCAATAGGTGTCCTCCGGCTTCCACGTCCCGTCGAGCACCGCCTGCGTGCGGGTGGTATAGAAGGCGCCCCACAGATCGAGCGAGGAGCTCTTGCACATGGTCGGGCCGAAAGCGCTCTGGTCCGACCCCTGCCCGAAGGTCGGCACGCCCTTGCTCTCGCAGACCTGCACGGCGGCCGGGCTGTCGGTGTGCTGCGTCATCACGTCGGCGCCCTGATCGATCAGCGCCCGGGCCGCATCGGCCTCCTTGGCCGGATCGTACCAGGTGTTGATCCAGATGACCTTGGTCTTGAAGTTGGGGTTCACCTTGCGGGCGGCAATGGTGAAGCTGTTGATGCCCGAGACCACCTCGGGAACCGGATAGGTCGCCAGATAGGCGCCGACGCCCGTCTTGCTCAGCATCGCGGCCATGGTTCCGAAAATCGAGCGGGCCTGATGGAAACGGATGTTGTAGTTGGAGAGGTTGTTGTTCGACGACGGCTTGAAGCCGGTGCACATCTCGACCTTCACGTCGGGGAAGGCCTGCGCGACCTTCACCGCCGAATCCATGAAGCCGAACGAGGTCGCGTAGAGCAGCCGGTTGCCCTGGTTGTAGAGGTCGCGCAGCACGCGCTCGGCGTCCGGCCCCTCGGGAACGTTCTCGACATATTGCGACTGCACCTTGTCGCCGAACTTTTTGAGCATCGCCTGTCGGCCAGCCTCGTGCGCGGTGTTCCAGCCGCCATCGTTGATGGGGCCCACATAGATGTAGCCCACCTTGAGCGGGTCGGCGGCGCTGGCGCGGCTCGCCAGCATCGGCAGGCTCGCCGCGGCAGCGGCCCCTGCAACGAAGGAACGGCGGTTCAGTTTGATCATGACGGACTCTCCTGTGTGCGTCTGGTTCTTGTGGTTATGCGGTCGGCGTGAACGGCCTGCCCAGGCAGGCAGGCGCGTTGCCCCCGCCCGCCTTGCTGGCCGAAATGATGGCAAGGACGACAACCGTCGCAAGATAGGGCAGCGCCGCCCAGCCCTCGGACGGCAGCACTGCGGTGAAGATGGTGCCGGATGCTTTCGCGTAGAGCTCGAGCGTTCCGAGCAGTCCGAAGAAATAGGCGCCGGCGAGCAGCCGCGTCGGCCGCCAGCCCGAGAACACCACGAGCGCGATGGCGATCCAGCCACGGCCGCCGGTGAGGCCTTCGGCCCACAGAGGCGTCAAAACCAGTGGAAACGCCGCCCCTCCGATGCCCGCCATGGCGCCGCCGAAGGCGACCGCCCCGTAGCGCACGCCGATCACCGAATAGCCGATCGAATGGGCGCTATGGTCGTTCTCGCCGACCGCCCTGAGGATCAGCCCGGGCCGCGTGCGGTTGAGGAACCAGGCGACGAGCGCCACCATGATGAATGAGAAATAGACGAGCGGCGAGTAGCCGAAGAGCACCCGCCCGAACGGGTGCGCCGCCAGCACATCGGGGAAGATCGTCGTGAACGGCTTGATCGGCCGGCCGGTGTAGCTGTGTCCCGCCAGCGTCGACAGCCCGGTGCCGAAGATGGTGAGGGCAAGGCCGGTCGCCACCTGATTGGCGCGCAGCGAGAGGGTGAGCACCGCAAAGATCATCGACACGGCCGCCCCCGCCGCGGCCGCCACGAGGACCGCCAGCCATGGGCTTCCGGTGGCGTCCACCGCCGCGAATCCGGCAATGGCGCCCACGAGCATCATGCCCTCGACGCCCAGGTTCAGAACGCCGCTCTTTTCGGTCACAAGCTCGCCCAGCCCCGCAAGCAGGATCGGCGTCGACGCCCCCACTATGGTGATGATCACCGAGATCAGGAAATCGGCGCTCATTCGGCCGGGCTCCGCGCGGGCGCCGCCATCGCAGGTGCCGGCGCGCTCGAGACGAGCCGTACGCGGTAGCGGATCAGGATATCGCTGGCGAGCAGGAAGAAGAGCATCATCGCCTGGAAGATGCCCTTGCTGGCATTGGGCAGCTGCAGCACGCTCTGCGCCAGGTCGCCGCCCACATAGGTCACCGCGAGCACGATGCCGGCGATGATCACCCCGAGCGGATTGAGCCGGCCCAGGAACGCCACGATGATGGCGGTGAAGCCGTAATTCTGCGGAAAGCCAAGCGACATCTGCCCGAAGGGCCCGGTCACCTCGAAGATGCCAGCCAGGCCGGCGAGGCCGCCCGACAGGAGGAACACCATCCACACCGTCGCCTTCTGCGAGAATCCGCCATGCCGCGCTGCGCTCGGCGCTGAACCCACCACACGCACCTGGAAGCCGAACAGGGACCGGCTCATCAGGAACCACAGAATGAGCGCGATGACGAGCGTGATCACCACCCCCAGATGCACATAGGTGCCCGGAACCAGGATCGGCAGCGTCTGGCTGGGCGTCACGAGCGGCGTCTGCGGATAGGAAAAGCCCGTGGGATCCTTCCAGGGCCCAGTCACCATGTGGTTCATCAGATGGATGGCCACATAGGTCATCATCAGGCTCGACAGCGTCTCATTGACATTGAACCAGTTCTTGAGCGCCGCGGGGATCGCGCCCCAGACGGCTCCGCCCACGATCCCGGCGAGCAGCATCGAGGGAAGGATCCAAGCCCCCGTCATCTTCTGGGTCATCAGCCCGATGCCCACCCCGGCGAGACCCCCCACGACATACTGTCCCTCGGCGCCGATGTTCCAGATCGCGGCGCGATTGCCCACGGCAAGCCCGACCCCGATCAGGATCAGGGGAGAGGCCTTCACCGCGATGTCGCCCCATTTGTAGGAGGTCACGAGCGGCGCGATGAACACCTGATAGACGGCGCCAAACCCGTTATACCCGATGAGGCTGAAAACCAGCGCTCCCACCAGCATGGTGAGCAGCACCGCCCCCACCGGCGAGGCGTACAGCATGAGCCGGCTCGGCTCGGCGCGACGCTCGAACTTAAGCCGCACTGGTCGCCTCCGCTCCGATGGTGCCGGGCGAACCGGCGGCCTGTGGCGGCGGGGCCTCGCCGTGGATGCCGCCCATGAGCAGCCCGATTTCGTTGATGTCTGCGCCGCTGACGGTCATGGCCCGGCTGAGCCG
>DASZSH010000047.1:0-11353 GCA_035548755.1 Devosia sp.
AGGCCGATCGAAACGCCCACGAGCTGGGCGACAAGGAACATCGCGATCTGCAGCGGACTGAGCGTCACGATCAGCCGTGCGATGTTGACCTCGATGACGATGACCACGATGGCGAGAACCACCAGCACCGGATCGCCGTCTATGCCGGCGGCGGCCAGCGCCCCGGAAATCAGCGTCAGGAAGAAGGTCGCCCAGTTGTCTGCCACCAGATAGGGGACAAGCCCGTCCATCCGCTTGAGCTGCCGGAGCACGATCGCCGAGAATGCCACCTGCAGGGCGAACAGGATTGCGACCATCAGCACCGAGCGCGCGATTCCGCCCGTATCGCGAACCCCCAGGATGGACGGAAGTGCGGCGTTGAGCCCCGTTACCGCGAGAAACGCAATGAAGCTTCCCGCCAGCCCCCTCTGGCTGAAATCGAAATAGGTGCCAGCCCGCCGGTCGCCGATCAGCAGCGCCATCACGCCGCGGCCGGCTGCCATCAGCTCTTCGAGAAATGTCGATTGCTGCGCCAAGGAATTCGTCCGGCGTGGGAGAGATCGGAACCGAGCATGTAGAGGGCGATTTGGGCGGCGGCAAGTGACCGGCGAAGGAAACTCTGCCCCTGCCCTCCAGCGCCCTATTCGGCGAAATATCGCCTGAGAAACGCGCTATAGAGCGCGGTCAGTGCCAACAGGTCGCGCACCGGAACGCATTCGTCCGTCTTGTGCATGGTGGGGCCCGGCAGCCCGCACTCGACCACCTGACAGTAGGGGGCAATAAAGCGCGCATCGGAGGTGCCGCCTCCGGTCGACATCTCGGGCGGGCTGCCGGTCAGGTCCGCGATCGTTTCAGCCAGTATCTTCACTCCACCCCCCGGCGCGGACAGGAAGGACCTCGACGGTGTGCCGACAATCTCGAAGCTGACCCGCGTATCCCGATTGTCCTGCCTTTCGATCGCCTCGCGGATGAACGCTTCGAGGCTCTCGGGCGTCCAGCGGTCGTTGAAGCGCACGTTGAAGCGCAGTGTCGCGATGGCTGGAATGACGTTCGTTACAGGGTTGCCCACATCGAACGATGTGAATTCGAGGTTCGAAGCGGGAAAGTGCGCGCTGCCCCCGTCGAGCTCGCCGCTCAGCGCCTGCACGAGATTTGCCGCAACCGGCAGCGGGTTGCGCGCTTTTTGCGGATAGGCGACGTGTCCCTGCACGCCCTGCACGACGATCCTGCCGCTCAGCGATCCGCGACGGCCGATCTTGATCGCGTCGCCGACCCTGGCTGTGGCGCTCGGTTCTCCAACCAGGGCGAAATCGAATCGATGGCCCTCGGCGGCCGCCCACTCCATGATGCGGGACGTGCCGTTGATCCCGTCAGCCTCTTCGTCATTGGTGAGCGCCAGCGAAATGTGCGCCCCGGCCGGGGCCTCCGGCAAGGCCGAAACAAACGCGGCAATGCCCGACTTCATGTCGGCCGCGCCGCGTCCGTAGACGATTCCGTCGACGATCTCGGCGCCGAACGGGTCGTGCCTCCACAGGCTCCCCTCCCCGGCAGGAACCACGTCGGTATGCCCATTGAACAAGAGGTGCGGGCCGGCGCCGGGCCGTGTCGCAAAGAGATTGTCGACCGGATACGACCCGTTGCCCTCGAATCTGAGCCGCGTCACCGTAAAACCGAGCGGCGCGAGGGCCTGCTCGAGCACGTCGAAGACCCCCGCCTCGTTGGGCGTCACCGAGGCGCAGCGGATCAGATCCTGCAGCAGGCGGACGGGGTCGGCCGCCGATGATGTCGAAACCATGCCCCGTCCTTAACCGATCGGCCGGACGCCGTCAGCCCTGCAGCGGATCCGGGCCGTAATTGTTGGCGCCGGCCGTGCCCTTGAGGAATCCGACAACCACAAGGATGTAGATGGCATAGATCAAGAGGATCAGCCCGATCACCGAGCCGATGGCGCCGATCGGGGACACCAGTCCCAGGGCCGTCGCAAGGTTCCACAGGATGCTCAACGCGATCAGTCCCATCGCGTCGTAGCCGTTGTTGTTGCGATCGTGACGACGTTTCACGGTGAGGCAGACATAGGGATAGGCGAGAATGATGCCCGTGATCACGCCGACCCAACTCGCTCGCTGGATATAGGCCGCTACCGCCGCGGGATCGGTCGCAAGCGCCGGATTCATCATGAACCCGGTGCCGAAGATCAGCCCGAGTATCCAGGACAGAATGATGCCGATGATGATCAGCACGATGACTCCGATCCACCACCTCTGCCGGTTGATCCGGCCGTCCATGCCGGTTAAGTCCGCAATCAGGTTGTTCATGTCATTCCCCTTCTGACCCTGAAGCTGGCCCCGCGGAGCGAGACCCAAGCCCTCCGCACAAGGCGTGAGCTTAGTGGAGTCGTGTTCGCCCGGCTAGCATCCGGCTTGCTAGCTGCTTGAAATTGCAGGGGATAGTCAGCCAATCCCGGGCCCTCGCGGCGATGCGTGCCCCGAGGAGCCCGCCGCCACGAGGCGCTTCAGATGTCCGCTCGCGGCGGATCGCCATATCGATTGGAGCCGCGGTTTCCGGGCAGGATCGCCAGCGTCACAATGAGATAGCCAAGCAACGCTCCGGCGATGGCGAGAGCGACCATCTGCTCGGACGGCGTCAGCCGCCCGAAGAGCGCCGCGATCCCCAGCCCGGCGAGCACCATCAGGGCGACCACGCAATCCACGCCGCTGCGGTTGCGGTCATGCCGGCGTCGCACTCCCAGATCGAGCAAGGTTGCAAGGAGCACGACGAGGCCGCCCAGCAGTACCCATCGATTGGGGAGGGCAACCTCCCCCGGCCCCATGGCAATGCTCTGTCGGAACCCGGCCAGCGTCAGCGCGATCATGGCCCCCAGCAGGATCAGCAGGATGCCGATCGTATGTCCAATGATCCGCGCGCGCCCGATGCGGGCCGCGTTCGCCTCCTGTTTCAGCGACGGCTTCGCCGGTGCCTCGCCTTCCAATGCGTCAGACATGAGCCCCTCCCGCGGGCCCATGCTTGCGCACTGGGTTCAGTCGCGCAACAGTTCGTTGATCGAGGTCTTGGATCGTGTCTGCTCGTCGACCCGCTTGACGATCACGGCGCAATAGAGACTTGGTCCGGGCTGGCCGTTCGGCAGCGGCCGGCCGGGAAGGTTGCCGGAAACCACCACGGAGTAAGGCGGCACCCGGCCGGTAAAGACCTCGCCGGTCGCGCGATCGACAATCTTGGTCGAGGCGCCGATGAACACGCCCATCGAGATGACGGATCCCTCCCCCACCACGACGCCCTCGACGATCTCGGATCGCGCCCCGATGAAGCAGTTGTCTTCGATGATCGTGGGGCCCGCCTGCATCGGCTCAAGCACTCCGCCGATACCGACCCCGCCGCTGAGATGCACGTTTTTGCCGATTTGCGCGCAGCTTCCCACCGTCACCCAGGTGTCGACCATCGTCCCTTCGTCGACATAAGCTCCGACGTTCACGAAGCTCGGCATCAGGATGGCGTTGCGGGCAACGAAGGCGGAGTGCCGGACATAGGCCCCCGGAACGGCGCGGAACCCGGCCTCCTTGAACCGGTTTTCTCCCCACCCCTTGAACTTGAGGGGCACCTTGTCCCACCAATTGGAACCGGCCGGCCCGTTCATCAGCTCGTTGTCGTTGAGCCGGAAGCTGAGCAACACCGCCTTCTTGAGCCACTGATTGACGGCCCACTGCCCCTGGCCGGCCCGTTCCGCCACGCGCGCCTTCCCGCTGTCGAGCAGGTCCAGCGCGGCTGCAACCGCCTCGCGCACCTGCCCCCGGGTCTGCGTCGAGATTTCGGCGCGCGCCTCCCAAGCGTCGTTGATCGTCTTTTCGAGCGTGGCATCGGCCATGGTTGCAGTCCTGGTGGGTGTCCGCGCTCTTCTAGTCGGACGGCCGGCGATCGGCAATCGGCCGCCGCCCTACGGTGGCCGGACCAATTGCCGCCTTCGTGACTTGCATCGATCCTTAACGTCGAGGCATTAGCCTTCTTTCCCGCCTTCTGTGGAGTTTCCAATGGCCTCCCGCCGCCGCGGCGCCCACACGCCGCTAAGAACATCCAAGCAGGATATTGCCGCCATCAGGCGCGCCCCGCAGACGCCGCAGACCGCGTCGGCCGCCTATCGCCTGGCCTATGTCGACGAGGAGTTCATCACCGCCGACGAGACGCGCGGCATCCGCTTCCAGCTCGAATACCTGAAGCCCGAGCAGCGCCTCACCGAGCGCGGCATCAACTCCACGGTTGTGCTCTTCGGCGGCGCCCGCATCCCGGAGCCGGGCAAGGCTGCCTGGGCTGCCCGCAACGAGACCCAGAAGCGCAACCTCGAGCGTGCCAGCCGCTATTACGACGAGGCGCGCCGTTTCGCGCAGTACGCGTCGTTGACCTCGGAGGCCCTGGGCTACAAGGACTACGTCGTCGTCACGGGCGGAGGGCCCGGCGTCATGGAAGCCGGCAATCGCGGCGCCGCCGATGTGGGCGCACCCTCGATCGGCTTCAACATCGTCTTGCCGCACGAACAGGCGCCCAATCAGTTCATCACGCCGGAGCTATGCTTCAACTTCCACTATTTCGCCACCCGCAAAATCCACTTCCTGTTGCGCGCCCGGGCTGTTGCCATTTTCCCCGGCGGCTTCGGCACGCTCGATGAATTCTTTGAAACCCTCACCCTGATCCAGACCGGCCGGATGGAGCGCATCCCGCTCCTGCTCTTTGGAATCGAGTTCTGGAACCGCGTGATCAATTTCGACGCGTTGGCCGAGGCTGGAACAATCTCTCCCGAAGATCCCAACCTGTTCACCGTCGTCGACAGCGCCGAGGACGGCTGGAACGTGGTGCGCCGGCAGTACAACCTGCCGGAAGTGCAGCTCCGCTGATGGAACATGACCGGAAATTCACTCCACTCCAGCGCCGCCATCCGTCATACTGGCATCCAATGGACAGGGACGGAAGGAGTGCGCCCATGCTCAAACCGGCTGCCATCGCCCTCTTGCTCACCCTCGGCAATCCCGTCACGTCGGGCGTGGCCGCGCCGAGCTTTGCTGATCAATATGCGCGCATGTGCGCCAATGTGCTCAACTTCCTCCCCCGTATCGTGCGCAAGGAACAGGTTGCGGCCGTCGCGCCGGGGACGGCTGTGCTGCTTCACTCGATCTGCCGCGGCGTTCAGCTCAACGATTTTGGCAATGCCGCCGGGCTGACCCGCACGATCGCCCGCAACCCCACGCTGTCACAGGCCCTTGCGCGCCGGGGCTGGCGCCCTGATGATGTTGTCGGCATCAACATCCATGGCGATACCGTGGATTTGTACGTTCATCGCTTCTAACAAGAAGCTCGCCATTAACTCAACTTGATGAAAGGCGCCGGAAATTCTGCGGAAAAGAGCTAATATTGACTCGCCTGTCCGGTCCCCGCACGCCGCGAATGAGGAGGCGGACATGAATACCGCGCCAGAGATTGAGAGACGCGCGCTGCCTCGGCGGCACACCCTGAAAAGTGGCCGGATCGCCTTTAATTCGGGACGATCCACCATCGATTGCACCGTGCGAAACCTCAGCTCCCAGGGAGCCAAGCTCACCGTCGCCTCGGTGGTGGGCATTCCCGACTCCTTCGAACTCATGCTGGGCGACGGCGTCCGCCACCAATGCCGGGTGATCTGGCGAACCCTTAAGGAACTGGGCGTCGAGTTTCACGCCGCGCACTGAGCCGCAATCTCGCCGACCTCCTTCACCCCAACCGCTCCGCGTTCGTTGCGTGCCGCACTCCCGGCTTTCGTATGGTTGCGCTGAGCGTGACCGACGATCGGCCTTGCGCCAACATCGAAGCCGCCAACACTACAAACCTGCCTGCGCTCGCCAAGAAGCGGCTTGAACCGCATTGGGCCGAAATCGAGACCCCCTGACCCGGCGGCCGTCGGGGGAGCCGACCTTGCGTCGATGTAAGCTTGGCGCAAAGCGCGCGCAAAGCCCCGCCCCTACACCCATCTCCGTCCGGCGCCGGTCGGTCGCATCCGACCGACGCGCGCCGCACTGCAACGGAGACTCCCATGCGCAACCTCGTTCTGCCTCTTGCTCTGGCGGCGACCCTTCTGACTGGCTCCGTCGCCCTTGCGGCGACGAACCACACGGTCACCGGCATCATCAAGGCCATCGATCTCAAGGCCTGCACCGTGAAGGTCGACAAGATCGTCTACCACTTTGCCAAGGGCTGCGACTTCTCGGCTCTCAAGATCGGCGAAAAGGTCGAAGTCACCGGCCACGTCTACAAGAAGCTGGAAGTCGGCACCAAGATTGTCGCCGCGCCCGCCACCCCTCCAAAGTCGTCCACCACGACGACCTCCACCGGGGCGGCGTCCGCCAAATAGTCGTGATGCCTGTATCCTGACTGACGGGAGCGGGCGATTTCCCACCCGCTCCCCCTTCTCCCCGATTCCGGCGGCGAACTGGCCGGCTTGACTTTTGGCCAGAATGTTCACGTTATGTTCCGGTCGCCGGAATCTTGCGATGGACGCCACCATACTTCACGCCGATCTCGATGCTTTCTACGCCTCAGTTGAGCAGATGCTCGATCCGAGCCTGCGCGGCAAGCCGATTGCGGTCGGCGGCGGGGTGGTGCTCGCCGCGTCATACGAAGCCAGGGTCTTCGGGGTTCGGGGCGGCATGCCCGGTCGCCGCGCCAGGGAACTGTGCCCGCAGCTGCTCTTTGTGCCCGGCCACTTCCGCGAATATCAGCGGCTGGGAGACGCCGCCATCCGCATCCTCGATGACTATACGCCATTGGTCGAGCGCATCTCGATCGACGAGGCCTTCGCCGATGTCGCTGGAACGGCGCACCTCTTCGGTCCGCCCTCGGTCGTGGCTCAGACGATCCGCCGCCGGGTCCGCGACGAGCTCAATCTCCCCATCTCGATCGGCGTGGCGCGGACCAAACATCTGGCCAAGATCGCCTCGCAGGTGGCCAAACCGGACGGGCTCTGTGTCGTGCCCCCGGAAACCGAACTGGCTTGGCTCCACGATTTGCCCGTCGAACTGATGTGGGGCGTCGGCCCGGCCACAAAGGCGCGCCTTGCGGCCCTGGGCATCTCGACCATCGGCCAGTTGGCGGCCGCGCCGGGTCGCTCGCTGGAATCCCTCCTCGGCCCAGCGGCGAGCGAAAAGCTCAGAGCCCTTGCCTTCAACCACGACCCACGCACTATCGACACCGGCCATCGGGCCAGGTCGGCCGGCGCGCAGTCGGCGCTCGGCAAGAGGCCGGCGACGGACGAGATCGTCCGCCCCACGCTCCGCCACCTCGCCGACCGCATCGGCTCACGCCTGCGCGCCAGGTCGCTTGCCGGCCGGCGCGTGACCGTGAGGGTTCGCTGGGCCGATCTGAGCGCCAATACCCACGCAGCAACCCTCGACGCGCCCATTGCTGCGACCTCGACCATCACCGACGTCGCGACCGAGCTGGTGCACGCAATCCTGCGGGCGCACCCGGCCGACGCGCACATTTCGCTGCTGGCCATCTCGGTTTCGGGTCTTGAGCGGCAGCCGCTCCTACAGCTCGACCTTCCGCTTGGACTCGACGATGAAGCGGTGAGGCCGGGGAGCCGCCGTGGCGCGTCCCGCCTGTTCGCGGACAAGGCGATGGACAAGGTGCGCGGCCGCTTCGGCTGGGACGCCATCGGCTACGGCTCGGTCCTGCTCGAGGGGCGCCGGCTTGTTCCCGACGCCTTCCGGGAGCTGGCGGAAAGGGAGCTTTGATCCGATTGAAGAGCCAGGTCGACTTCGCCCCGCTACTGAACGGGCGTCGCCGCGGGATAGACGCCGAGCACGTGGAAATGGTCGGTGAAGAACCGCAGCTCCTCGAAGGCCAGCTGTACGGCCCGATCGTCCGGATGGCCCTCGATATCGGCATAGAACTGCGTCGCCGTGAACGAGCCGTCGAGCATGTAGCTCTCGAGCTTGGTCATGTTCACCCCGTTGGTCGCGAACCCGCCCATTGCCTTGTAGAGGGCTGCGGGCACGTTGCGGACGCGGAAGACGAAAGTCGTCTTCACCTTCGCCCCGTTCGCCCTGGGCATCTGCGCGGTCTTCGAGATGACCAGAAAGCGCGTCGTATTGTGCGCGGCATCCTCGATATTCTCGGCCAGGATATCGAGCCCGTAAACCTCGGCCGCAAAGCGCGAAGCGATCGCTGCAACCGATTTGTCGCCGCGCTCGGCCACTTCGCGCGCGCTTCCCGCCGTATCCCCGCCGTTGATGGTTCTGAGACGATGCTTGCGGATGAACTTGCGGCACTGCCCCAGCGCCACGCTGAGAGACTGCACCGCCTTGATGTCCTTGAGAGTGGCGCCCTTGACTCCGAGCAGGTTCATCTCGATGCGCAGGAAATGCTCGGCCGTGATGTACAGGCCCGAGCTCGGCAACAGGTGGTAGATGTCCGTGATGCGCCCGTAGAGCGAGTTCTCCACCGGCACGACGCCGAAATCCGCCTTACCGCGTTGCACCGCGGCGATGGTGTCCTCGAATGTGGCGCAGGGCACTGCCTCGCCTTTGGGAAAAAGCGCGTGGGCCGCCGCATGACTGAAGGCCCCAGGCTCCCCCTGGAAGGCGATGAGCTTGGCCATGAAACTGCCCCTTGAGCGAGTGGTCGGCGGCTCTTTGCACCCGGCCGCGGCGGCAAGTCAACCTGCCCGTAAAACGCCCGAAAACCGGGCTCCACGGGACAATTGTCGCAGTGCGGGCAAAGTCGTTGCGGGTCCACCCCGCCCCGACTATCTTGCCCCGCGCTACGGCATGGGGGATGAGCCGGCGCCGGCTTGGCGCGCGGCGTTTACAGCCTTGTGCCCGCCCGTTATACCCGCGCCGCAAGAGGCCTGAGAGACCCGCAATGGATTCCTTCGAACTCAACAAGATCATCGGTGCGATCCTTGGCACCCTGCTGTTCGTCATGGGTGTGGGCTTCATCGCCGAAGCGATTTACGAACCGGCGCATGGAACCGGCCCGGGTTACGACCTGCCGGCGCCGTCGGAGGAACCGGCCGGGCCGAGCACCGGAGGCCCCGCGCAGGTCGCCGACATCGGCACGCTGCTCGCCGCGGCCGACCCCAAGGCCGGCGAGTCGGCGGCAAAGAAGTGCGCCGCCTGCCACGATTTCACCAGCGGCGGTCCCAACAAGACCGGGCCCAATCTCTACGACGTTGTCGAGCGCCAGATCGCGAGCCATCCCGGGTTCAGCTATTCCTCCGCTCTCCAGGCCAAGGCCTCCGACACCTGGACCTACGAGAATCTCAATCAGTGGCTGATCTCCCCCAAGGCCTTTGCCGACGGCACGAAGATGAATTTCGCCGGCGTCAAGGACGACAAGGAGCGCGCCAACATCATTGCCTTCCTGTCGACGCTCAGCCAGTCCCCCAAGCCATTCCCTGCGCCTGCAGCGCCGGCAGGCGGCGCAGCCTCGAGCGCGGATCAGACAGCCGGCGGCGCGTCCTCGGCGGCGCCTGAGGCGACGGGGGCCCCCTCCGATGCGAGCTCGCAGCCGCAGGCGACAGCGGCCTCCTCGGAGTCGGCGGCCTCATCGTCTTCGGCCGCTCAGTAGTCCGTTGGCCCGTGCCAACCGCTTTTGAGCCGCGCTCGAATAGCGCGGCTCTTTCGTCTTGAGGGGCCATGACGACGCTGCTGCTCCACCTCTCCGATGTTGACGAGGCGCGCTGGGCGGCGGCCTGGCAAGCTGCGCTTCCGCAGGCCGCCATCGTCCGGCGAAGCGAACCTTACGATCCGGAAGCAATCGACTACATCTTCGTCTGGAAGCCAGCACCCGAGGCCTTCGATGGTCTCACCCGTCTTAAGGCGGTTTTGTCCCTGGGCGCCGGCGTCGATGCCCTGCTCAAGCATCCGCGCCTCCCCGATGCTCCGATCGTCCGCTTCGTCGACGCCGATCTCACCGAGCGGATGAGTGACTATGTCGTGGCGCAGGTGACGATGCATCAGCGCCTCTTCACCCGTTACAAGCGCGATCAGCTGGCGCGCCGCTGGGTGCAGCACTATCCGCCTGCGGCCCGCGAGACCAATGTCGGCGTGATGGGCCTGGGCGTTCTGGGCAGCGATGCGGCGCGTAAGCTCGCGGCTCTCGGTTTCACCGTTCTGGGCTGGTCCCGCGCGCCCAAGTCGATCCCCGGGGTGAGGACCTTTGCCGGCAACGCGTTCGATGCGTTCGCTGCGGAGACGGACATCCTGTGTTGCCTGTTGCCGCTGACGCCCGATACCCGCGGCATCCTGAACTACGACCTCTTCCGCAAGCTTCGGCGAAACCTCGACGGCGGGCCCGTCATTGTCAACGCGGCACGCGGCGGTCACCAGATCGAAGCGGACATCGTCAAAGCCCTCACCGACGGGACGCTCGGGGCCGCAAGCCTTGACGTCTTCGAGAGCGAGCCGCTCAGCCCCCATAGCCCCCTATGGAGCCTCGACAACGCCTATCTGACACCGCATATCGCCGCCATTAGCAATGTTGATGCCGGCGTTCGCTATTTTGCGAAGATTATCCGCGACCACGAGTCCGGCGTTCCGCTCCCAAACGTTGTCGATCGACAGCGTGGCTACTGATACGGCCGGCCGTAGCCGTAATATGCCGTTCTACCCTTCTTCATTCATCGAAGGGCCAGCTCCCAGATTTCCCCGGTCATCTTTTTCCCGAAATTGAACTCCTCGATCGTTTCGACGACCTTGAATCCGGCCGCAGCATAGATGCGTCTGGCCGACTCCTGAACGGTGTGTGTCCAAAGGCGCATCCGCGCGTAACCGTTGTCGCGTGCGAAGTTCACCGCCTGCGCCACAAGCGTCGTGCCTACGCCCTGTCCGCGCGCGCTGGCTTCGACGTAAAGCATCCTGAGCTGCGCTGAGTCCGGCAGGCCCTCGCTCGGCATGACGAAAACGGACCCGACGATGCCCCCATTCTGCTCGGCCACCCAAAGTTCCTTCGGCGGCGATTCGGGCGCGTTGTGAAACTCGTTGTAGATTCCGGCAATGAGCGCTTCGAAATCGATGTTCCATCCAAACTGCCGATTGTAGAGAATGCCCTGCCGGTGGATCATCCAGCCATAGTCGCCAACCCGGTGCGGCCTGAGGATCACCGGTCCCTTTCGCTGGGGGGCGCCGAGAATGTTCCGGATGGTCCCCATTGCGCCGGCGAGGGACTTTCGCTGCGCCGCACTGAGCGGACTGAGAAGATCGCGGAAGAGTTCATCGGTCGCGCGATTGAGCCTGGCGAAAGCCTCGCGTCCCGCCTCGGTCAGTGACAGCCGCGTCGAGCGTTTGTCGGCCTCCCCCTTAACTGCCGCCACGAGACCAGCGTCGGCGAGTTTGGC
>DASZSH010000048.1:0-7706 GCA_035548755.1 Devosia sp.
GGCGGAGGATGTCGGCTCCTACAAGCCGGCCTTGAAGCATTTCGAGGTGGCGCTGGCCAAGCTCGCCGCCATGGGCATTCCCAAGGGCAAGGTGCTGCACACGGCGCAGAGCCTGTTCCACGACCATGTGCCGGCGAAGCAGATGGGGCTCACGAGCTTCTGGATCGACCGGCGCGCCGGCCGGACCGGCACGGGCGCCACCAAGCCGCCACCCGTTCCGGTCAAGCCGGATGGGACAGCCCCCAGCCTCGCCGCGATGGTCGAGATGCACCGCCGCGAGGCCGACCGCTAGCAGAGGGGCGCTGACAGGCGTGCGCTAACGCAGCGAGGCGAGCCCTGCGATCACGTCCTGGGCCTTGGCGACGACGCCGAAGAGACCGCCCTCGATCGTGGTCATGTAGACGGCGGCCTCATGGGCATAGGCGTCGCCGCTGGCGCAACCATCCTCCACCAGCAGGCATTGATAGTTGCGGTCGTTGGCCTCGCGCAGCGTGGTGTGCACGCAGACATCGGTGGTGCAGCCTGTGAAGAGCAGATGGGTGATGCCGCGCGCGCGCAGCACATGGTCGAGGTCGGTCGCATAGAAGGCGCCGTTGGCGGTCTTGTCGACGATGATGTCCTGAGGTGCCGGCTCGAGCTCGGGGATGATCTGGAAGCCGGGCTCGCCGCGCACCAGGAGACGGCCGCAGGGGCCGGGCTCGCCCACCGGCAGGTTGGCGCGCTTGTGGCGCCACTGCTCGTAGGCCGTCCGGTCGGCGAGATCGCTGCGATAGCCCTGGCGCGTATAGATCACGGGGCAGCCGGCCTGCCGCGCCGCTGCGATCAGCGCGCGCACCGCCGGGATGATCGCGCGCAGGGCCGAGGCGTCGTAGCCCTGCCGCGCGAAATAGCCCTCTTCCGAGAGGAAATCGACCTGGAGATCGATGACCAGCAGCGCCGTGCGCGCCGGATCGAGCCTGCCGTCATAGGGATAGTCGAAGGGCCGTGCCTTGATCGCCGTCATGTCCTGTTCCCGCTTTCCGGCCGGTTCCAAGCCCCTGGCCGCCGTGCCGGGATCGTGCCAGCATCCGCCCCAGCCTGACAATCATGCGATGGAGCGACGATCATGGCGCTGGTGAAGCTGATCGAATACGCGGACGCCGGACCCGAGGTGCGCGCGGTCTATGACGACATCATGAAGACGCGCAATGTCGACTGGATCAACAATTTCTGGAAGGCCATCGCCAACGATCCCAAGACCCTGAAGCGCACCTGGGAGAGCGTGAAGGAGGTGATGACGCCGGGCGCGCTCGACGCCCGCACCAAGGAGCTGATCTATCTCGCCGTCAGCGTCACCAACAATTGCGAATACTGCATCGTCAGCCACATGGCGGGCGCCCGCAAGGCCGGCGCCACCGACGCGATGCTGGCCGAGCTGATGGCCGTGGTCGGCATGGCCAACGAGACCAACCGCCTCGTCAACGGCTGGCGCGTCGAGGTCGACGAGAAGCTGCAGAAGGCGGCCCGGGGCGGGTGAGTCACTGTCGTCTCGACGCCCGGTCATCGCCTCCGCACGGTCGTCATCCCCGCGAAAGAGCGTGTGAAGAAATCGGCGATGCCAAAGAACTCTCTCGCCCCCTCCCCGTGCGGGAGGGGGCTGGGGGAGGGGCGATGCCGTGCGAGATCCTGGCAAACAAGCGGAGCCTGATCTGCTCGGGCTCGCTCGCTTGGCGCCCTGTCCAGGCCTTCTGCCTCCAGAGCGGTGATTGATCGCAGGGATGCCCCCGGCTGCGTCCGTGGCACCCCTCCCCCAACCCCCTCCCGCAACGGGAGGGGGCTTGAGTGTTTGCTACGCCCTTGCGTGGTGCTCTCGATTTCTTCACGCGCTCTTCCGCGGGGATGACGTGTGAGAGGGGGCGCCGTCCCTACCGCACCACCGGCTGCAGCGTCGCGAGCTTGACCGGCCCGGCGCTGAGCTCGCCGTCCTGGGCGGTGAGCGGGAGCTTCAGGCGCCCCTGATCGTCGGTGAGGAGCGCCAGGGCCAGGGCCGCGAGTTGCGCGTCGTTCGAGCGCATCAGGCCGGCCTGGGCCAGCGCCACCAGCGTCTCCGTCGCGCCGCGGATCTCGGTCGTGGCCGCGGCCAGCGGGCGCAAAGTGCCGTCGAGCGAAAGGGTGCCGCTGCCCGAGATGCTGAGCGGTCCCCAGGCGATCGTGAACAGGTCGAGATCGACGGCACCGCCCGCATCGCGCCAGGCGCCGAGCGCGGCGGCATCGAGGCCGCGCGGCGGCGGCCCCTCGAGCCGCCCCGCCAGGCCCAGCTTCTCGATGGAGGAGCCGAGCGCGAGCCGCGGATCGGGCGGCAGCTGGATGGTCTCGGCGCCGAGGTCGAAGGTGAGGCTGGTGGGGACCGGCGTGGCCGGGTCGGGTGCCGGCTGGCCCAGCACCGCGCTCAAGGTCGCGATCGTCGCGGGCGGCTGTTCCGGTTCCCGGGCGCTGATGCCGCCCGCCAGGAGGCTCATCCGGTCGAGCCGCCCATCGCGCGCGAGCTCGAGGCTGCCGCCCGCCGTCACTGCCTGCACGTCGTAATGATGGCCCCGGCTCGCGACCTGATGCGCACCGGCCATGAGGAAGGCGATATGGAGCGGCGCCCAGGCCGGCGCCTCGATCGCGAGATCCGGCCCGGACCAGGACCAGGAGCCGTCCGCGGCGGCGGCCGACGGTGCCGCGATCCGCGTGCGCAGATGAAAGGGGAAGCCGGCGATCGGATCGCGGACGGCCTCGATCCTGTAGCCTTCGGCCCGCCGCGCCGCGATCCAGAGATCGATCGAGGAGGCGAGCTGCCGGGCGGCGAGATGCCACCAGACCGCCCAGCCGCCGGCGAGTGCGGCGAGGCCGAGCAGGATCGAGACCGAGGCGATGGCCGCTCTTCTTGTCATGGTGACAGATGTAGCAGATTTGCCGCTCCCCGGGCGCGCTTGCCCGAGCGGGATTGCCCGCTATGATGAAACCGGCTTGGCCCCGTCCCTTGATTCCCGCTTCCTTATCCGCATGTCATGAGCGCGCCTCCCGCAGCTTCTGCGGCCTCCCCGACCATGCGCCTGCTGCAAGGGGCGGTTCCGGCGGCGTTCGTGCTCATGTGGGCGACCGGCTTCACCGGCGCACGCCTGGGCCTGCCCTACGCGCCACCGCTCACCTTTCTCTGCCTGCGTTTCGGGACCGCCGCGATCCTGATGCTGCCGTTCTGCCTGATGACCCGCGCGCCTTGGCCCGGAAGCTGGCGCATGCGCGGCCATGTGGCGATGGTCGGATTGCTGATGCACTCGCTCTATCTGGGCGGCGTCTATTCCGCGATCTCGGCCGGCATCCCGTCGGGCGTCAGCGCCCTGATCGTGGGGCTGCAGCCGCTGCTGACCGCGGCGGTGGTCGGGCCGCTTCTCGGCGAGAAGGTTTCGCCTCTGCAATGGCTGGGTTTTGCGATCGGGTTGGTCGGCGTGGCGCTGGTGCTGGGCGGGAAGCTTCATTTCGATGCCGCGCAGAGCTGGGGCGTGGCGCTGGCCTTCGTCGGGCTGATCGGCGTCACCTCTGCAACGCTCTATCAGAAGCGCTTCTGCAGCGAGGTCGATCTCAGAACCGGCATGTTCATCCAGTATGCGGCGGCCAGCCTCGTCCTGTTGCCGCTGTCGCTGCTGATAGGGTGGGGGCCGGTCGAATGGACGGGCGAGCTCTTCTTTGCGCTGGCTTGGCTCATCCTGGTTCTCTCCTTCGGCGCGATGACGATCTTCTATCTCCTGATCCGCAAAGGGGCCGCCTCGCGCGTCACCAGCCTGTTCTACCTGACGCCACCCGTGGCGGCGCTGCTGGGCTGGATCTTCTTCAGCGAAAGCCTGGGACCGCTGTCGCTCTTCGGCATGGCGCTGACGGCGCTGGGCGTGGCGCTGGTCATGCGGCGGCCGGCGGGCGGTTGAGACATCATGGATGAGGGCCCGCTGATCGAAAGCCGCCGTCTGCTGGTGCCACCCAAGGGCGCCTTCTGGGTGTTCGGCTATGGCTCGCTGATGTGGCGGCCGGAATTTCCCTTCGTGCAGGCCGCCTCGGCGCTGCTGCGCGGCTGGCATCGCGCCTTCTGCATCTGGTCGGTGCATTACCGCGGCACGGTCGAGAAGCCGGGTCTGGTGCTGGGGCTGGATCGCGGCGGCGCCTGCCGTGGCCGCGCCTTCCGGATCGCGCCGGAGCATGCGATCCGGGTCGCCGACTATCTCCATGAGCGCGAGATGGTCACGGGCGTCTATGAGCCGCGCTATGTGACGGTCGAGCTCGAAGGCGGCAAGCGCGTGCGGGCCGCCACCTATCTCGCCGATCATCGTCATCCGCAATATGCCGGCAAGCTGGCGCCCGCGAAGCTCCTGCGCATCATCCGCGAGGGCCATGGCAGCGCCGGCAGCAATCTCGACTATCTGCGCAACACCGTGCGCCATCTCGACCAGCTCGGCATCGCCGACGGCCCCCTGCACCGGATCCTGGCCCAGGCGGAAAAGGCCGAGACGCGGGGCAGGGCGAAGGGGTGAGGGCGTCGCCGTCTCTCCTTACGTCACCTCCGCGAAAGCGGGGGTCCAAGTCAATGGAGGACGGGGAACGGTCAGAGTTTGCGATGACCATGGACTCCCGCTTTCGCGGGGGTGACGAGTGAGTGCGAAAGCGGGACGCGTCTCTGCTATCGGGATCTTATGGTGTCCCGCTGCCCAGCTCCCGCGCGAAGCTGAAGAGCGTCTCGGCGAAATGGCCGAGACTTGCGGGATCGCCCAGCCAGAGGAACAGGATCAGCACCATGATCCCGCCCAGGATCCAGATATACCAGGGTCGCTGGGGCTGGACCTTGGTGCCACAATAAGGGCATTCGTCCACGATGCGGCTGATGCGCTGGCCGCAGTGAGGGCAGGGGCGCCCCATGCGCCGGCGCCGCTTCCGCCTCAGCTACACTTGGAATAGCCGCAGGAGGTGCAGAGATCGCAGCCTTCCTGGCGGATCAGCGAGGGCTGGCTGCATTTGGGGCAGCGCGGCAGGAGGCTGTGGCGCTCGGGATCCGAGGCGCCCTGCGCGTTCGCCGCCGGCAGGTTCACGATCTTGCGCTGGCTCTCGAGCGCCAGGCCGGGCGTCTGGTGCGCCGGCATGAAGCCGATCTCGATCATGTGGCGTTCGATCACCTCGCCCAGGGCCGCCAGGAGCGAGGGCACGTATTTGCCGTCCATCCAGCTGCCGCCGCGCGGATCGAACACGGCCTTGAGCTCCTCCACCACGAAGGAGACGTCGCCGCCGCGCCGGAAGACCGCGCTGATCATGCGGGTGAGCGCCACGGTCCAGGCGTAATGCTCCATGTTCTTCGAGTTGATGAAGACCTCGAAGGGCCGGCGCCGGCCGTCCTGGATCACGTCGTTGATGGTGATGTAGAGCGCATGGTCGCTCTCGGGCCAGCGCAGCTTGTAGGTCTTGCCCGGCAGTGCCTCCGGCCGGTCGAGCGGGCGCGTCATATAGATCACGCCGCCGGCCTCGAACGGATCCTTGGCCTTGGGCTGCGGCGCCACGAGCGGCAGCTCGGCCTGGGCCTTGGGTTCGGGCGCTTTGGCCTCGAGCACGGCGCCGGTGATCTCGTTCGGCCGGTAGGTGGTGCAGCCCTTGCAGCCCAGCTCGTAGGCCTGGGCGTAGACGTCCTTGAAGGCCTCGAAGGAGAGATCGACCGGCACGTTGATCGTCTTCGAGATCGAGCTGTCGACATATTTCTGCACCGCCGCCTGCATGACGACATGGTCGCCGGGCGTCAGCGTCTGGGCGTCGACGAAATAATCGGGCAGCGGCGCCGTCTCGCCCTTGAGCCGCCGGAACAGGCGGTAGGCGTAGTCGCTCACCTCTTCCTGCGCGCGCGTGCCGTCCGGCATCAGCACATTGCGGGTGTATTTGAAGCTGAAGACCGGCTCGAGGCCCGAGGAGACATTGTCGGCGAAGAGCGAGATCGTGCCGGTGGGCGCGATCGAGGTCAGGAGCGAGTTCCTGATGCCGTGCTGCGCGATCGCTTCCTGGACGTCCGGATCGAGCTCGCGCACGGTCTCGCCCGCGAGATAGGCGCCGGCGTCATAGAGCGGGAAGGAGCCCTTCTCGGCCGCGATCTCGGCAGAGGCCAGATAGGCCGAGCGCTGGATCGCCTTCAGCCACTGCTCGGTCAGCGCCACCGCCGGACCCGAGCCGTAGCGCGCGCGCACCATGATGAGCGCGTCGGCGAGGCCGGTGACGCCGAGCCCGATGCGCCGCTTGCCGCGCGCCTCCTCGGCCTGCTGCGGCAGCGGGAAGCGCGAGATGTCGACGACGTTGTCCATCGCCCGCACGGCGGTGCGGACCAGCCGGTCGAGCGCCTCGAGATCGAGATGGGCGTCGGCCTCGAAGGGCGACGTCACCAGGGCCGGGAGATTGATCGAGCCCAGGAGGCAGGCGCCATAGGGCGGCAACGGCTGCTCGCCGCATGGATTTGTGGCGCTGATGGTCTCGCAGTAATAGAGGTTGTTCCGCCGGTTGATGCGGTCGATGAAGATCACGCCCGGCTCGGCATAGCCGTAGGTCGCGCGCATGATCTTGTCCCACAGCTCGCGCGCCTGCAGCACCTTGAAGGTGGTGCCGTTGAACTTCAGCTCCCAGGGCGCGTCCTGCTGGATCGCCGTCATGAAGGCGTCGGTGACGAGCACCGAGAGGTTGAACATGCGCAGGCGCCCGGGCTCGCGCTTGGCCTCGATGAAGGCCTCGATGTCGGGATGGTCGCAGCGCATCGTCGCCATCATGGCCCCGCGGCGATGGCCGGCGCTCATGATGGTGCGGCACATCGCGTCCCACACATCCATGAAGGAGAGCGGGCCCGAGGCGTCGGCGCCGACGCCTTTCACCGGCGCGCCGCGCGGGCGCAGCGTCGAGAAGTCGTAGCCGATGCCGCCGCCCTGCTGCATGGTCAAGGCCGCCTCGCGCAGATGGGTGAAGATCCCGCCCATATCGTCGGGAATCGTGCCCATCACGAAGCAGTTAAAGAGCGTGACCGTGCGCTCGGTGCCGGCGCCGGCCAGGATGCGGCCCGCGGGCAGGAACTTGAAATCCTCGAGCGCGCGATAGAACTCGCCCGCCCAGCGCTCGCGATCCGCCTCGGGCTCGGCCAGCGCCTCGGCCACGCGCCGCCAGCTATCCTCGATCGTGCGGTCGACGGCCTGCCCGTCGATCGTCTTGAAGCGGTATTTCATGTCCCAGATCTGCTGGGAGATCGCGGTCACTTGCGGCATCGCAAGACTCTCTCATGATCGGGGCGGCCAAAAAGGGCCGCCAGTCTAGGAGCCTTGGAACGGTCAAATCAACCATAACCGTTCCGGAAATGTTTCCCCTAGGCTCAGTGTATCCTATGAATAAATTACTAAATGATTTCAGATATATAGGAATTACTCAGCCAATTCACAAGGGACCTCGGCATCAATCCCGAGGATGAATTTCCAAGAGTCCCCAGAGAGCTTGTGCAAAAGCTGAGGAAGAAGCCGGGAAAACACGCCCTTGCGCCGACCTAGGCTGGCGGATTTGCAGGCGCTTCCAGCAGCCTCCGGCTCGCCCCCTCGAGGCGGGTCTCCAGCTCCTTCATGAAGCGGCGGCGGTCGAGGCCCGCGGGGATGGGGTCGAGGAACTCGACGGTGATCCGGCCGGGCTTCTTGAGG
>DASZSH010000049.1:0-7868 GCA_035548755.1 Devosia sp.
AGGAGCGAAGCGTTGCGCCCGCTGACGCCCCTCACCCCCTGAGCAGTTTCAGCGCGGCGGAGTGCAGTTCGGGGGTGGCGGCGGCGAGGCAGTTGCCGCCCTGTTCGGGGCGGCCGCCCTCCCAGGTGGTGACGACGCCTCCGGCGGCCTCGATGATGGGCACGAGCGGAGCGATGTCGACGTTCTTGAGGCCGGCCTCGCAGACGATGTCGATGTGGCCGGAAGCGAGCAGGCAATAGCCGTAGCAATCAAGGCCCCAGCGCGTCTGCAGCACGCGCGCGCTGAGACGCGTCCAGGCGGCGGCCGCGGCGGGCCCGGCGCGCGGAAAGAGGTCGGGCGAGGTGGCGGTCATCTTGGCGCGGGCGAGCTCGGTCACCCCGCTCGTGCGCAGAGGGATGGATGCGCCGGCATGATGGAACTCGCCGTTCCCCGCAACCGCCATCCACATTTCGCCGGTGAAGGGCTGCGCCATCAGGCCCGCGACGGCGCGGCCCCGGTGCATGAGGCCGATCAGCGTGCCCCAGACGGGCACGCCGGAGATGAAGGCGCGGGTGCCATCGATTGGATCGACGATCCAGTCGTACGCACCGGCCGAGGCCTTAGCGTCCCATTCCTCGCCGATGATGCCATGCTCGGGAAAGCGGCCGGCGAGCACAGCGCGAATGGCGATCTCCGCATCGCGATCGGCGGCGGTCACCGGGTCGAAACCGGATTCCCATTTGTTCTCGACCGCAAGGCCGGTGCGAAAGCCCGCAAGCGTCCGGCCAGCGGCGGCGGCGGCCGCATCGAGCATGGCTTGGCGCACGAGGGCCGGATCGAGGCCGGCAAGGCCAGGGGTCGGCATGATCACAGCTCCGGACAAGATTGTCGTTCTGGTGCAACGCCATAGCAGGCGAGCGCCGTCACAGGATCGTCATTTTTGCCGATGAGCAAGTGATTCATTTATGCAACAGAGCGGATGGGCCGCCTGTTGAAGACTTCCGTGTCACTTGTATGACAAGGCAAATCAGTTCACGCCGAAGATGCATGATGGATGGGCGGCCTGCGGGTTCCGTCTTCGCTTCTAGGCAGATGCGGGCCGCCATCGTTTCCTCCCTTGACTGGGGCCGCCTCGAGAACGAGCGGCCCCTTCTCTATGAGCGGCCCTATTCGGCCGCCCGGGCGGGCTGGTGCTGCGGCGCGTTGAGAAGGGTGAGGTCGTAGCCGATCAAAGCGAGAGTCAGGCGCTCGACGAGCTGACGGATCATGTTGAATCCTTCGTTCTTCTCGAGCGTCACCTCATCCATGTAGAGGTGGCGCGAGATCTCGACCTGAAGCGCGTGAAGGCCGTGCTGCGGCCGCCCATAGGTGCGGGCGATGAAACCGCCAGCATAGGGCCGGTTGCGCGCAACGCGCAGGCCGGCGCCGGCGAACACCATCTCACACAGATCGACCAGCCCCTGCGCGCAGGTGGTGCCATAGCGATCGCCCAGCACGATATCGGGGCCGAGCCGGTCGCCGGAGCGGGCGATGCGGGGCATCGAATGGCAGTCGATCAGCACCGCCGCGCCGAAGGCGTTGACGGCATCGCTGAGCAGCCGCTGCAGGGTGGCGTGATAGGGCAGGTAGATGCCCTCGATGCGCATGCGCGCATCCTCCATGGTGAGGCGCTCGCGATAGATCGGCTTGTTCTCGGCGACAACGCGGGCGAGCGTGCCCAGCCCCGCGGCGACGCGCGGGCTCGTGGTATTGAAGCGATCCGACAGAGGCTCGGCGAACATCTGCGGATCGAGCTCCCAGGGCTCGCGGTTGACGTCGAGATAGGCGCGCGGGAAATGGGCGCGCAGGAGCGGCGTGCCCAGATGCGGGGCGCGCGAAAACAGCTCATCGACCCAGGCATCCTCGGACTGGCGGATCGAGTGATGATCGAGCCGCGTCATGCTGAGGAAACGGTCGGGATAGTCGCGGCCGGAATGGGCGGAGTTGAACACGATGGGCGCAGTCAACCGGCGAGGCCTGATGGTCTCGAAAGCCGGTCTGTCCCAGTAGTCGGATCGCAAATCGCGCCCCAAACGTCGTCGTCTAAGGCGATATCCTGCATCCCGATCAAACCTTTGTCCAGATTCGCGGAAGGGGCGTTGCCATTCAACAAAACTCGATTAAACATGACGGCGCCCCAGGGACGGGTGCGGCGGGGAAACTCAGGGCGATGAAGCGGATCCTTCTGGCGGAAGACGACAACGACATGCGCCAGTTCCTCACCCGCGCGCTCAAGAACGCCGGCTACGAGGTGGTCTCCTTCGACAACGGCAGATCGGCCTATGAGCGGCTGCGCGAGGAGCCGTTCGCGCTGCTTCTGAGCGACATCGTGATGCCCGAGATGGACGGGATCGAGCTGGCGCGCCGGGCGACCGAACTGGATCCCGATCTCAAGGTGATGTTCATCACCGGATTTGCCGCGGTGGCGCTCAACCCCGACAGCGAGGCGCCAAGGGACGCCTCGGTGCTGAGCAAGCCGTTCCATCTCAAGGACCTCGTCAACGAGGTCGAGCGGCTGCTGGCGGCGTGAGCCGCAAGAACAGACAGCGATGGCATTGACGCTTGACCGGTCCGCGGCTTTTATGGTCTATCCGCGCCGCGACGGAGCGATCCGGCGCCTCGGAAGATGGGTGTATAGCTCAGCGGGAGAGCACTACCTTGACATGGTAGGGGTCACAGGTTCAATCCCTGTTACACCCACCATCTCCTTGTAAAGCCAGCGCCTTTCGGCGTTCCCGAGGATGGGTGTGTAGCTCAGCGGGAGAGCATCGCCTTCACACGGCGGGGGTCACAGGTTCAATCCCTGTCACACCCACCATCCTTTCTCCCCCTGCCCGGCCGCGCGCCCCTGGCCACAGGCGGAGGCCGCACGGGATCGGGCGGCCGAAGGGAGGACACGACGTTGCGAATGGGCGCGATGTGCCTGGCGGCCGCAGGACTGCTGCTGGCGGCAGGCGAATCCTCGGCGGCGGAACTGACGGCGGATGCGGCATTTGCCGCGGCGCAGGCGGCCGCGCGCTACATGATCTCGGTCGAAACGGCCGATGGACGCTTCCTTTACGAGTTCGACTTTCTTGCCGGACGCTTCACCGGCAGCGACAACATCGTCCGGCAGGCGGGCGGCGCCTATGGGCTGAGCCAGTATGTCTTTCTCGGCGGCGAGGAGGCGGCGCGCGAACCGGCGCGGCGGGCGCTCGACTATGCGCTCAAGCATCCGGCGACGATCGGCGATGGCGTGCTCGTATCGGCCGACGGCACAGCGGGCGGGGCGCGGGTGGGCGCCACCGCGCTGGCGCTGCTTGCGGCCGTCTATCAGCTGCGGATGGCGCCCGATGCCGGACTGCGCGAAGCGGCCTCCGCCTGGGTGCGCGGACTGGCGGCGACGCAGCGGGCCGACGGGACGTTCCCCTCGCCGCCCGACGCCGGGGCGGCCGATTCGTACGCCAGCGGGGAGGCCTGGTATGGGCTGGCGCGCTGGGTGGACCTGCAGCCGGACGACGCGCTCGCCGGCCGGCTCGTGACGGCGGCAGACAAGGGCCTGATGGCGCATTTTCTGGAACATCCCGATCAGCAGTTCTTCCACTGGGGCCTGATGGCGTCGGCGCAGCGCTACGCGACGACGGGCGATGCGCGGTTTCTCGATTTCATCGAGGATATGGGCGTCAAATATCTCAACACGCTCGCCCCCGCGCCCTCGCCTGGCGCGAACAGCTGCGCGGCCGCGGAAGGCCTGGGGGCCGGGCTCGTGGCGCTCGGAAAGGGCGGACGAACGGGCGAACTGGTCGCGGCCCTGCGACAGCGGATGGAGACGGACCTCCAAAGCAGTCTTGCGCTGCAGGTGCGGCCGGGGCAGACGCGAATCACCTTCGGCGCCCAGAATTTCTACGAAGATCCCAAGCTCGCCAATTTCGCGGGCGGTTTCCGCAACGGCGCGCAAAGTCTTGCGATGCGGATCGATTCGACTCAGCACTGCCTGAGCGCGCTGATGACCTATCGGCAACTTGCCGCGCGCTGAACTTTTCCCACACCTGCGCAACATCAACCGTCCGGTGGATTGATTCCACCGGCGGGCGGTGCCAGTGTTGTTTGTGCAGGGGGCCTCTTTCCTGGAGGCCGAAATGGCGGCGAATACGAATTCCCGACGAGCTGCGCGTGTCGCAAAGATCCTCGCGACCGGCGCAGCGGCGATCGGCATGGGTCTGCTTGCGCTCAGCGGACCGGCAAGCTCTCAGACGGTGACACCGGGCAGCACAGACCAGGTGCAGCACTTTCTCGACTGCTTCGGCGTGATGATTTCCGATCCGCAGGTGCATGCGGCGGAGTGCTCTCCGGGCCACGACTGGACCGGCCCGTTCCAGCAGGCGACGGGCACCGAGGCCGCTCCGCCGCCACCGCCGTCGTCATCATCCGAGGAGTGCCCGTCCATTCAAGACGGCGACGCAGCATGCGAGTAGGCATAGCTGCTAGCACGAGAGCCCCTTCACGGATGGACCCGCGCGACCCGCGGTGACTACTCCAGGTGGCTCCTGAGGAACCACAGGTCCTTGTCGAGATCGCGGGAGAAGGAGGTGAAGATGTCGGCGGTGCCTGCATCGCCGGCGTCGTCGGCCGTGTCGATGGCCTCGCGCACCGCCTTGCTCAGGGCGGCATAGCGCTCGACCAGCGCGGCCAGATGATCGGCAACCTTGCTGATGCCGGTGGGATAGGCCGGCAGGGCGGAGGCCTCGCCCACCGCCTGGGTGGTGCCGAGCGCCACTCCATCGAGCTGGGCGACGCGCTCGGCCACGGTATCGGCATTGGCGTCGAGATGATCGCGCAGCATGTCGAGCAGCTCATGCACCGCAATGAAGGTCGGGCCCTTGAGGTTCCAGTGCGCCTGCTTGACGGCGAGCGCGAGGTCGATGGTGTCGGCGAGGCGGGCGTTGCAGAGCGCCACCATGGCGGTTCTGGTGTTGGACTTGAGGCCGATGTCGGGAGATTTCATGGACGGGGTCCTTTGACGCTGGGATGGAGACGAAACCCATAGCCGGTCGGGCCGGTTCCGTCCAAAGCCTGTGCCGCCGGGGCGGCATGCAAAAGGCGCGGGTCCAGAAGCGGCCCCGCGCCCTCAATTCCGTTCGCCTTCTCCGGTCAGGGGCCAATGGCCCCGGCCGATCCAGCCAAGCAGTGCCGGGACGGCCTGTTCAGCCGATCGGGGCGCGGAGCAGGCCGTTCGTGACCGGAATTAGTTGACCGAAGCGTTCTCGATGCTCCTGGGCGCCGCGCTCTTGATCTCGATGGCGCGGGCCTTCTTGGACTCGGGCAGTTCGCGCTTGAGCTCGACGTGAAGCAGGCCGTTCTCGAGGGAGGCCCCCGTCACCTCGACATACTCGGCAAGCTGGAAGCGCAGCTCGAAGGCGCGCTCGGCAATGCCGCGATGGAGGAACTCGCGGGTCTTCTCGTCGGTCGCGGAGGCCTTGGCGCCCTTGATCAGTAGGCTGTTCTCCTTGGACTCGATGGCGAGATCGCCCTCGGCGAAGCCGGCCACGGCGATCGAGATGCGATAGGCGTCGTTGCCGAGCTTCTCGATGTTGTAGGGCGGATAGGTCTTCTGCTCCTGGCTCACCAGGCTGTCGAGGCGATCGAACAGCCGGTCGAAGCCGACGGTGGAACGATAGAAGGGGGAAAAATCGTAGGTCTGCATGGCACATTCTCCAAAGTGAGCAACGTGGTGTGGTTCGGGTGTCCCACGCGCCCTCCCGATCAGAGGCGAGAGCGCATTCCCGGGTGTCCCGGTCCCCGGCGGCGCGCCGGCGGACGAGCCTCAGATAGGTCGCGGGGCGGCTTGCTTCAAGAGGCGGCAGGAGCCCGGATTCCGGGGCTTTCCCGGCCCGCGGGGGAGGATGAACGCAAGCTGAATATCGGCCTCATGATGGCTTCAGACGCTCCCTTATAGAACCGCACCTGTGCTCGCTGTCTGCTGCAACGGCACACCCCGAACGGATCGCCGTCACCCGCCCCCCGCACGGCGATCAATTCAGAGGAAAGCCAGTGTTCCCCCAAGGGAATGCTGGCTTTTCCGCTTTCCGGGATTGCTCCCCGAGGGGCCGTTTCCGCCGTGCGCGGAATAAAGTAATCACGAGGCTATGAACGCTGTCGTCGATCCGGACGGGCCGAAACTGGCGGTCCTGCCCTCCAACCCCGCCCCGCAGGGCGTGCGCGCGGGATATTTCACGACCCCGGACAAAGTGCGCATCCGCTATGCGACCTTTCCCAAGACCGAGGGGGCTGCCAAGGGCACGGTGTGCCTCGTGCAGGGCCGCACCGAGTTCATCGAAAAGTATTTCGAGACGATCGGAGACTTCCAGAAGCGCGGCTTTGCGGTCGCGACCTTCGACTGGCGCGGCCAGGGCGGCTCCGACCGGCTGATCCGCAACCGGCGGCTGGGGCATGTGCGCAGCTTCGAGGACTACTGGACCGATCTGAGGAGCTTTCACGCCAACATCCTGCTGCCAGACTGCCCGGGCCCGTTCTATCTGGTCGGCCACTCGATGGGCGGGCTCGTGGCACTGATCGCGGGCACACGCGACCGCATGATGTTCGACCGCATTTTCCTGAGCGCGCCGATGGTGGGGCTCGACCGCCAGCCGCTGAGCTTTGCCGGCATGGCGGCGGTGGCCGACGCGCTCTCGCTGATCGGGCTGGGCCAGATGCCGGTGGGACGGGCGGCCGACGAGCTGCCGAGCGAGCGCGCCTTCGCGGGCAACCCGCTGACCTCGGACTTCGTGCGCTATATGCGCACGGTCGACACCTGGCGCGAGCGGCCCGACCTGATCGTGGGCAAGCCGACAGTGAAGTGGGGCGCGGCGGCCATGCACGCGATGGCCTATGCGGCAACCGACCGCTTTCCGCTCGCGGTCAAGACGCCGGTGATGATGCTCGCGGCGGCACTTGACCAGGTGGTCTCGACCAGCGCGATCGAGCAGCTGGGCCTGAGGATGCGCACCGGCCGGCACGCCATCATCCCGGCGGCGCGCCACGAACTGTTCATGGAGAACGACGCCATCCGCTCGCAGGTGTTCGCCGCGTTCGACGCCTTCATCACCGAACAGAGCGGCCAGGTGATGCGCTAGTTGGCGGTCTGACGGCCGGGGGCGGCCGCCTCCATGCCCACGCCGAAATCGTCGACCCGGCCGCGCGGGGCCTCGAGCATCTGCTTGAGGTCGAACGGATCGCCCCCGGCCGCCGGCTGGGCGGTCGCGGCAGTGACGAGGTCGGTCGCGCGCCTGGGCGTCTGAGTGAGCGGAATCACGGCGCCCGCGACCTCGAGCAGACGAGTCTGGCCCAGACCCTGATAGGGAGGACGCACCATCAGGGCGGCATCGGTACCGGCCAGGGCATCGGCGACGGTCAGGCCGACCGCGCCGCCGCCGTGATAATAGAGCTTGATCTGCTGGCTCAGATAGAACGCCAGTTTATCGGCGCCGGCGCTGGTGAAGTGAATGCCGTCATCCTTGCGCATCTTGACGATCTTGCCGTTGAGATCGGGGCCCGTGGCGGCGTAGCTGCCGTTATCGTCCACGAACTTGTCGTAGATGTCGAGGAAGTCGGCACCCCCGCCGAACACGGCGAGGCGCTGCAGGGAGCTGATCTGGCCGAGCGCCGTGGAGAGATCGGCCTTGGACATGGGCGGCAGGCCGACCCAGATCAGCGGCTTGTTGGCGGCGTGGATGGCGCTCACGAAGGCCGAGACGCGCTGCCTATAGGCGTCGTCCCATTCGGGCGTGAGGGGTTTCACCGAGCCCGTATCGAGCTTGATGCTCTGACGGTCGTTGATGCCCACGATCATCACGGCGATGTCGAAGCTGTTC
>DASZSH010000050.1:0-15883 GCA_035548755.1 Devosia sp.
CAGGGCGTCGCCGAGCGTGTCCGCACCGCTGTTGCCGAACGGGGTTTCGAGACCGCCGACCTCCAGTCGCTTACAGTGACCTGCTCAGTCGGCGTGGCCCTCAACGAAGGTCGCCTCGATACGCCTGAGATGATCCTCAAGCGCGCCGATGTTGCCCTCTACAGGGCCAAGCGGGAAGGGCGAAATCGCGTGGTGTTCGACGCCGCGTGAAAGGCCGGCGCAACGGCGTTCGGCCTCGTTCCAGGGGGCTCAAAGTCGAGCCTCATGTCCTTCGCAAACGACATGCCCTGCTGCTCTTTGCATTTGCTGTAAAATGCAAGTGCGGTAAGGTTAATGCTTCACTAATTGCCGGGTGTTTAGTTGAGTTTGCCGGCCGCCGGCGTAGAGATTTTCGACAAGGAGACGAGGCCCTGCCTTGTTCCCAAATCCCTACGGTTCACCTCAGGTCCGCCGCAACTCCTGAGTCCGTAGGGCGGCCGGTCCGGAGCTGCTGTGAGGCCTCTTCGGCACCCACTCCGGGCCGGCCACTGCCTCCCGAGGCTCCCATGCACAAAAGCAAACCCCGCGCCTGGGCGCGGGGTCTTCTTTTCCGTCGGACTCTTCGGCCCGGCTACTTGATCTTGGCTTCCTTGAACTCGACGTGCTTGCGAACCACCGGATCGTACTTGGTGAAGCTCAGCTTCTCGGTCTGGGTGCGGGAATTCTTCTTGGTCACGTAATAGAAGCCGGTGTCAGCCGAAGACACGAGCTTGATCTTGATCGAGGCGGCTTTCGCCATCTGGGCATTCCTTTGGAAACGGGCTAGCTAGCCCTGAATTTGGCGCGCAAACTACGGATTTGCGCCACCTTGTCAAGCTGGCGCGGACCGGGGGACCTCAGCGATAACCCGGCAGCGCGGGTCCTGTCGGCCGGTTGGCTGGATCGAATCCATGCATTCGGTTGGCCCACTGGATGCCAACGACGGCGCCCTTGATCGACGGCAGGATGAGCAGCGGCAGGATGACCGCGGCCGGCACCATCGTAACGAGGTAGACCCATGGCTCGATTGTCGCGTGCAACTCAAGCTCGAGCATGATCCCGACGATCAGGTGGCCAACGATGAAGATCGACAGATAGGGCGGAAAGTCGTCCGCTCGGTGATGAAACAGCTCCTCGCCACAGACGTCGCAGTGATCCGCAATCTTGAGGAATGACCGATAGAGGTGCCCTTTGCCGCAACGCGGGCAGCGCATCCGCACTCCATTCCACACGGCTTTGGCGACCGAACGATGGTCGGGGTCAGTCAGAGTAAATGGCATAGATCTACCTTTTGCGGCCCTTGGGGCCGTAACTCCGAAATGGGCGCGCGCCGCCGCGTTTCCCAGATGACGGTTTGCCGCGGGACCCGTCCGACAAGAGCTCGAAGCGGAGGGCGCCCGCCACCGGCGCCGCCTCGAGCAGCCGCACCCGGACAGTATCCCCGATCCGGAACGTTTCCCCTGTGCGGTCGCCAACAAGGGCCTGCAGGTCCTCGACGAACCGATAATAGTCGCGCCCGATGGTTGAAGCGGGGATAAATCCGTCGGCGCCCGTGTCGAGCAGCCGCACGAAGAGACCCGAGCGCGTCGCCCCGGAGATCCGGCCGTCGAACTCTGCGCCCACCTTGCTGGCAAGAAACTCGGCAAGGAGCCGATCGGACGTCTCGCGTTCGGCGAGCATTGCGCGCCGCTCGGTCATGGAAATGTGCTCGGCGATGCCGGCGAGCCGGCTCGCCTCGGGCTCGGTCAAGCCATCGTCGCCCAGGTCGAGCGCGGCGATCAGTGCGCGATGCACGATCAGATCCGCATAGCGTCGGATTGGCGAGGTGAAGTGGGCATAGCGATCGAGGTTGAGTCCAAAGTGCCCGTAATTTTCGTGGGCGTACTCCGCCTGGGCTTGAGACCGCAGGACCATTTCGCTGACCTGTTCGGCTTTGCCTTGAGCGCGCGCCTGCGCAAGGAGCCGGTTGAAGTCCGAAGTTCGCACGGCTTCTGAGCGGCCGAACGGCAGTGCCAGCGACGACACGAATTCGCGCAACGCCTCGAGCTTCTCTCGGCTGGGGCTGTCGTGCACGCGATAGAGCAGGGCGCTCTTGTGCTTTTCGAGGGTCTCGGCCGCCGCAACATTTGCAGCGATCATCATCTCCTCGATAAGGCGCATGGCCTCCAGCCGTTCTGGCGTGAGGACATCGGAGACCATCCCGCGGTCATCGAGGACGATCTTGCGCTCGGGGAGGTCGAGGTCCAGCGGCCCGCGCCTGTCGCGGGCCTTGACCATGGTTCGATAGGCCGCCCAAAGCGGCGCTAGGATTGGCTCGATCAGCGGGCCGGTCTTGTCGTCGGGATGGCCGTCGATCGCCGATTGGGCCTGTTGATAGCTGAGTTTTGCCGCCGAACGGAAAAGGACGCGGTGGAAGCTATGCCCCTTCTTGCGGCCATTGGCGTCGATCACCATTCGCACCGCGAGTGCGGGACGGTTTTCGCCCTCCTTCAAGGAGCAGAGGTCGTTCGAGATGCGCTCGGGTAGCATCGGCACGACCCGATCGGGGAAGTAGACCGAGTTGCCGCGCAGGAACGCCTCGCGGTCGAGGGCTGTTCCTGGCCGCACATATGCCGCCACATCGGCGATCGCTACGGTGACGATGTGGCCGCCGGCGTTTTTCGGATCGGGATCGGGGGCGGCATGGACCGCATCGTCGTGATCCTTGGCGTCAGGCGGATCGATGGTGACCAGGGGGATGTGCCTCCAGTCCTCCCGCCCCTTGAGCGAGGTTTCCCTGGCAGCCTCGGCCTCCTTCAGGACTGAGGCCGGAAAACGATAGGGAATATCAAGGTTGTGGATCGCGATCATGCTGACCGCGCCTTCCGATCTGGGGTTGCCGATAACCGACGTCACCTTGGCCTTGGGGATCATCAGCCGACCGGAGTATCTGGTCGCCACTTCGACGAGGTCCCCATCGCGAGCCCCTCCCAGGTCGGCACCGTCGATGCGCATTTCCTTGAGCTTGCGATCGACCGGCACCAGGCGCGCGCCGCTTTCGTCGAGGCGAACGATGCCGATCTGGCCTCGCCGGGGCTTTTCGAGGATCTTCATCGGTCGGGCGCTGTAGCGTGGGAGCGCGCCCTCGACCGCGCTGATGCGCGCGAGAATGCGATCCCCCGGCGCTGGGACAACGCGGGCGTTTCTGCCGACTTCGATCGTTACGCGCGGCCGCTCACCGTCCTCGTCATTCCAGTTCGCAGGAAAGGCGTGGAGGTCGTCGGGATCGGCATCGGCGGGAATATCGAGGGCCGCCACCTGAGGCAGTGTTGCCGTGCGACGGACGCGGTTGCGCGTTCGGGCGAGAAAACCCTCGCCCTCCATCTCCTTAAGGAGCAGCTTAAACGGAATCTTGAGATCGCCATGGATGCCGAAATATCGGGCGAGATCGCGCTTGCCGTCGAGCTCCGGGTGCTCGGCCATTGCCTTGAGCACCGCGTCGCGCGAGGGCAGGGTGGTGGCGACCCGGGGGGATTTCTGTCCTGATCCGGGTTTGGTGGGCTTCGTCATGGTGCCACGCCCAACCCTG
The DNA here is from genome assembly GCA_035548755.1 of Devosia sp. Classification (GTDB taxonomy): domain Bacteria; phylum Pseudomonadota; class Alphaproteobacteria; order Rhizobiales; family Devosiaceae; genus Devosia_A. Next base: position 3,587 of record DASZSH010000050.1, read on the forward strand.
CGATGCAGGTCAGGCGTCTACTTTCCTTTTCGTCGAGGCGGCCTTCTTTGCCGCTGCTTTCTTTGCTGGGGTCTTCTTGGGCGCCGCCTTCGCAGCGGCCTTGCGGGCAGGCCTCCGACCAGCGGCTTTGGCAGAGCGTTCGGCGATCAGCTCGAGCGCTTGGTCGAGCGTCACGTCCTCTGGCTTCAGCGTCTTCGGCAGGGTGGCGTTTATCTTGCCCTGGTTCACATAGGGGCCGTAGCGTCCATCCCGCACCGTGATCGCGCCTTCGGCATGATCGAACGTCTTGATGGCGGCGGCCGCAGCCCGGGCGCGACCGAAACGGGTGCCGCCGGCGGCCTTCTGCGCAAGGAGGTCGACAGCGCGGTTAAGCCCGACCGTGAAGACTTCCTCGACGTCCGGGAGGTTTGCATAGGTGCCGTCATGCAAGATGAACGGCCCGTAGCGGCCAATGCCCGCGCTGATCGGCTTCCCCGTTTCCGGGTGAAGGCCGACCGCGCGAGGCAGCGCCAGCAACTTGAGCGCTCGCTCGAGCGTCAGGCTATCGGGAGACCAGCCTTTTGGCAGGGAGGATCGCTTCGGTTCGTCGCCGTCGCCGAGCTGCACATATGGTCCGAAGCGGCCGGATTTCAAGTAGACGGGAAGTCCCGTCTCCTCGTCGGTGCCAAGGATGCCGTCACCCCCGTTGCCATTGTCGGCTGCGCCCGTGGCGGCATCGGAGAGCTGCATTGTGTAGCGGCATTCGGGGTAGTTCGAACAGCCAATGAAAGCCCCGAACTTGCCCAGCTTGAGCGACAGCTGTCCTGTACCGCAGTTCGGGCATCGGCGCGGATCTGATCCATCCGACTTCGGCGGGAAAATGTGGTCTGCGAGAAGCTCGTTGAGGGCGTCGAGGACCTGCGAGACGCGCAGATCCTTGATCTCTTCGGTCTGCCGCGTGAAATCTTCCCAGAAGTCGCGGAGGACGTCCTTCCAGCGCAGTTCGCCCGACGAGATGAGGTCCAGTTTTTCTTCCAGGCCGGCGGTGAAGCCGTATTCGACCAGTTTGGCAAAGAAGCTCTGGAGAAACGCAGTGACCACCCGGCCGCGATCCTCGGGAACGAGCGCGCGCTTTTCGAGCCGCACGTAGTTGCGATCCTGGAGCACCGAAATGGTCGCCGCATAGGTCGAGGGGCGACCGATCCCGAGCTCTTCCATCTTCTTGATAAGGCTGGCTTCGGTGTAACGCGGCGGAGGTTGGGTAAAGTGCTGCTCGATGATTGCCTCATCGAGCGTCGGGCGGTCGCCTACCGACAGGGCGGGGAGCTCGCGATCGTCATCGTCCTGATCTTCGGCGTCGCGATCCTCCTTGGCGGCAACTCCGTAGACGGCGAGGAATCCGGCGAACGTGACGACTGAACCCACCGCGCGCAGCGTGATGTCTCGGGAGGGAGTGTCGACGGCGATGTCGGCCGTGGTGCGCTCGATCTCCGCCGGACGCATCTGGCTGGCCAGGGTCCGGCGCCAGATGAGGCCGTATAGCTTGCGCTGATCGGCGTCTCCGACCGTCTCCGGATGGCGGAACATGTCGGTGGGACGGATCGCCTCATGCGCTTCCTGTGCGTTTTTGGCCTTGTTCTGATAGATGCGCGGGGTTGCCGGCAGGTAGCTCGCCCCGAACTCCCTCTCGATTGCCCCTCGTGCCGCAGCGATGGCCTCGGGAGCCATGTCGATGCCGTCTGTTCGCATGTATGTGATGATGCCGTCTTCGTAGAGTCGCTGGGCCAGTTGCATCGTTCGGCTTGGGGAGAAGCCAAGGCGCGATGACGCATCCTGCTGAAGGCTTGACGTGGTGAACGGCGCGAAGGGATTGCGCCGGGTTGGCTTTTTTTCGACCGAGCGCACTTCGAACCGCCCCGCCTCGATCGCAGCCTTGAGCTGTCCAGCCTCCTCTCCGGAGGCGATGTCGAGCTTGTCGGTGACCTTTCCGTCGACTGAATAGAGCCTGGCATCGAACGCCTTGCCCTTTTCGATAAGCCGGGCAAGGACAGACCAGTACTCGACCGGCTTGAACTTCTCGATTTCCGCTTCCCGGTCGCAGACGAGGCGGAGGGCCACAGACTGCACCCGGCCGGCGGACCGCGAGCCGGGCAGTTTGCGCCACAGGATGGGGGAGAGGGTAAATCCCACAAGGTAGTCGAGCGCCCGGCGCGCCAAATAGGCATCGACCAGCGGGGCATCGATATCCCGCGGGTGTCGCATCGCCTCGGTGATCGCCGACTTCGTAATGGCGTTGAACACGACCCGGCTTACCGGCTTGTCCTTGATGAGCTTTTTCTGCCGCAGCACGTCAAGGACGTGCCATGAGATCGCCTCACCCTCGCGGTCGGGGTCGGTTGCGAGGATGAGCTCGTCGGCATCCTTGAGGGCGTTGCCAATGTCGTTGAGCCGCTTGCGCGACGCCGCGTCGACCTCCCAGCTCATGGCGAAATCGTTTTCGGGGAGAACGGAGCCATCCTTGGCTGGCAGGTCCCGAACATGCCCATAGGAGGCGAGCACCTCGTAATCCTTGCCAAGGTATTTGTTGATCGTTTTTGCCTTGGCCGGGCTTTCGACGACGACCAGTTTCATCCGCAACGCTTTCGAGGGGGCTTCAAACGCGGCGGAAAATGGTGGAGAGGGGGGGCGCTGTCAACCTCGCCACAGCCTGACCCCGCCCTTCCCCGTAGGGGAAGATTTTCCGGAAATCACGGCTTGAGCGCCACCAACTGCCCGCTTGACCACTCGATCCGACCGGCCAGATCGAGTTCGAGAAGAAGCGTTTGCACAACGTTTACCGACAGTCCGGCGGTCGCAATCAGTTGATCGACAGGGACGGGAGCTGGGCTGAGCGCCTCTATCAGCCGGGCACGATCGTTGCTGCTCGGATCGACGTCAACGAAGCTCTCCTCGATGACCGGATCCCATTCCGGCTCGAGCAGTGTGGCGCGCGTGGGGTCGGCCTCGGCGAGGCTCTCGATGATGTCCTGGGCCGACGTGACGAGCTTCGCCCCTTCCTGGATCAGATGGTTTCCGCCTTCGGCTCTCGGGTCGAGCGGGGAGCCGGGCACTGCGAAAACCTCCCGATTTTGCTCTAGCGCCAGCCGCGCTGTGATCAGCGAGCCGGATCGCTTTGCCGCTTCGACCACCACTACACCCAGCGAAAGCCCCGAGACCAAGCGGTTGCGGCGTGGGAAATCTTGCGCACGAGGGCTCCAGCCGAGCGGCATCTCGGTGAGCAGCATCCCCTCATGCTCGATGATGCTCTGCGCCAGCGGGAGATTCTCTTCCGGATAGACCCTGTCGATTCCCCCGGCGAGTACGGCGACCGTGCCGGTCGCGAGAGCCGCTTTGTGCGCCGCCGCATCGATGCCCCGCGCAAGCCCGGAGACAACGACATAGCCAGCCTCGCCAAGCCCGCTCGCCAGCACTTCGGTCATCCTTTGCCCTGCGGCCGAAGCATTTCGGGCGCCCACGATGGCGACGGTCCGTGACAGATCGAGGCGTTCCCCGCCCATGATCGTGACCAGTGGCGGCGCTCCGGCAATGTGCCGGAAGAGGGGAGGATAGCCGGGCTCGCCGGACGCCACGAGCCGACCGCCGAGCTTCTCGATGCCGGCGATCTCGTCTTCGGCTTCAGAGATTGTCGGCACCCGGGCGCCGATTCCGACCCGCGACGCCAGAGCGGGAAGGTCCGCAATGGCCTGTTCGGCCGACCCCGCCCGGTTGAGCAACTGCCGAAACGTGACTGGTCCGACATTGTCAGTGCGGATCAGCCTGAGCCAGGCGATTTTCTGTGCAAGCGACAGCTCAGTTCCAGCCGCCTTCGCCATCAGACTGGCTCCGCGGGCCTCTTTTCGGCGCCGATTTTCGGCTCAGTGCCATTGAGCAGTCGGCCGATATTCGCGCGATGGTTGTAAACGAGAAGTATGGCAAGGAGCGCGGCAACCGCGGCGAGCTTGGTGCCGTCCGGTGCCCAGCCCATCAAATACGCGACATAGCAGAAGATAGGAGAGGTAACGGCCGCGGTTATGGCTGAGAGCGAGGAGTAGCGCTGCGCAAAGGCAATGAACAGCCAGACTGCGCAGAAGATGAGCCCGACCGGCCAGGCGAGCCCCAGGAGAACGCCGATCATTGTGGCGACGCCCTTACCGCCCTTGAATCCGAGCCAGACGGGGAAACAGTGGCCGATGAACACCGCGATCGCGGCGACGAACATGGCGTCGCCAGGCCACAACATTCGCGCAATGACCACCGCAGCCGTTCCCTTGAGCGCGTCGAGAAGAAGCGTCAGCGCCGCCAGCTCGCGTCGCCCGGTACGCAGCACATTGGTAGCCCCGATGTTGCCCGAGCCGATCTTGCGCACATCCCCGAGGCCGGCCGCGCGGGTGATCAGCAGGCCGAACGGGATCGAACCCAGCAGATAGGCGATCGCAGCGGCGAGAATGTATCCTGTCATCTGCCCCCCTTCGGCCAGGCAGCATGGCGGAAGACGGAGCGGCCTGCAACGAAGGTCTGCATCACTGCTCCCGTCATGCGGGCGCCCTCGAAGGCGGTGTTCCGCGAGCGTGAGAGAAGGTCTTTTTCGGCCACGACCCACGGGTAGTCGAGATCGACCACGATGAAGTCGGCCGGCGCGCCGACGGCGAGGCGGCCGGCGGCGAGTCCAAGGATTTCGGCCGGCCGCTGGGTCATGGCGCGAAGGACCGTCATCAGAGGTACGTCGCCCGAATGGACCAAGCGCAGAGCCGCGGCCAGGAGCGTTTCGAGCCCGATGGCGCCCTCCGACGCCTCGGCGAAGGGCTGGCGCTTGACCTCCGAGTCCTGCGGGTCGTGAGCGGAATGGATGACGTCGATCGTCCCGGCCTTCAGCCCCTCGATCATGGCCTGCCGGTCATCTTCTGAGCGTAGGGGGGGCGAAAGTTTGAAGAAGCTCCGGTAGGGCACCACATCGTTTTCGTTGAGCGTGAGGTTGTTGATTGAAATGCCGGCTGTGACCGAGGCGCGCTGTCTCGCTGCAGCAAGCAGTTCGATCGACCCGGCGGTCGAAACCTGCGCGGCGTGATAGCGTGCTCCGGTCAGGGCCGCGAGCTGAAGATCGCGGGCAAGCGGGATCGTTTCCGCTTCGGCCGGGATGCCCTTGAGACCGGAAACGGTCGCGAGTTGCCCCTCGTTCATCACGCCGTCGCCGACCAGGGACTGGTCGGCGACATGGTGATTCACCAGTAGGCCGAAATTGGCGGCGTAGGTCATGGCCGCCCGCATCAACCCGGCGGATTGCACAGAGTGCCGCCCGTCTGTGAGACAAACCGCACCGGCCTCCTTCAAAAGACCGAATTCGGTGAGGTCCTCGCCTTGCAACCCCCGGGTGAGCGCCGCTGACGGCAGCACATTGACCTTCGCGGTTGCGGCTGCCCGCCGGACGATAAAGTCGACGATAGCCCCATCGTCAGCCACGGGTATCGTGTCAGGCATCACCACGAAGCTGGTAACACCGCCGGCCGCCGCAGCCTCAGAAGCGCTCGCCAGCGTTTCTCGATATTCGTGGCCCGGCTCCCCCGTGAAGACCCGCATGTCGATGAGGCCCGGCGCGACAACGAGTCCTTGCGCGTCGACGATCTCCGCGCCTTGGGGGAACCCAGGCGCCGTTCCGCGAACGATGCCCGAAATCCGGCCGTCCTCAATCAGGAGCGCGCCGCGCACATCGGTGTTGCTCGCCGGATCGACGATTCGCCCGTTCGTGACGACGAGAGGCGAAGTCACGCCGCTACCTCCGCGGCGTCGGCAAGCAGGGCGTCCAGCACCGCCATGCGCACCGCAACGCCCATTTCAACCTGATGCGTGATGACTGATCGCGGACCGTCGGCGATCGCCGGGTCGATTTCGACGCCGCGGTTCATCGGCCCGGGATGCATAACGATGGCATCGGGCTTGGCGAGCGCGAGCTTGTCGGCATCCAGACCATAGAAGCGGTAGTACTCCCGCACCGACGGGACAAGCCGGCCGGCGGCCCGTTCGTGCTGCAGCCGGAGCATCATGACCACGTCGGCGTCCTTAAGCCCTTGCCGCATGTCGGTGAAGACTTCGGTCGCGAGCGTCTCGATCCCCCGCGGCAGCAGAGTTCTCGGAGCGATCACCCGGGTGCGGACCTGCATGGCGCCCAGCAGCAGCAGGTTCGAACGGGCAACACGCGAATTGGCGATATCGCCGCAGATCGCCACCGTGAGCCCCGCAAGGCGGCCCTTGTGCTGCCGGATAGTGAGCGCGTCGAGCAGGGCTTGCGTGGGATGCTCGTGCGCTCCGTCGCCCGCATTGATTACCGCGCAGCCGACTTTCTGGCTCAACAGTTCCACCGCCCCGGAGGCCGGGTGGCGCACGATGATCACGTCAGGCTGCATCGCGTTGAGGGTAGCGGCCGTGTCGATCAGGGTCTCGCCCTTGGCGACCGAGGAGGTCCGGACGGACATGTTTGTCACCTGGGCGCCAAGCCGCTTGCCTGCGATCTCGAAGCTGGCCTGAGTGCGCGTCGAGGGCTCGAAGAAGAGGTTGATCTGTGTCTTGCCCGCCAGCGTCGGCAACGACTTTCGCTCCTGTCGCGAGACGGGGATCATCGCTTCGGCGCGATCGATCAGATCGAGGATTTCGTATTGATTCAGCTGTGAGATGCCGAGCAGGTGGCGATGGGTGAAGGGATGTCGGCCTTGGCCCCCGGAAGCGCTCATTCCTCGTCCTCGATGCTGCCGGGGTCTAGCCCGCATCGTCCGGCGCGGCAAGCCGGAGGCGATCAAGGAATCCCTGTAAAATGTAGCTGGCCGCAAGCTTGTCGACGACTTCTGCGCGGCGATTCCGTCGCGTATCGGCCGCAATAAGCATGCGGGTGACTGCGGCCGTCGAAAGCCGCTCGTCCCAGAAGGCGATGGGCAGATCCGTCTTTCGCGCAAGGCTGCGGGCGAAGGCTCGCGTCGACTGCGCCCGTGGACCCTCGGACCCGTCCATGTTGAGCGGCAGCCCGAGCACGAGGCCCACGGCGGTGTTCTCGGCCGCGAGCGCCAGCAGTCGGGCGGCGTCGGCGGTAAACTTGGTGCGAACGATGGTCTCAAGTGGTGTTGCCGTGTACCGCAGGCCGTCCGATACCGCCACTCCGATGGTTTTGGTGCCAAGATCGAGCCCCAGAAGCTTTCCGGTGCGGGGCAGGCCGGCAATTGCGCTGTCGTCGGACATCGGTTCTGGCTATCCGTCAACACAAGCAGAGGCAAGCAATCCATGAAACTCACCTGGTTCGGTGGGACCGCCTTGCGGATCTATCTAGGTGGCGAAATCGTGGTTGTTGACCCTCAGGCCGCGCCCCCAGAGGTAGACCGCAGTGAACTGGTGGCCGGCGCAAATCGTAGGGTCGGGTTGACTGGTGATCTGGCCGTCCCCCGGATTGATCCGTCCCGCTGGCGGCCGACGCCGCCACGAGGAATTGACGGCCCGCCGCCCCTCGAAGTCCTGCGGATCGGCCCGGCTGCGCTGCTGATCGCCTCGAGTGGAGAGCCCCCTCTGGTCATCCTGGGTCGCGGCGAGCTGCCCCGCTTCGGTCGTTGGGCGGACGGCGCGGTTATCGTGATGACGTCTGTCGACCAAAGCCTGGTCTCCGAAGCGACCGCGCTGCTGGATGTCGCACGGCCCCGCCTGCTCGCGCTTGCCGCCGACGAGGAAGCGCTCGATACCGCCGTCGCCGAGCTTGCCGAACACCTTGATGGCGCAAGCCTCGTATCGCTCGAACCGGGCCTTGCGCTTGAGGTTTGAGCGCGGATAGAACCCCGCCAACAGGAGATTTCCCATGTCCGTCGACTCCGCAACCGTCAGGCGCATCGGCCGTCTCGCCCGAATCCGCATTGAGGAGACAGAGGTCGAAAAGTACCGCAGCGAACTCAACGCCATTCTTGGCTTTGTCGAGCAGTTGAGGGAAGTCAACGTAGAGGGCGTCGAGCCCATGACATCGGTGACCCCGATGCAGCTCAGGCGTCGCGAGGACAAGGTGACCGATGGCGGCTATCCCGAAAAGGTAGTCGCCAACGCTCCGCTCGCCGAAGATCACTTCTTCATGGTGCCCAAGGTCATCGAATGACGATCGGCATCGCCGTCGAGACGCCGCTACAGGACGATGTCCGCGAGCTGGTGGAACTTTTGAACGCCCACCTGTTGCCGTTGTCGCCCATCGAGTTCCAGTTCAAAATGACAGTCGAGCAGATGGCTGGGGGCGACACGACGGTGTTCGTCGCCCGCGACGAGTCCGGCCGTGCTGTTGGCATGGGTGCCCTCAAGGTTGCGGACGGCGATCAGGCGGAAGTCAAGCGCATGTTTACCCGCCCCGAGGTCCGCGGACAGGGGATAGGTTCGGCGCTGTTGGCCGCCATTACCGCGCTGGCGAAGCAGAAGGGCGTCCGCAGGCTCCTGCTGGAGACGGGCGAGACAGCCGGCTTTGAGGACGCCTGGCGCCTCTACGAGCGAAATGGCTTCATCAGGCGCGGCGCGTTCTTCGACTACCCCGACAGTGGCTATTCGCGCTTCTACGAGAAAACCCTGGCGGGGCCTGCGTCCATGATGTTGCGATAATCGCGTCGCCCCGGTAGGAACGGCCGCAACCTTACCTCCACGGGCTCCCGCCGTTGACCGATCTCACCAAGCTGACACTTGCCGACGCTCGCAAGGGGCTGAAAGCTAAGCAGTTTTCCTCCTCGGAGCTGACCGACGCGTATCTACGGGCGATTGAAGCGGCAAATCCCAAGCTCAACGCCTACATCGTCGTGACGGCCGATGCGGCGCGCGCCATGGCTCGTGCGGCGGACGCAAGGCTCGGCGAGGGAAGGGGCGGGCCGCTCGAGGGGATACCTCTTGGCATCAAGGACTTATTCGCAACCAAGGGCGTCCACACCCAGGCGGCCAGTCACATCCTTGATCGCTTCAAGCCCGAGTACGAATCCACCGTTACCGCCAATCTGTGGCGCGACGGGGCCGTCATGCTGGGGAAGCTCAATATGGACGAGTTCGCGATGGGCTCCTCCAACGAGACCTCCTACTACGGCCCGGTGATCAATCCCTGGCGTTCGAAGGTCAGCAACGCCAATCTGGTGCCCGGCGGCTCGTCGGGCGGGTCGGCTGCGGCAGTCAGCGCCTGGCTGTGCGCCGCGGCCACTGCGACCGACACTGGGGGCTCCATCCGTCAGCCGGCGGCGTTTACCGGTACCGTCGGCATTAAGCCGACCTACGGGCGCTGCTCACGTTGGGGGATCGTGGCGTTCGCCTCCTCGCTGGATCAGGCCGGCCCGATCGCCCGCACTGTTGAGGACGCCGCCATCATGCTGACCTCGATGGCGGGGTTCGACCCCAAGGACTCCACGAGCGCGGACCGTCCCGTTCCCGATTTCGCGGCGGCGGTTGAACGAGGCGTCAAAGGCTTGAGTATTGGCGTTCCCCGAGAGTATCGCATGGACGGCATGCCCGCCGAAATCGAGGCGCTTTGGCAGCAGGGCATCGCCTGGCTCCGGGCGGAAGGAGCGACCGTCCGCGACATCTCCTTGCCGCACACCAAATACGCGCTTCCCGCCTACTACATTGTCGCCCCGGCGGAGGCCTCATCCAACTTGGCGCGCTACGACGGCGTGAAGTACGGCCTGCGCGACACCGGCAAAGACATCACGGACATGTACGAGCTGACCCGCGCCAGGGGCTTTGGCGCCGAAGTGCGGCGACGCTTGATGATTGGCACCTATGTGCTTTCTGCGGGCTACTACGACGCCTACTATGTGCGGGCGCAGAAGGTGAGGACGCTGATCAAGCGCGACTTCGAGCGGGCCTTCGCCGATGGGATCGACGCCGTGCTGACGCCGGCCACGCCGAGCGCGGCCTTCGGCGTGGGCGATGAGAATATGAATGCCGATCCGGTAAAGATGTACCTCAACGACGTATTCACGGTGACCGTGAACATGGCCGGCCTGCCGGGCATTGCCGTGCCGGCCGGCAAGGATCACGCCGGCCTGCCGCTTGGCCTGCAGTTGATCGGCAAACCCTTCGATGAGGAAACGCTGTTCGCCGCCGGCCGCGTTATCGAGCGCTCCTCCGGCGTGACGTTCGAGCCTGAGAAATGGTGGTGAAGATGGCCGACGACATCTTTTCGACCGCAGACTGGCGGGACGTACCTAAGGACATGTCCAAGCCGCTGCAGGCACTTTGGTGGATCCGAAAGGGCGAGTTTCGAGTCGGTCCGGAATGGGAACAGGCCCATGCGATCGTCCAGGCGATGGAGGGGGTGACGGAATTTGACTGGGTGCATGCGCTCCTGCACTGGATCGAGGCCGACATGGGCAACGCCGACTATTGGTACCGGCGGGCCGGCAAGAAGCGCTCGGCGCCCAACGTGAAAGCCGAGTGGGAGGTGATCGCCTCGACACTCAGCGGGGTAACGAGGCACTAGTCTCGCTGAACCACGAATGGGCCTCAGGCGGGCAAGCGGCGCGGGCCCCTAGACCCTGGCTGTGGCAGGCTCGGCAGCACAACGCCAGGGCCTATCGAACGTCCAGCGACCGAATTCTTGCGCGGCCAGGGAACCGGTTGAACCGGAAGCGAAATTCCGCGTTTTCTTTCTGTCTCTTCAAAGGAGGCAGACGATGAAAGCACTGAATCTCTCGACATTGATTCTGACCATACTCGCGGGACTCGACGTCGGAATCGCAGGTCTCGCCAACATCGACATCCTCGCCACAATCTTCGGCGGGGCGGGTACGGTGCTGACGCGGATTATCTTCGTCATCCTCGGGCTCTGCGCGCTGTGGCAGCTTGTGCCGCTCGTGCAGTCGTTCAAGGGCGACGAGGTCTCGGCGCAGCGGCATACCCACGCCTAAGCGTTGATGGGGCGATGGCGGTCGATCGCCCCATCTGGCTTCAACGGTTGTCGGCCTCGCTGCGCACGAGCGCGAGGCCGCGCCGCGTGATGCGGTACGGCCCGCCATTCTGCGACGCAATGGTGTGCCGCCGTTTGAGTTTCTTGAACAGCGGCATCCCAATGTTGGGGAGCAGGAAGCCGTCGCGATTGATGCATGCAACCGCTTCGATGCGGCCATGCCCGTCCTTGAGGGCTTCAATGACGCCGCCCTGCGCGAGCACGTGAAGCACGCGTTGTTCTTCTCTTGAGATGTCCATTTTATCATGAAGACCCGGAAACAATGTCGAGCGGCCACCCGCATCGCGCTGGGTGGCGCCTGTTCCCATCAGCTCCGCCGTCAGTTCGGCGGAGCCCTAAACGGTCTCCACAATGCTGGACATCGTTCGCTCCATGCAAAGCCCGCGTCCAGTCGCGGTCCTGGCAGTCTTAGCTCAACTTGGGGGCGTCTGCCAGGCTAGCCTTTCGGCATGATCGGCGTGCCCAGATCGACGTAAGGCGTTGTGACCTTGCCGCCGGGCGGCACGTCGTCTGGGACAGGCCCGCCGACCTCGCCCAAGGACTTGATGTATTGGTAGAGGGAGCGCATTTCGGCCTCGTTGAGGGCGTGCACGTTGTAGAACGGCATCGGCGGCCCTGCGGTAAAAGTTTGGAGGAACTTCACCCAGTCGTCTTCGGACATCTTGCTCGCGGTGAGGCGCAGGTTCTTGGCATAGTTGACGCCCCATGGTCCGCCATAGCCGACCGGGTTCCCTTTGAGCGCGTTGGCCGGATCGATCTTGCCGCCGCTCTCGCCGTAGCCCACCGTGTGGCAGTCGTGGCACCCGCCAATGATCGAAATGCGTTCGCCATTTGCCACCGACACGTCTTGCGCCTCAGCGGCGCCAAGCAGGATGCAGAGGCTCGCCGACGCGAGCAAGGCCAGTCTGAGCATGATGATTCTCCCAATGGATCGGGCGGACATTGCCGTCAACCTCGGCGACCGGCAAGGTTGAAATCAACTTGCAATGCATGCCAAACCAAGCGGACGACCTTTCGATGTTGCGAGCTCCCCCGTGCCCAAATCTCCCGCCGACTGCCAGAGCAAGGAAGACGTGCGCGCCGAGCTCGACCGCATCGACCAGGCGCTCCTTACCCTCTTTGCCGAGCGGCACCGCTATGTGACGCGAATGGCGGAGATCAAGACCGACCCCCACGAGGCCTATGATCCCGAACGGATACGGAGCATCATCGCCAAGCAGCGCAGACGCGCCGACGAGCTGGGCCTTGACGAGGACCAGGCCGAGCTCATCTGGCGCACGCTGATCGACTGGAACGTCAACTACGAAAAGGGCATTATCGTCGCCCGGCACGGC
>DASZSH010000051.1:0-5016 GCA_035548755.1 Devosia sp.
TTCTGCTCGTGGTCGGCGTGCAGGGTGAAGATCAGGTCCATCGCCCGGGCGATCACCGGATCGACCACATAATCCTCGGCCGGCACCGAAAAGCACATCCGGAGGAAATTGCTGGCGTAGTCGAGGTCGTTGCGCGGATAAACGAATGGCTGGCCGATCGAATATTTGTAGGCCATGGCGACGATCGTGGGCAGCTTGGCGATCATGCGGATCGAGGCGATCTCGCGCTGCTCCTCGGAGGTGATGTCGGTCGAGTCGTGGTAAAACGCGGCCATTGCGCCCACCGCGGCGCAGACCACAGCCATCGGATGCGCGTCCCGGCGGAAGCCGCGGAAGAACAGGTGCATCTGCTCATGCACCATGGTGTGGCGCGTGACGACCTTGTCGAACGCCTGCATCTGGGCCTTGGTCGGCAGCTCGCCGTAAAGCAGCAGGTAGCAGACCTCGAGATAGTGCGAGTGTTCGGCGAGCTGCTGGATGGGGTAGCCCCGATACATGAGCTCGCCCTTGTCGCCATCGATGTAGGTGATGGTGCTGTCGCAGGCGGCGGTGGAGGTGAAGCCGGGATCGTAAGTGAACATTCCGGTCTTGGCGTATAGCGAGCGGATGTCGATCACCTCCGGCCCGACCGTTCCCTCGAGGATTGGAAACTCGAAGGTCTTGTCTCCAATGGTGAGTTTGGCGACGGTTTCCGGCATGAGGGTCTCCTGGATGTACGGCGGCGGATGTGGGGAAGAGCGGCCGAAGTCGGGGCAGGTGATGCGGCTCAGGCTTAGGCCATTTACCCCATCACTGCAACAGATGGGTGAACATCGCTGACCTATCCGGAGGAGCCCTCAGGAACGCGCCTGGTCAGCGATGCGCGCAAGGCTTTCAGCCTTGCCGATCAGCACCATGACCTCGAAGATCCCCGGCGATACGGTGCGGCCGGTGAGGGCGGCGCGCAGCGGCTGCGCCACCTTGCCCAGCTTCAGGCCTTTCTGCTCGGCAAAACCGCGGATGGCGCCGTCAATGGCGGGAACCGACCAGTCGGAAAGCTGCTCTAGAACGGTCTTCGCGCTGCCCAGCATGCCGCGCGCATCTGGGGTGAGCTGCTCGGAGGCAGCCGCATCGAGCGGCAGCGGCCGCCTTGCATAGATGAACTGGGCGAGGTCGATCAATTCGAGGATCGTCTTGGCGCGAGGCTGCAGCTCGGGAAGCGCCGCGAGCACCGTCGGCCTGTTCGCCACAAGGCCGGCATGATCGGCGTCGCGGCCGATTTCCTTGGCGGTCGCGGTCATCACGTCATAGAGACGGTCGGGTTTGGCCTGGCGAATGTAGTGGCCGTTGATGTTCTCGAGCTTGACGAAATCGAAGCGCGCGGCGCCCTTGTTGAGGCCCTCGAGCGAAAACCATTCGACCATCTGGTCGAGCGAGAACAGCTCGTCGTCGCCGTGGCTCCAGCCGAGCCGGGCAAGATAGTTGAGCATGGCTTCGGGCAGGTAGCCCATCTGGCGGTAGGCGCCGACCCCCAGGGCGCCGTGGCGCTTGGAGAGCTTGGCGCCGTCCGGTCCGTGGATCAGCGGAATATGCGCCATCTCGGGCACGTTCCAGCCCATGCCGTTGTAGATGACGATCTGGCGGGCCGCGTTGGTCAGGTGATCGTCGCCGCGGATGATATGGGTCACCCCCATATCGTGGTCGTCGACCACCACGGCGAGCATGTAGGTGGGCGTGCCGTCCGAGCGCAGGATGATGAAGTCGTCGAGGTTCTCGGCCTTGAAGACGACCTTGCCCTGCACGTGATCGTCTACGACGATCTCGCCCGAAAGCGGGGCCTTGATGCGGATGACCGGCGCCACGCCCTTGGGCGCCTCGGACGGATCGCGGTCGCGCCACATGCCGTTGTAGCGTGGAGGCTTGCCGGCGGCGCGCGCCTCCTCGCGCATCTGGGCCAGTTCTTCGGGCGAGCAGTAGCAATAATAGGCCTGGCCGCGCGCGAGCAGCTCGCGCGCGATTTCGGCATGGCGCGGCGCCCGGGAGAACTGCAGGGTCGGCTCCCCGTCCCAGGTCAGCCCGAGCCAGCCGAGCCCGTCGTAGATCGCCTGCACCGCCGCTTCGGTCGAGCGCTCGCGGTCGGTGTCCTCGATGCGCAGCAGGAACTTGCCTCCGCTATGGCGCGCATAAGCCCAGGAGAACAGCGCCGTGCGGGCGCTGCCGATGTGGAGGTAACCGGTGGGCGAAGGGGCGAAGCGGGTAACGACGGTCTGGGGAGCGGGCATCTGGTTCTTGGCGGCTGGGCGGGGCCGTGTGTAGCATGGTCCCCGGGGATCGCAAGGGCGGGGGGCTCGTGGCGGAAACCCTGGAAACCGGCGACTTTGTCGAGGAGGCCCGGCCGCTTCGGACGGTTCAGGCGCCGCGACGTGCTGTGCCTTATCTGGCGAGGGCCACGCCCCGCTTCAAGGGACCGGCGGCCAGCCTGGCCGAGGCGCTCGCGCACCGCCGGCTGGTGGTGGTTTTGCCCGTTGCGATGATTGGCGGGATCATCGCCGATCTCGCCCTTCCGGCCGACCCGCAGCCTCTGGCTCTTGCCCTCGGCGCGCTCGGGATTGCCGCCGCTGCATTGCTGCTGCGCGGCTCGGTCGCGGCCACGCGGCTGGTCGTGCTGATCGGGGCTGTCTGGCTGGGCATGTGCCTGCTGCCCATTCACGGCGCGCTCTCGGGCACGGCCATGCTCGGCCGCCCGGCCTACGGAACCTACCAGGCTCGCGTCGACGAAATCGTCAGCGAAGCGGCGGGGCAACGGCGCGTGATCCTTTCGGCCATCGCTCCAGTAGGGGCGAGCCGCGTCGTGCCCGTGCGCCGCGCCCGCGTTCTCATCAAAGGCGGCCCGGACATCGCGCCGGGCGACACGATTTCGGGTCCGTTCCGCTTCGCCCCGGTGCCCGGTCCGGTCCTGCCGGGGGGCTTCGACACACAGTTCCAGTCTTACTTCGAAGGCATCGGCGCCTACGGCAATTCGGTGCATCCTCCGCAGCTCGTTGCGAGAGGCGAGGGGACGTCTCTGCCGCACATGATCGATGCGGTCCGTCGCGGCATCGCCATGAAGATCGACGCGGTGCTCGCCGAGCCTGCCGCCGGCATCGCGCGGGCCATCATCAATGGCGACCAGAGCGCGGTCGCCGATGAGGCGCGAACAGTCATGGCGACGGCAGGGATCGCCCACGTGCTGTCGGTTTCGGGGCTGCATCTGACAATCGTGGCCGGCGGCGTGTTCTGGATCCTGCGGTTGCTTCTGTCCGCATTCACCGCCCTGGGCCGGTACGTGTCCGTCAAGCGGGTGGCGGCCGCCGCCGGCATGGCGTCCGCGCTCATTTATTTCGCGATCTCGGGGGGAAACGTCGCCGCGCTTCGCTCGACGCTGATGATCCTTCTCGTTTTCGGCGCGGTGCTCGTCGGCCGACGGGCATTGACCATGCGCAACGTCGCCATTGCGGCGCTGATCGTGATCGCGACGGATCCCTCGAGCGTCTTCCGGCCCAGTTTCCAGCTGAGCTTTGCCGCCGTCGTCGCGCTGGTTGGAGCCTATGAGAATTTCCGCTCCGACCGTGTCCGCGAAGCCTCGCTGCTTGCGCATGTCTGGGCCTACGGCCGGGGGATCGTGATGACGAGCCTGATCGCCGGGGCTGCGACCGTGCTGTTTTCCGTCTATCACTTTCAGCAGACTTCGCCGCTGGGGGTGCTCGGAAATCTGCTGACGCTGCCGCTCGTGGGGTTTGTGATGATGCCCGCGGCGCTGCTTGCGGTTCTGGCCATGCCGTTCGGGGCGGAGGCGCCATTCCTCATCACGATGGGCTGGTCGATCGACCGCATGCTCGAGATGGCGCGGTTCGTGGCGGACTGGAGCACGCATTTGCGGGCGGCGCCGTTGCTCACCCCCTGGGCTCTAGGCTTCGGCCTCATCGCCCTTGGCTGGTTTGCCTTCTTTCGCGACCGCTGGCGGCTGCTAGGGCCGGCGATCGCAGTGCCGCTGGTTGCCGTCTTCGCCCTCGATCGCCCTCCGGATGTGCTGGTTGCCGATACAACTCAGGCGATCGCCATTCGCGGGGTCGCCGGGCTCGAACTGGCGGCGGGAAAGCCCAGGAGCTTTGCGCTCGATGTGTGGCGCGAAACCTATGCCGATCCCATTTCCGCCCGGGCGGCCGAGAGCTGCGATTCCCTCGCCTGCATCGGGGTGGGTGGCGCCGGATTCCGCTACGCGCTGGTCAAGGATCCGGCAGCCTTCGCCGATGAGTGCGGGCGCGCCCAGCTCATCGTCGCGCGGCTTTCCGCGCCAGCCTGGTGCAGTGGGGGAACCGTGATCGACGCGGACATGCTCGCAGCCCGCGGCGTCCACTGGCTGCGTTGGGATGAAGGCTCGCACACCTTCACAGTGCGGACCGCCATCGGCGATCTGGGCCGGCCGTGGCGGGTGCAATGATGCTTCAGAGCTTGGCGATGGTCTCGGGCAGGCCCGGCACGTCGACGTTGATGGCGAAGACTCCGCCTGCGAGCGGCTCCTTTTCGAGCTGCTCGGGGCTGAGCCCCACCCTCGCCGAAGTGATGTAGAGGGTCTTGAGGTCCTTGCCGCCAAAAGCCGGGCAGGTGGGACGGCTGACCGGAACCTTCACGACGCGATCGACGCGCCCATCCGGGGCAAAGCGGATGACCGTTCCCGCGTTCCATTGCGCATTCCAGACGAACCCCTCGGAGTCGGTGACAGCGCCGTCAGGCTCGGCGGGCGGAGCAACTCGGGCAAAATCCTGCCAGGGTCCGGTGGGCAGTCCGGTTTTCTTGTCGATCGCAACCTTGCGGATGGTCCGGGTCACGCCATCGGTGAAGTACGCTGTCCGTCCATCAGGGGCGAAGCAGGTGGCGTTCGGCACATGGATGCCGTCGAGCAGCTTGGTCACCTTTCCATCGCGGACATGGTAGAGGCTCCCCGAGGGGGTGGTGCCCGCGTCCTTGAGGGCCATCGTGCCGATCCAGAATGCGCCG
>DASZSH010000052.1:0-8053 GCA_035548755.1 Devosia sp.
GTGGGAAGTGTCGAGGGCGCGGCTCGCGGCAAACCCGCCGATCGAGATGGGATCGACCGACCCTTCGGCGCCGCCGCACACCATCACCTCCGCTTCGCCCGTGCGGATCAGCCGCATCGCGTCGCCGATCGCCTGTGCTGACGCGGCACAGGCGGTCACGGGTGCCCCGATCGGCCCCTTGAAGCCATACCTGATCGAGATCCAGCCCGCGGCAAGATTGGCGAGAAAGCTCGGCACCGTGAACGGGGAGAGTCGGCGCGGCCCCTTGTCGCGGATGATGTTGACCGTCTCGGCCATCACCGGCGACCCACCTACTCCAGTGCCGATGATCGTGCCCGTCGCGGCCTGTTTCTCCGGCGTGTCGGCAACCCAGCCGGACTGCGCCAGCGCTTCATGCGCCGCCGCGAGGCCGTACTGGATGAAGACATCCATCTTCTTGATGTCCTTTGGATCGATATAGCGCGCAGGATCAAAGCCGCCCGGGGCGTCCTTTCCGGGCACGAGGCCGGCGATCTTGCAGGCGAAATCGGTGGTGTCGAAGCGATCGTTGAGAACGATGCCGCCCCGACCGGCCATCAGCGCTTCCCAGGCAGCATCGACTCCCACGCCCAGGGGCGAGACGGCTCCCATGCCGGTGATGACGATCGGATCGGGGTCGCTCATGTCTTGGTCCTCATCAAACTTTGGCGAGTCGTTTCAACGTCTTGAGGCTATCGTCAAAGATTCCGGGCGAGAGCTCGTCCCGCATCTCGGCCTGCGCTTGCCGCCAGAGCGGCAAGAGCGCCCCGACCAGCGCATCGCCCTGTTCAGTCAGTGTCACAACCCGGCCGTTGCCGTGAGCGGCCGGATGCGATCCCACCAGTCCCATCGCCTCAAGACGGTCGATGTTGCGCGTGAGGGTCGTGCGCTCGAAACCTCGGGCCTCGGCGATTTCGCTGACAGTCGCCCCAGGCTTCTGCCGGATACCCCCCAGCAGCGAGTACTGAGTGGCTGTAATGCCGTGGGGTCGCAAGTACGCATCGTAGCGGCGCGTCACCGCGCGGGCCGCCATGCGCGTGTTGAACACCATGCACTGGGTGAAATCATCCATCACCGGCAGACATAGCGTGTATCTACACGGTGTCAAGTTCGGGTCGACAGACTGGCCCCTTCTTCCCTGCGCCATTCGTGCTATGAGCGCGCCACAATTGCCGAGGAGCTGCCAATGTCCAAGATCAAAGTCCAGAACCCCGTCGTCGATCTCGATGGCGACGAGATGACCCGCATCATCTGGCAGGCGATCAAAGACAAGCTCATCCTCCCCTATCTCGATCTGCCCATCGAGTACTACGACCTCAGCGTGCAAAACCGCGATGCCACCAACGATCAGGTGACGGTCGATGCGGCCAATGCCATCAAGAGACACGGGGTCGGCATCAAGTGCGCCACCATCACGCCCGACGAAGCGCGGGTAGAAGAATTCAAGCTCAAGAAGATGTGGAAGTCGCCCAACGGCACGATCCGCAACATTCTGGGCGGCGTGATCTTTCGCGAACCCATCATCTGCCGGAACGTGCCGCGTCTGGTGCCGGGCTGGACGCAACCGATCATCGTGGGCCGCCATGCCTTCGGCGACCAGTACAAGGCGACCGACTTCACCGTGCCCGGCAAGGGCAAGCTCACCATCCGTTTCACCGGCGAAGACGGCAAGGTCATCGAGCACGACGTGTTCGATTTTCCGGGCGGCGGCGTCGCCATGGCAATGTACAACGTTGACGAGTCAATCCGCGACTTCGCACACGCTTCCTTCAACTACGCCATCAACCGGCGGGTGCCGTGCTACCTCTCGACCAAGAACACCATTCTGAAGGCCTATGACGGGCGCTTCAAGGACATCTTCCAGGAGATCTACGACAGCCAGTACAAGGCCAAGTTCGAAGAGCTCAAGATCTGGTACGAGCATCGGCTGATCGATGACATGGTGGCCTCGGCTCTCAAGTGGTCCGGCGGCTATGTGTGGGCGTGCAAGAACTATGATGGCGATGTGCAATCGGACACGGTGGCGCAAGGTTTCGGCTCGCTCGGACTGATGACCTCAGTGCTGATGACGCCTGATGGCAAGATCGTTGAAGCAGAGGCGGCCCACGGCACCGTGACGCGACACTACAGGCAACACCAGCAGGGCAAGGAAACCTCCACCAACTCCACCGCCTCCATCTTTGCCTGGACGCGCGGGCTCGCGCACAGGGCCAAGCTCGACCACAATATCGAGTTGGGCAAGTTCGCCGACACGCTCGAGAAGGTCACCGTGGCGACCATCGAAGAAGGCAAGATGACCAAGGACCTCTCTCTTCTGGTGGGCCCGGACCAGAAGTGGCTTTCGACCCTGGGCTTCCTCGACGCGATCGACGCAAACCTCAAAAAGGCCATGGCGGCCTGAGGTGCAGCCCGTCGTTGAGATATCGCAGCCACTCATGGTGGCTGCGGTGCGACGGCGTGCGACCCCGCAGACCCTTGCGGGTCTCATTCGCGGTTCGGGCGTGTGGGAACTCATGCGGGCCCGCGGTATCGAGAACACCGGACATAATGTGGTGATCTACCGTGACGAAGCGGGGCAGGATCTGATGCATTCGGCACAAGGCATCCCGGTGGAGATCGGGGCCGAGGTCCGTGAGGCCTTTGTCGACGACGACCAGTTGATCTGCACGCGCACTCCGGGCGGCCGCACAGTTTCGATACGCCATATCGGTCGCATCGAGGGTCTGCACGTGGCCTACTCGGCCATCCATGCGCATGTTCGCATTCACGGGCTACCCCTGGCGGGTCCGTACTGGGAATATTATGGCCACTGGAGCGACGATCCAGACCGGTTCGAGACAACCGTGTCCTTTGCACTGCTCGATTGAGCAGGTCGCCTGCAGTTCCATCTCCGCGAGATGATCGCCAGCGGCCGCGGGGTCCGTCCGAGGCGGGCCGATTTTTTGGTTGGCCGTGGCCTTGACGGGCCAGGCCGCCACTCCCACGTGCCATTGCATCACGCAGGAGATGATCATGACCGCAAGCCGTAGTTACAACCTTGCTGGCTTCGACGTTGTCGACGTGTCGATGGGCGTACGCGCCGTCGTCACCACAGGCGCCGACTTCAATGTTCGTGTCGAGGCGCGCGACGAAACGACCCTCGACCGCCTTGACGTCAGCGTGGTCGGCGGGCGCCTTCATATCGGATTTGCCCGCAACTTCATGGACTTCATCTTCAATGGAGGCCTTATGGACATGCTCCGCTTCGGCGCCGATTTCAACATCGTCGCCTATGTGTCGCTGCCCACGCTCAACGGAGCGGAGGCCAGCGCCGGCGCCCGCATCGAGGCGAGCAATGTCAAGTCGGATCGGCTGCGCGTCGAGGCTTCGAGCGGCGGGGAGATCACCCTGCTCGCCATATCGGGCGGGGATGTACGCGCCCAGGCCTCGAGCGGCGCGCGGGTCGAGCTCGAAGGTGCCGCCACCGAACTCGACGGCTCGGTCTCGAGTGGCGGCCGGCTTCGGGCGGATCGGCTCAGCAGCGCACGCGGCCGGCTCGAGGCATCGAGCGGGGGCAATCTCGAAGCCACGATCACATCGCGCGTCAGAGCCTACGCCTCGAGCGGCGGACATATCGACGTGCTGGGCAATCCGTCCGATCGGGACATCGACTCCTCGAGCGGAGGCCACGTCTCCATCCATTGATCGCTTGACGGTTGGTAACGGCAGCGTTACGTAACAGGAATGTTACGCAAATCGGCCGCACCGCTCCCCGATGTCGCGCTCGATGCGCTGGGTAATCCGGAGCGGCGCCGGTTGCTCGAGGCGCTCGCGCGGGGCCCGGTCAGCGTCGGCGAGCTCGCGGCTGGCTTCCCCATCAGCCGTCCTGCAGTCTCGCGACATCTCAGGCAGCTCGAGCAGGCGGGTCTCGTCATGCATCGGGTGGAAGGAACGCGCCACCTTTACATGCTTGACCCGGACGGGCTCGAGCGCACGAGGGCGTGGCTCAACAGCTTTTGGGACGAGGCCGCGGCGAGGCTTCGCCTGGTTGCGCACAACAGCCGGCCCAGGCCGAGGCCGCCGCATGGATGACCTCCTCGTGCGCCGCATCACCCTCGATTGCCCGGTGGACCACGCCTTCGAGGTCTTCACGCGGAAAATCGACTTATGGTGGCCGCGCGGACATCGCCGAAATCGCGAGGGCCGTCTGCATCTCGAGGCGCGCGAGGGGGGAAGTCTGGTCGAACTGTCCCCAGAGGGCGGGCAATGGACGATGGGCCGTGTGACGGCGATCGAGCCTCCTGAACGCCTCGAACTCGACTGGTATCCGGGTTCCCCGGCAGCACCGACCCGGGTCGAGGTCCGCTTCGTCGCGACGCCGGCTGGAACAGAGATCATTGTGACACACCGGCCGCTGCCCGACAGCAGATCGATCTGGCCAGAACGAGTGGGCCTGTTCGCCGGCGGCTGGGAAGCGGCCCTGCCCGCGTTCAAGACATTTCTTGGGGAGCATCTGAGATGACCAAAGGCACGAAAGAGGATCCCTGGCAGCTGAAGACGCCGCCGGGCACATCCGAGATCACCCTGTGGCGCGATCCGGGGGCAAACCCGCCCGCGCTTGTTTGCATCGCGGCCGGAACCGAGCTTCGCTACCACATCAGTGCACCCGAGGACCTCGCGGCGATGCTGAGGGATCACGGCGACTGGATGGAACTGGGCAATGCCGACGAGCAGAAGGAGGCCAAAGCCGGGACGATCGAGGCCTGGGCCCGCTCGCCGAACAATCCCAAGAAGGGCTGGTACGGCCTGAAAAAGGGCCTGAGGGGACGTTTCGCCAACTACGTGACGCCGGTCGCCGAAGCTCTTGGGCTGATCGAACTAGAGCACGGACCGCGCAACAACAGGGCCCGCGCCAAGTAACCGCCGTCCGGGCATGCGATACGCCTGGGGCAGGCCGCGGGCCCCCGGGGCGGCCGGGGCGCGGGCGGGGAGACACAATCGCGACAATTGCACCCATCTGAGGGGCTCAAATCTGACATGTTAGCCATCGACGCGTCATGGGCGCTGGCGTATATCTCAGAAAACTCCCCGCGAGTCCTGGATCTGTTCTCCGATGCCGCCCGGCGTCCTTTTTGCTCTAAGCGCTTACGCGCTCTATTCGTGTTGCGACGCCATCATCAAGGGTCTGGGCAGCGGTCTTTCCGTTTATGAACTGGCGTTCTTCACCACGCTATTTTCATTGGTGCCGGTCGTCGTCACGACGCCACGGGGCGAGAACTGGCTCCACCTCTTCCGGCTGAGCCATCCCTGGCTGCTCAACCTGCGCGGACTGAGCGGCATGGTGGGCAACCTCTGCATCATCTACGCCTTCGTGACAATTCCGCTTGCGGAAGCCTACTCGCTGGCGTTCCTGGCGCCGATCTTCATCGTCTTCATCTCGGTCTGGCTGCTCGCCGAGAAGGTGAGCGTGCCGCGCTGGCTGCTGCTGGCGGCCAGCTTCGTGGGCGTGCTGATCGTGGTGCGGCCCGGATTCCGAGAGTTGCACTGGGGGCACATCGCCGCGGTCGCGGCGGCGATCTGCGGCGCAGTGACCACCAGCGTGCTGCGTCACATCGCCAAGGACGAGATGCGGATCAGCCTGATCGGGATCGCCTCGCTCTACATCCTCGTGGTCAACGGCGCGCTGATCCTGGCGACGGGCGGCTTCCACTGGCCCGATCTACGGCAGCTGCTCTTGCTGCTGTCGGTGGGCGCGCTGGGCGGCACCGGCAATATGCTGTTCATCGCCGCGACGCGCAAGGCGCCTGCCAGCCTGATCGCGCCGATCCAGTACAGCCAGATCTTCTGGGCGATCACCTTCGGGGCGGTGTTCTACGCCGAGTTCCCCGATGCGATCGCCTATGTCGGGCTCGCGGCGATCGTGGTCGCCGGCATCTTCAACGTGATGAGCGAAGAGACGCGCATCCGTTTCTTTTCGCGGCTCTCGCCCGGCGGCGCGGGCCCCTCCACCATGCGCGAGTCGACCCGGCCGGGCCGCGCCATCGACGAGGAGGCCGCCGTGCTTGAGGCGCCGATCGCCGGCGCCCCGGAGGCGGCCACGACCTCAGAGCGCTGAGCGGACGGCCGCGATCGCCTCGGCCGATCGGCCGCCGTCGGGCCCGCCGCCCTGCGCCATATCGGGCCGACCGCCTCCCCCCTGCCCGCCCAGGGCGACGGTCGCCTTCTTGATGAGCTCGGCCGCGGAGAACTTGGCGACCAGATCGTCGGTCACCCCGATGGCGACGGTGCCTTTTCCGTCCTCGCCGCGAAGCGCCAGGACCACGACGCCCGAGCCGATCTTCTTCTTTTCGGCATCCACGAGCCCGCGAAGATCCCTGGCCTGCACGCCTTCGACGATACGGCCGACAAAAGCGGTGCCGTTGACGGTCTCGACGGCGGGGGCCGAGGCGCCGCCGGCCCCGCCCAGCGCCAGCTTCTTCTGCGCCTCACTCAGCGCCCGCTCGGACTTTCTGAGATTGTCCTGCAAGGCCTCGATGCGGTTGAGCATCTCGCTCGGGGTCGTGCGCAGCACGTCGGCCGCGCTCTGGACAAGGTTGGCGTTGGCGCGGGCGTGATGCCGCGCGCCGCGGCCGGTCAGCGCTTCGATGCGGCGCACGCCGGCGGCCACGCCGCTGTCGCCGAGCACGGTGATCAGACCGATATCGCCGGTGCGGCGCACATGCGTGCCGCCGCAAAGTTCGACCGACCAGCCCAGGGCGTTGCCAGTGGGATCGCCCATGGACACGACGCGCACCTCATCGCCGTATTTCTCGCCGAAGAGGGCGCGAGCCCCCGACTGCTTGGCGTCCTCTACGCCCATGAGGCGGGTTTCGACCGGCGAATTCTGCAGCACGATGTCGTTGGCGATGTCCTCGACCTGGGCCAGTTCCTGCGGCGTAATCGGCCTGGTGTGGACGAAATCGAAGCGCAGCCGATCGGGCGTCACGAGCGAACCGCGCTGGGCGACGTGGTCGCCAAGAACGAGCCGCAAGGCCTCGTGCAGGAGATGGGTGGCGGAGTGGTTGGCGCGGATGGCCGAGCGGCGGTCGTGATCGACGACCAGAGCCAGCGGCGTGCCGACGGCGATCGCGCCCTCGGTGACCCTGACCCGATGGCCGAAGACGCCGCTGTTCTTGACCGTGTCAAGCACCTGCGCGCCGACCCCCTCCCCGCGCAGCGTTCCGGTGTCGCCGACCTGGCCACCGCTCTCGCCGTAAAACGGCGTCTGGTTGAGGACGACATAGCCTTCCTCGCCGGCGCCGAGCCGCTCGACGAGCTGGCCGGCCTTGACCAGCGCGGTGACGACGCCCTCGGCCGTCTCGGTCTCATAGCCCAGAAATTCGGTCGGCCCGACCTTGTCGGCGACGGCGAACCAGACCTTGTCCTCGCTCGCCTCGCCGGACCCCGCCCAGCTCTTGCGCGCCTCGGCCCGCTGGCGCTCCATGGCGTCCTCGAAGCCGGACAGGTCGACATGGATGCCGCGCGTGCGCAGCGCATCCTGAGTGAGATCGAGCGGAAAGCCATAGGTGTCGTAGAGCCTGAAGGCCGTCACGCCCTCGAGCATGTCGCCCTGCTTGAGCCCCGCGGTGGCCTCGTCGAGGATCTGAAGGCCGCGGCTCAGCGTCTTGAGGAAGCGCTGCTCCTCCAGGCGGATGGTCTCCTGGATCATCTGCTCGCCGCGCGCGAGCTCGGGATAGGCCTGACCCATCTCACGCACCAGCGTGGGCACGATCCTGTGGATGACCGGCTCGCCGGCGCCCAGCAGCGTGGCGTGGCGCATGGCGCGGCGCATGATGCGGCGCAACACATAGCCGCGTCCCTCGTTGGACGGAAGCACGCCCTCGGCGATGAGGAAGCTCATCGAGCGCAGGTGATCGGAAATGACGCGAAGGCTCGGAGTGGCCGGATCGCCATCGTAGCCAGTCGCCTGCTGCGCCGAGGCGATCAGGGCGCGGAAAAGGTCGATCTCGTAGTTGTTGTTGGTGCCCTGCATGACGGCCGCGACGCGCTCGAGGCC
>DASZSH010000053.1:0-19535 GCA_035548755.1 Devosia sp.
TCCGGCGTCGCCGCCGATCTCGATGATCCCGCCGTACGCCAGCATCTTGTGGTGTGAGCAGGCTGCGCCGACGCGAGATGCCAGAACCGATGGGATCGATCTCGACCGAGCGTCGGATGCCTCGGGCAGGGAATAATCCCCAGGAAATCCGCGGACGTCGCTCCGGCCCATCGCAGCAGGCCAGGTAAGCGGCCCCCACTGCTACGTGTTCGACAATCGGGAGCGAACCGGCTAGCGTCCTCCTCCCATCATGGACAGGCTGGACCCAGTTGAACGCTATTCCCGACCCGAAGCATGCCGTCGCTCAGCAGCTTCGGACCTTTGTCGAGATGATCCGCTCACGCGACACGCGGCTCATCGAGACACTTTGGGGCGACGGCAAATTCGTACTCGTTGGGTCGGAGACGGGCGAGATTTTCCGCACCCTGCCCGAACTGCGAGCGCATCTGGAGGCGATTCTCAGCCACGCCGCGACCTTTTTCTTTGAGTTTCCGGCGCCGGTGATCGAGATCGTGGGCACCGTGGCGTGGGTGTTTGCGGAAGGAACGCTTACACGCGTTGAGCCGGGCGCCGATCCCCTGACCAGTCCGTACCTTGTCTGCTGTGTTTTCGAACTGACCGGCGGCGTGTGGCGTTGGCGCCAGTTCTTCGGCTCCGAACCTCGCTGACGAGATGCGGTTCGACGCGCGAGACGTCAGCGACTGGACGCCTCGCGACGGAAGTCGGCGAGACGGACCGTTGTCCCCTCGGGGGTGGCCACAATGTCAATGCGTACGTTCCGGTAGCGCACGACGATCGGGGTTGGGGTGCCTGCCCTGAGCTTGCCCTCCAGCAGGTCGCCAGCTTCCCAAGTCACGTCGACTTCAATACCGCGCCGGGCGCGGACGCCACTGACATGGCCAGCCGGCCAGGCTGGTGGAAGCGCGGGCAGCAAGTGCACGTCGCCGTCCTGGGACTGAACGAGCATCTCGATGATGCCGGCCGCGCCGCCGAAATTCCCGTCGATCTGGAACGGTGGGTGGGCATCGAACATGTTGGGATAGGTGCGATCGGGGGATAGGAGGCGCTGCACGACCGCATGCGCGCGCTCGCCATCGCCCAGCCGCGCCCAGAGATTGATGCGCCAGCCAATCCCCCACCCTGTCGCCTCATCCCCGCGGATTTCCAGCGACCGACGCGCGGCCGCCGCAAGGGCCGGCGTGCGTTCGAGGCTGATCTGCGAACTCGGATAGAGCGCGTAAAGATGCGAGACATGCCGGTGATGGATCTCCGGCGCCTGCAGGTCCCAATCCTCGAGCCACTCCTGGAGCTGGCCGGCATGACCGATACGGTCGGGCGGCAGCCTCCTGCGTAGCCCGTCAAGCTCGATTCTCAGGTCCTGGTCCCGCCCCAGTCTTGCGCCGGCCTCGATCACCGCATCAATGAGATCGCGAATGATCTGGCTGTCCATCGCCGGGCCGTAGCAAAGCGCAGCTCCGTATGGATGAACGTTTTCCGGCGATAGCGAGGGAGCAGTCACAAGCATATCCGTGCCAGGAAGCCGAACGAGCACATGCCTGATGAATTCGAGGCAGCCTTTGAGCAGCGGATAGATTCGAGGCAAGACCGAGTCATCGCCGAACCGGACGTGATCCCACAACTGAACGCACAGCCAGGCGCCGCCAGTAGGCCAGAGACCCCACTTGGCGCCGTCGACCGGCGCGGTCGCGCGCCAGATATCCGTGTTGTGGTGCAGAACCCAACCGGGGGCATTGTAGTGGGCACGCGCCACCTCCCGGCCTGTCACGGACACGTCTTCGAGCAGCCTCAGCAGCGGCTCGATGCATTCGCCGAGATTCGCCGGATCGGCAAGCCAGTAGTTCATCTGTAGATTGATGTTCGTTGTGTACTTGCTGTCCCACGGCGGCGTTGGAGTTTCGTTCCAGATACCCTGCAGGTTCGCCGGTTGGGTCCCCGGTCGTGATGATGAAAGCAGCAGGTAGCGGCCATACTGCACATAGAGCGCCGAAAGCGCCGGATCGGGCGCGGCGGAATTTGCAGCGATCCGCCGATCGGTCGGCAGCCGTTCGGCCGGGGAGTGACCAAGATCAATCGTCAGACGGGAAAAGAGCGCCTGGTGGTCGGCAACATGACGCGCCCTCAGGGCCGTCCAGCCGAGATTTGCTGCAGCGTCAAGCCGGCTGGCGATACGCGCAACCGGATCGGCATCAACATCGTCGTAGCGACGATAGCTGGTTGCGACATCCAGCAGGATGGTGACTTCGCTGGCGCCATCAACTGCAAGGGAGTCCGAATGAGTGTCGATCCGGCCGTCGGCGAACAGGCGCATCTCGACGGCAAACGCAAGACGACCTTCGATGCCATGTGCCGCGGCGTTGTGCCCTTCGAAGCGCAGTACACCCGGAACGGGCGCATGGACGCGGCCCGCCTGCGGGGAGGTGAGAGTCAGCCGCAGGGCCAACCTCCTGGTGGTGACGAGCCGGAGCGCAATGATGCCGTCTGCCGCAGTGGCCAAGACCTCCCGCCGAATGTCGGTCCCCTCTGCCGTGAAGGACGTCGAGGCGATGGCCGTTTCCAGGTCCAGGTCTCTCCGGTACTTTCCGACTGCCCCCAGGTCCGGCATCTCGATCCACAGGTCTGCCGCCGGCTGGTAGGGCATCTGTTTGAGCGGCCTTGCCATGAGCCAGCGATCGGCCTCGGCTTCAGCCTCGGCATAGCGTCCGGCCAGCAGAAGCTCCCGAACGTGTTCCAGGTGCCCCAGCGCCTCGGGGTTCACGGGGCTGTAGGGCCCGCCCGACCACAGAGTGTCCTCGTTCAGCTGCAGGCGTTCCCGGCGCGTTTCACCAAAGACCATGGCGCCAAGACGGCCATTGCCGATGGGCAGCGCCTCGGTCCAGACCTGGGCCGGCGCCTCGTACCAGAGTCTGAGATCAGTCATCGGTGCCCGTGCCGCGCCACGTCTTCGGGCGTAATAAGCCTTCGGGTGGATCCTCGCAGGATGATGTCGCAGTCCAGTGTTGTCATGTGCGAGTTCAGCGCTGCACCGCGGTGGGAGAGGCGCAACGAAACCAGGTTGGCGATCGTCTCGGCGATCTTGGCGATGGGCTGAGCGACCGCGGTGATGCCGGCTTCGTGCAGGCGAAATAGTGGCACGTCGTCGAAGCTGACCAGCGAGATGTCGGCCGGGATCTTCAGGCCCTGTTCCTTGATCATGCGGATCGCGCCGACGGTCATGTTGTAGTTGCAGCAGAACAGCGCCGTGGGCGGCCTGGGCAGCGTCAGCAGGCGGAGCATGCCCGAAAAGGCTTCGTCTTCGCTCCAATGCATGTCAAGGACGTAATCTGGATCGATTTCGATGCCGCGGCCGATCATCGCCTGCCGGTAGCCCTCGTAGCGCTCCCGGCCGGTCCAGTTGTTGGTGTCTCCGGTGAGAACGGCTATGCGCGTGTGCCCGATATCGAGCAAGTGGCTGACCGCCCTGTAGCTTGCTGCGCGATTCTCGACAAAGACGCGATCGACGTTCGGGCCCGGCACGTCGTTGTCGTAGAAAATGACCGGTGTGCCGCTGCGTACGAGATCGCGGATGCGGTCCACTGCATCAACGCGACCATCCATGATCAGGCAGTCGACCCGGTGCGAATCGAAAAAATCAAGAAGGTCGATCACCGATGCCGTGTCGTCGTTGTGGCAATAGGTGAGAAGGGCCCGCCCCTGCTTGCGAAGCAGCAGGCTGAGGTGCTCGAGCACCGGGGCGTGGAATTCGCTGAGACGGGGCACGAGGAAGCCGACCATGTTCGTCAGCTCGGACTTCATCGCCGCGGCCAACGCGTTACGGCGATAGCCAAGCTCGCGGATCGCCGCTTCGATGAGGTCGCGATTGCGCGTCCGGATAGGCTGGCCGTTGAGATATCGCGAAACGGTCCCGATGGCGACGCCAGCCCGCTCGGCGACCTCGACGATCGTTGCCTGCCGCTTTCCGTTGCTCTCGTCGTCCTGGTTCAAGCGGTCCCCTCGAAAACCACTGCCGCGTGTATCTTCAGCCCCGGCAGTCTCACCTGTACGCGATTTCCCTGCTGCGAAAAGGGCAAATCGTCGCCGCTCAGGGCGTCGTAGACGCGCGTTGGCGCCTGCGGCAGCCGGACGCTGGCCGTCACCGGACCCAGCGCCGGAATGTCCTCGATCATTTCCATCACGCGGTGCCCGTTCTCGCCCATCGGCACGGCTTTTCCCCGCACCTGCGGGGCCCCATAGAGCAGATGCAGGACATGCCTCTTGCGGCCGGCCTGCTTCACCAGGGTGGCCCGCCCTGAGGATGGCAGATCGGTAGTCAGGGCCGGATCTGGCATCAGGCGGTTGATCAGTCCGCGAACGACGTAGCGGTAAAGCGGTTGGCCCATGGCATGGTAGATGCGGAAGATGGGATAGGCGATGTAGCCAACGGATTCGGTCGCGGTAACGGCTGCGCCGAGGGGCGGCGCGTCGGGCCGGTCGGGCGCGTGCTGGTGCGAGCTGAAGTGCCGGAAGGTGCGGTTGAAGTACGGCGGAACGACATCCGCAAGCACCGTGGCGACGTCGGCCGCGACGGATTCCGCGGTGCCGTATACGACAAACGGTGTCACCGTCAGCTGGTCATCGAGGCCAGGCGTGGCGCGCATATAGGACGGGTTGAAGCCCACGGGCTCGCCTGAACGATGAATGCCGGCACGGACCGCGAACTGTCCATCGCTGCCTAGTCCTGATGTCCCCGAAAGGATAAGTCTGCCGCCCGCCTGAACGTACGAATTGAGGCGCGAGGCCAGCTCACCGTCGACCTGAATCTCGTCCGGAAGGATGATCAGGCGATAGTTTTCGAACCGGGCGCTGGGGTCGATGACGTCAAATGGCTGCTTGAGCTCCTGCAGCATCTGAGCGGCGCCATCATCGCTGACGTTGTTGCGTGCCCCGATCGGATGAAAATACTCGGCACTGAGCACGGCGATGTCCGATACTTGCTGCGCGCCTTCGAGGTAGGGTTCGAGCTTTTCGATCCGGGCATAGGCCGGCGCGATCGACGCATAGGTATCGGGGTTGATACGGCCGTCCGGATGGAGCTGATCACCGATAAGGCACTTGCTGCCAAGGGCGACCATCTGAGCCGCTTCGAACTCGAGCGCGTCGGGATGCTTGAAGCCGCCGAACTCCCCCCAGCTGGTGTGGAACTTGCCGGTATGCGCCACGAAGTCGAGCCCGAGCGTTGCCGCGTACCGTGCGCTTGAGGGGAAATGATCGTACCCCCAGCCCCCCGTTGGCAGACTCTCGAGTTCGAGGTGGGTATAGGTCTTGAAGCGCTGTGGCCCCTGCTTATGGATATGGCCGCAATTGTAGAAGATGCGCGTGCCGGGGAACTCCTCCCGCAATGCGGCGCTGAGTTCCGAGCGGAAGCGCTCGTTGACCCACTCATCATTTTTCAGACGGTCGGCCGGATCCTCTGGATCGAGGCCGTGCTCTTCCATGGTTTCAAGGCAGGCGGCGCAGACACAGTCCGGCGTGAGGACAATGTCGAAGAATATCCCGGGAGTCTGGTAGGTGCGCAATACCTCGCGAGCCTGCTCCAGCAGCTCGTCCCGATAGGCCTTGTGATTGAGGCAGAGCGTATGCCAGGCCGGGCTGAGCTGCCGCGCCGACGAATGGTCCTGCGCCACGGAGTGCTGGTAGCGGTTGTTTGCCGAAAGGGCCCGCCACTCCGGATGCAGACGCGCGTTGCGTTCGTCCCACTGTACTGAGATGTAGATCGGCGCTTCTATGTCGGCGGCATTTAGCGCTGTTACCATATCGCCGAGCAGATCAGGGCGAGCGAGGTTCGGGTGCGGCGCTCCCACCTTGGTTGGATAATAAGACCAGCCGTGGTGGCACTTGGCAAAGACCGTAACCGAATCCACTTTCGCAGACTTCAGCGTGGCCACGAATTCGGCCGCATCGAAGGCGGCGCCCACGTCGGGGATGTGCTCTGAAGTGTGGAAGTCCAGATGGATCTGGCGATAGCGCAGCGGCTTGTTGGAGACGGGCATATTCATTCCTTGGATCCGGAGGTCGCAACGGAGCCTCCGGCGAACTGACGTTGGAAGATGAGGAAGACGAGCAGCGGGACACTGGTCGTGACGATTGCTGCCACCGCCCGCAGATCCCAGTTGGCGTCATACATCCCCGAGATTTGGGCGAAGACGACGGGCAACGGGAGCTGCGTGCGCATGAACAGAAGCGGAATAAGAAGAGAGTTCCAGCAGAACAGAAACTGCAGGATGCCGACTGCAAAGATCGGCGAGAGGCTGTTCGGCAGCACCACGTAAAGGAAGCTTCGGATGGCACCGCAACCGTCGATGCGGCTTGCCTCGACCAGCTCACGCGGAAAATCCTCGAGGAAATTCTTCACCAGATAGATGGACCAAGCGAAACTGAGGCCGACGTACGGAATTAGGACCGCAAGGACGTTGTCGATCAGGCCCATCTGGCGCCAGAGGGTAAAGAGCGGAATCACAACCACCTGGGCCGGAAGCACAAACGCATTGATGATGATGACCAGAAGCGTGCGACGGAACGGGAAGCGCAGGAACTGGAAGGCGTAGGCCGCGGCCGGGGTAAGGATCATTGTCCCGAGGGTGGCTACGCCGGCGAGCTCAAGTGTTACCCAGAAGCCTTCCGCCAGCTTGTACTTGCCCCAGACCTCGAACCAGGCGCGCAGGGTGAGCTCGACATGATCAAGCCTCCACCAGCCCAAGATGGTATCGCTCTCGGGCCGGATGGAAGTCACGACGATGCCGACGAGCGGGATGACCCAGACGATCGCCAGCAGCCAGGTAAAGTACGGAATCCAGCGAGGCGATTTGCCGATCATGTCGTGCTTTTCGTGCGCTGGAGGATGGCGGGGATGGAGACGATAAGCACCGCCGCCAGAAGGATGAGGGTCGCTGCGGCCCCGTAGCCGAGCTTGAACTGCGTGAAACTCTCGCGGAACATGAAATAGCCGATGGTCTCGGTGCTTCGCACCGGTCCGCCGCCAGTGAGCACGTAGATCGTGTCGAAGGCTCGCAGGCTGCCCAGCAGGTTGATGAACAGCGCCACCCGAACCCCCGGCATCGAGAGCGGAGCGATGATGTGGCGCATCATGTTCATGGGAGTTGCCCCATCGACATAGGCCGCCTCAAGGACGTTTCGCGAGATGGCTTGCGTCGCCGCAAAGATGACGAGGAGCGGCAGGCCGGTTTGTGCCCAGGAGTAGGCGGCGATGAGGCACCAGATCGCCGTCTTGGCGTCGCCCAGCCAGGCATGAGCGAGATTGCCGAGCCCCGCGCCGGAAAGGATCGCGTTGAGCAGACCGGCGGTGTCGCCGCGATAGACCTGCAGCCAGACATAGCCGATCACGGCTTCCGAAACGCCAAACGCGGCGAAGATGATCACGCGGGGCACCAGGGTCTGCCGCGGTGCGAGGGCGCACAGAAGCGCGATTCCCCACCCTGCCCCGACGGAAATCGCCGTCGTGCACAGGGTCCACAGCAAAGTGGTTGTCGCCGCCTGCCGGAAATTGGCGTCCTGCACCAGCGCAACGAAGTTGCCCAGGCCGATGAACTTCGGCTTGCCCAATCCCTTGATGTCCCACAGGCTGAGGACGATCGTCTGAACGAGCGGATAGAGAACGGCAAATCCAAACAGGATCAGCACCGGCAGCAGCAGGAGATAGGCGGCTGGCGCGTCGGCAATCCATCGGCGCAGGGCGGTACGCTGCGGCGCACCGCCCACTACGCGGGAATTGCTGCCTTCGGAGCCGCGGAGCGCGACTTCGGACATCAGTCGAATGTTGCCGCCTTGGCCTCGATGGCCTGCGTTACGGAATCGATGGTCGCGTCACTGGGATCCTGCAGGAATTTCTGCAGCTGGACGCGGTATTCGTCGACGAGGTCGCCGGGCAGCAGGTCCCCGAGCACGAACTGTACCTTCGAACTGCTGACAGCGCCGGCCGCAATTCTCATGACCGGGCCGTAAAGCGAGGGGTCTACCTTGTTGCTTGGCGAGGCAAGGCCCGCGCGGGCAACGATGTTGGCCGCATCGGCCGTGGTCACCCAGGCAAGAAATGCGTCTGCGGCGGCAGGATTGGCGCTGTCGGTGAAGGCCGAGAATTCCTTGCTGTCGACGCTCGAGACATCGTCATGTCCAGCTCCCATCGCAGGGAACTGCTGCAGCGAGTAGTCCTCGCCTTCCTTCAACTTGTCGACGTTGCGGGCGCGATCGTTGTTCCACATCCCGATGATCTGGTAGCCCGCAGTTCCCTGCACGAACACCATATCGGATGCCGTGTCCCAGTCGTTGGCTAGCATGCTCTCGGCAGTGCCGCAGCAGCCGGCCTTCAGCATCTCGGCGAACTTTCTGAGCGTATTCTTCACGCTGTCGTCGGTCCACGGAATCTTGTGTGCGGCCAGGTCCGCGGCTTTCTCCACACCGTTGAGGTGCTCATATAGCGACTCGAACCATTCGGCGTGCGACCAGTACTTGGCGCCGATGGCAATGGGGGTGATGCCAGCGTCATTGAGCTTCTTGAAGTTGGCGACGAACTCATCCCATGTCTTGGGCTGGGCATCGATACCGGACTTCTTCATGGTGGCGGTCTTGTAGAACATGCCGCTGCGGTCGCCATACGTGTAGGTGATGCCGTAGAGCTTGCCATCGGTCGTACCGAGGGCTTTCCAGGAGTCGGAGAGGTTGTCGCCGATCTTGGCGCTGTCCCACAGTGAGGTGAGATCGCGCAGAAGGCCCGCATCAGCCAGCTCCTTGCGGAAGGCCGGCCAGGTGTTGATGAACAGATCGGCCTTCTCGCCGGACTGAAGCGCAGCCCGGATGGCGCCGCGGGCGTCGC
This sequence comes from Devosia sp., assembly GCA_035548755.1. GTDB lineage: Bacteria > Pseudomonadota > Alphaproteobacteria > Rhizobiales > Devosiaceae > Devosia_A. Next base: position 8,885 of record DASZSH010000053.1, read on the forward strand.
CCTGCACGGTCAGGTTGATCTCCTTGAAATGCACGTTCGGGTAGGCCTTGGTGAAGCCGTCCTCGAGCGCCTTGATCATCTCCTGCTCGCTGCCGCTGGCCCAATCGAGCAGCACCAGATCGCCGCTCACGTCCTGCGCGCTGACCGGAGCTGCCGAGAGCAGCATGCTGGCCGCGAAGACTGCAAGCATAGTCCGCCGGCGCATGCCAGCGTCACCTAGTCCGTTCATCAGGAATCCTCCCACAGTGGTGAGCGACGCATTCGTCGTCTCTGCACTTGAAACGTTATCATGTTAGTTGAAAGATGCAATGGCGATCGCCTCCACTTTTTCACGTGGAACGCTTCGCTCAGTACTGTGAGAACAGGGCCTTCTGCGCGATCCGGAGGGCCGCGATGGCGTCGTGACGGGCCTGGGCGGCCTTGAGGGCGTCCCAGTCGAGCGCGTCGAGCCCGCGATCGACCGCCTTGAGGAAGTCGATCGCGTGATTGGCGGTGGCGATCGAGTCCTCCCGGAACGGGAACTGGTCGAGCTGCCAGACGCCGTTCCAGTTGTTCTTGCGCAGCACGTGGAAATACTCGAACAGCTCGAGCGGGTGGAGGCTGCCGGCGACAAGGTCGTCGTCCCAGGAGCGGAAGTTGTCGTTGACGTCCATGCCGAACAGACGGCCGTAATCGATCGCCAGTTGCGCCGAGTCGGCGGCATTCTCGCCGCCGAAGATGGCATGACCGAAATCGAGCAGGATGCCGATATTGGGCAGGCCGATCTTCTCGATGCCGAGCAGCGTGCGGGCGACCGAACCGAAGCTCATATAGACACGCGGCTCGCGCGGCTTGTATTCGATGACGAACTTCAGGTCCGGGTTTTCGCTCGCGAGCTGGCCGATGCCGTCGAGCGAGTGCTTCCACAACACGCCGTGATCGACCTGGAAGGGATAGTCCCACCCGTCCTGGCCAGGCCAGACCTTGACGTAGTCGGCCTTGAAATACCGCACGACCTCGCAGGCCTCGGTGATGAGGTCATGCGCGGCGCGCCGTACTCCCGCGTCGGGGTTGGTGAAGGCGCCCTTGCGAAACTGCCTGGTGTAGATCTCGGGCGTGATGCCGACGACCGCAAGCTTGTTGCGGTCGAGCGCCTGCTTGATCTGGCTGTTGGAGAAGTTGCCGCCGAAGAACGGCCAGTTGAGGTCGACGACGGACAGGTCGCGGACCTGTCCGGCCAGGTCGATCGCCTCGATCACATCGCGCGGCTCGCCATAGCCGTCGGTGGCGTACCGATCCACGTAAGTGGCAAAGTGCCAGATGCCGGCGCCGAATTTCAGGTTGCTCATTGCTATTCTCCCTTGTCCCGTTTCAGTGCGCCGACCACAGCGTGCGCCCGATCGCCTCGCGCCAGCGTGCGCGGAACGCGGCACGGTCCGCCGCGCCCATGGTCGGCGCAAAAGTCGTTGCCCTCGCTGGCGAGGCGATCGGCCAGCCAAGCGGCTGCGCCGCCATCATCGCTGCCCCGAGGGCACTGGCCTCGGGACGCTCGCCCCGCACGACCGGGCGCCCGATGATGTCGGCCTGGAATTGCAGCAGCAGGTCATTTCGGCTCGCCCCGCCATCGGCGGAAAGCTGCGCCAGCGGCACGCCAAGATCGTCCTGCATTGCCTCGAACACGTCGGCCACCTGCTGAGCGATCGCCTCGATCGTCGCGCGCGCCAGGTGTGCTGGCCTGGTGCCCAGGGTCAGTCCGCCGATCAGGCCGCGCGCTTCGGGCGCCCAGTGCGGCGCCCCAAGCCCGACCAGCGCCGGAACGAAGCTGATGCCGTTGCTGTCGGGAACCGTCGCCGCCAGGTCGGCAAGGGCGGCCGAGTCGGCAAGGCCGAGCAGGTCGGCCATGAACGCCACCGCCTGACCGGAGACGGAGATGTTGCCCTCGAGCGCGTAAGCCGTGCCGCCCGCGGCCGTGCTCCAGGCGATGGTCGATGAAAGGCCGCGGTGGCTCTGCAGTCGGCCGTGGGTCAGCGTCATCAGCGAGGTGCCCGTGCCGTAGGTGGCCTTGACCGTTCCCGGCGATCGCACACCATGTCCGAACAGCGCCGCATGCGAGTCGCCCAGCATCGCCTGTATCGGCGTTCCAGCAGCCGCCGCCGTGAGGTTCTCGCCAACCTCGCCGAAGAGGCTGTCGGAAGGCCTTACTTCCGGCAGCGCCATGCTGGGCACCTCGAAGATGCCGAGCAGCTCCGCGTCCCAGTCGAGCCTGCCGATGTCGAGCAACTGCGTGCGCGACGCATTGGAGGCGTCGGTCGCGTGCGCCGCGCCGCCGGTCAGCTTCCACAACAGCCAGCTATCTACGGTGCCGACCCGAAGCCTGCCGTTCCGAGCTGCCTCGCGCACGCCGGCGACGTTTTCGACCAGCCAGCCGATCTTGGCGGCCGGAAACAAGGGATCGAGGCCAAGGCCGGTCTTTTGGGCGATGAGCCCGGCATGGCCCGCCCGGCGGATCGCCTCGCATCGCCCAGCCGAGCGGCGGCACTGCCAGGTGATGGCCGGCGCCAGCGGGTCGCCCGTGGCGGCATCCCAGGCGACGATGGTCTCGCGCTGGTTGGAAATGGCGATCGCCTCGAACGCCGGACCGGTTCGCGCCACGACTCCGGCAATGACCTGCTGCACGCTGCTCCAGATGTCGCTCGCCGACTGCTCGGCCCAACCCGGACGCGGGTAAACGACCTGCATCGCCGTTGCAGCTTCGGCCACCACGCGGCCATCGGCGCCCACGGCGAGGGCCTTGGTGTTCGTCGTGCCCTGGTCGATCGCAAGGATCAGGCCGTTGCTCATTGCCGCTTGCGCGTGAGCAAGGCGCGGGCGGCGTCGGCGATGCCGGCGGCAGTCAGCCCGAAATGCTCGAGCAGCCATTCCGCAGAGCCGGTGGGCAGAAAGCCTGGAAATCCCATGCGGCTCACCGGCACCGGGCGGTTGGCCGTGACGACTTCGGCAACGGCGCCGCCGAGGCCGCCGCGCACCGAGTGTTCTTCGACCGTCAACACCGCGCCTGTCTCGGCGGCCGCGATGATCGCAGCGTCATCGAGCGGATTGACGGTGGACATATTGATGACGCGCGCCTTGATGCCATCGAATGCCAGCGTGGCCGCAGCGTCGAGCGCCCGGTGCACCATCACGCCATTGGCGATGATCGCAAGGTCGTCGCCTTCGCGCAGGATTTCGGCCTTGCCGATCTGGAAGTGGTGCACTGTGCGCGGGATGGCCGGCACCGGCATCCGGCTTACGCGCACGAAAACCGGGCCCTCCATGGCGGCTGCGGCACGGATCGCCTGCTCGGTCTCCCAAGGATCCGATGGCACAATGAGGGTCAGGTTGGTGAGGAGCCGCAGCCAGGCGAGATCCTCGATCGAATGATGCGTGGGCCCAAGTTCGCCATAGGCGACCCCGCTCGACTGGCCGATGAGCTTGACGTTGACATTGCTGTAGGCGATGTCGGCCTTGATCTGCTCGAGCGCCCGGGCGGTAAGGAAGCACGATGCCGCCGAAACAAATGGGACCTTACCCCCATTGGCGAGGCCCGCGCCCACCGCAACCACGGTCTGTTCGGCGATACCGACATTGACCATACGGTCGGGCCAGCGCTTGCGGAAATTGACCAGCTTGGACGAGCCGACGCTATCGCTCACCACCGTGACGATGCGGGGATCGGCCTCGGCCAGTGACTCCACGGTTCGCGAGAAGGTGTCGCGGCAATCGAAGAGACTTGTGTTCCGCGCCGTTTCCGCACTCATCCTACACGAGCTCCCGCATGGCCTGCTCGTATTGTTCCTGCGTCGGCACACCGTGATGCCACGACACATTGTCGTGCATGAAGGAGACGCCCTTGCCCTTGATGGTGTTGGCGATGACGCAGAGCGGTCTGCCGCGCCCCCGGGGCGACGCTCCCAGCACTTCATAGAGCTGGCGATGGTCGTGGCCGTCGATGACCTCGACATGCCAGCCGAAGGCGCGCCATTTGTCGTCGAGCGGATCGAGTCCCGCAGTCTCCTCGGTGCGGGCGCCCTGCTGCAACCGGTTGCGGTCGACGATCAGTGTCAGGTTCTCGAGCCTGCGGTGTCCGGCAGTCAGCGCTGCCTCCCAGTTGCTGCCTTCCTGCAGTTCGCCATCGCCAGTGAGCACGAAGGTGCGGAAATCGGCGCCGTCGATCTGCCCGGCAATCGCGATACCGGTCGCGACGGGCAACCCATGTCCAAGCGGCCCGGTATTGGTCTCGACCCCGGGCAGGTAGTTGCGGTTGGGGTGGCCGTTGAGCCGCGACTCCGGCTGCATATAGGTCGACAGCATCTCCTCGGGAAAATACCCCGCGGCCGCGAGCACCGCATAGAATGCTCCGGTGCAGTGTCCCTTGCTCATGACGAAGCGATCGCGCTGCGGATCGGATGGATTGCGCGGATCGTAGCGCAGCACGCCGAAATAGAGCGCCGCCAGGATGTCGGCGGCACTGAAATCGCCGCCCGGATGGCCCAGTTGCGCCTCATAGACCATCTGAAAGCTGCGCCGCCGGATCCACAGCGCCTTGGCCCGGATGGTATCCAGAGGATCGTTGCGATGGTCCATGGAGGCAGGCGACGGCACGGCTTGTCCTAACGCGAAGATCGGCAGCGGCATGCGGCCCCGCCTCAAAATGCTTGGGGTCATTGTGGTTTTCGCGAAACTAGCGGGGGTCGCCCCTTCGCGCAATACGGAAAATTTTCGTTTGCTTTCGAATGTCTGCGAGCGCCGTCGGATGCGATGGCTAGGCTTGTGGGTGCCAGTTGAAGCTCCGGACAAACAGGGAAGGCGCGCCGCCAGTGGCGCGGTTCGTCCCCGACGCTGGCCCGGATTTGCAGCGGGCACTTTGCGCTGGGGCCTTGTCATTGCCCGGACTTTCCCATTGATCTAGCGAATGGGCGGGTTACCGGCGCGCCCCGAGGACGAAGCGATGACAGAATCCGGCAGCCGGATGCGCGGCATCACCAAGCGGGGACGGGAGGATGCAGGTGGCAGCGGTCGCCAGAACCTCCTCGCCGAGCCGCGACGCATGAAGATTCTTGAATGGCTGCAGGAAGAAGGCAGCGCCCGCGTGCGCGATCTTTCGGCAGCCTTCGCCGTCTCCGAGGCCACCATTCGGCAGGATCTCGAGCGTCTCGACAGCGACGGCTACATCACGCGCGAGCATGGCGGCGCCTACCTCAAATCGGTCCCCCAGCAGGTCGAGTCGCTGTCGCTGCACCACGTCCAGAACATGGACCGCAAGCGCAAGATTGGCCAAAAAGCGGCCGCTTTGGTGGCCGATCACGAAACGATCATCATCGATTCCGGAACCACAACGACCCAGTTCGCCGAACACCTGCGAGCCCGGCAGGACCTCAACATCATCACCAACGCGCTCAACATTGCGCTGATGCTGGGCGCCAATCCGACCAATACCGTCCACATGCCCGCCGGTCAGTTCAAGGCTCCCACGCTGTCCCTGAGCGGCGAGAAGTCGGTGGATTTCTTCGTCGGCATCTATGCCGAAAAGCTGTTCCTTGCGACTGCGGGCATCTCCTTCGAGGCTGGCCTTACCTACCCGGCGATCGGCGACATCTACGTCAAGCGAGCGATGATCAAGGCCGCCTCGCACGTCTATCTCCTGGCCGATTCCACTAAGATCGGCCGGACGTCCTTCTCGTCATTGGGCGGCGTCGAGCTTGTCCACACGCTCATCACCGATGACGGCATCTCTGCCCAGGATCGCGCCGGTTTCGAGGCCCGCGGCATCGACGTCGTCGTCGCCTCCTAGGCCCCCCGGTTTTCCCCGGCCAGGGGGAACTTGAGGCCGCTCCAGACATGCCTGTGCGCCGGACATTCGTCGAAACTCGAAAGTCGTCGAGCGCACTCCTTGACATTGAATGGCCAAAAAGCTCTATAAACGACGGCAATCGCAATAAATCGAAACCAAGGGAGGATTTCGAGTGCACAGGACAGCTTTTTGGGCCGGGGCCGTCGGGCTGGCGGCTCTCATGGGGGCGAGTTCGCTCGCTCATGCCCAGGAAATTCGGTTCTGGACGCTGACCTTCGACAACGACGCCGTCGGCAAGGCCTATCAGACGATCATCTCGGATTTCGAGAAGGCCAATCCCGGCGTGACGATCAAGATCGAGCAGCGCTCCACCGACGAGCATAAGGCAGCACTTCGTGTCGCCGGCACATCGGACCAGGCGCCCGATGTGTACTTCATGTGGGCCGGACTCGGCCTTGGGGGCGAATTCGTAAAGTCGGGCCTGGCGGCCGACATGTCCAAGTACTACGACCAGTACAAGTGGAACGATCGCTTCATTCCGCCGGTTCTCGCCTTCTCCAAGCAGTATCCGGGTGGCACGTTCGGCGTACCGCTGAACTTCCACGGCGAGACGCTCTACTACAACAAGGCGCTCTTTGCCAAAGCGGGCATCACGGCTCCGCCCACGACCTGGGCCGAGCTCGATGCCGATGCCGACAAGCTTGTCGCTTCCGGCGTCGCGCCGATCGCCTTCGGCGGCACCGTCAACTGGCACGTGATGCGGATGATGGACGCGATCCTGGAGGCCACGTGCGGGGCCGAGAAGAATGACGGGCTCATGTCGATGAAGCTCGACTGGAGCAAGGAAGACTGCGCGACCAAGGCGTTCCAGGAGTTCCACACCTGGACGTCGAAGTACTTCCTCAAGCCGTTCATGGGCATAGACAACAACCAGGCGTTCAACCTGTTCCTGCAGGGCCGTTCCGCCATGGCGCTCGAGGGCGATTGGTTCATCGGCCAACTCAAGGGCGCCGGCGCCAACACTGACGACTACGGCACGTTCCAGATCCCCACCGGCACCGGTCGCCTCTATGGGTTCGGCGAATACAACTACATCTCGACGACGAGCAAGAATGCCGACGTTGCCGCCAAATTCCTCGACTATCTGGAATCTGATGCCGTGCAGCAGGCCAACCTCGGCATCTTCGGCGCGCTCTCGGTCAACAAGAACGTGAAGTACGACAACATCGATGCGCTAACCAAGCAGGTCCTCGACATCTTCGGCTCGGCCAAGGGGCTCTACGTCAACGGCGACCAGGCGTTCCCGCTGACCGAGACGACCGAGTACTGGCGCATCATCAACGATGTGGCGAGCGACAATCTGGATCCGGCCCAGGCGGCCGGCCAGATGCAGACCTTCATCGCCGCGCATCCGGCAGGCTAACATCCTCCCACGCCGCGAACGGTCCCGGCGCACAGCCGGGACCGTTCTTGTGTCCAACGCGGATCGACGATGAACGGCATAACGCGCTCGCCTTTGGTTCAGGGACTGCTGCTGCTTGCGCCGGCGCTGATCGTTTACGGCATTTTCGCGTTCTATCCCATGCTCGACGTCGTGAAGCTGAGCTTCATGAAGTGGAATGGGCTGACGCCGACGATGCAATTCGTCGGGCTCGACAATTTCCGCGACATCTTCACGATCGACACGGTGTTCTGGGGCGCGTTGCGCAATACCGTGATCTGGACGGTGCTGTCGCTCCTTGTGCCGCCCTTCATCGGCTTTGTGCTGGCGCTGGCCCTCAATCAGAGACTATGGGGGCGCGTCGCATTGCGCGCTATCTTCTATCTGCCGGTCATCATTGCCCCGATCGCCGTCGCCACCATCTGGCGCTGGATGTATGATCCTTTCTTCGGGCTGTTCAACCAGCTTCTTGCCGGATGGGGTCTCGCCAACCTGGCGCTTGACTGGCTGGGCGATCGTAAAATCGCGCTCTACTCGATCTTCGCGGGAAGCGTGTGGCAGACAGCCGGATTCTCGATGGTGCTTTTCCTCGCCGGTCTTCAGAACGTGTCGCAGACGCTAGTTGAAGCGGCGCGCATCGACGGCGCCGGCCGCTGGTCGATCTTTCGCTATGTCACGCTTCCGGCGCTGCGGCCCAGCATCACCGTGGTCCTGATCCTGTCCTTCATCAATTCGCTGAAGGCCTTCGACATCGTCTACGGCACGACTGGCGGCGGCCCGGCACAATCCACGCAGATGCTGGCCATGTGGTCGTATACGCAGGCCCTGCAGCTGGGCAACTTCGGCAACGGAAGCGCCATTTCCGTGGTGCTTCTCATCGTCACCATCGCGATCGTCATCCCCTATCTGCGCTGGTCGTTGCGACAGGAGGAAAAGACCCGATGAACGCCTTGACGCTACCGTTCCGGCCGCTCGGATCGGAGCGCATCGATCCGCTGCTGGTCGTGCTTTGGATCGTGCTGGTCGCGATCGCCATTGTGTGGATCGCTCCCTTCGTTTTCATCGCTTTCACCTCGCTCAAGACCACGGCGCAAATCGCGCAGACGAGCCCATTCTCGCCACCGCTGACGCCCGCCTGGGAGAATTTCAGCAAGGCCTGGGCCAGGGGCAATTTCTCGAGCGCGGTGTTCAACAGCACGCTGATCACCCTGATCAAGGTGCCGCTCGGACTCTTCATTTCCGCAATGGCAGCCTATTCGCTCTCGCGCATCGAATTTGCGGGCCAGCGCCTGATCTACCTGCTGATCCTGTTCGGTACGATGATTCCGTTCCAGGTGATGCTGGCGCCGATCTTTGGGGTCGTTAACGACTTCCATCTGATCAATTCGTATGTCGGCGTGATCCTGCCCTACCTGGCCTTCGGCGTGCCCTACCAGGTTTTCATCCTTCATGGCTTCTTCAAGGAGGTGCCGCGCGAGCTGAGCGAGGCGGCGCAGATCGACGGCGCGTCGCACTTCACCATCTTCCTGCGCATCTTCCTGCCGCTCTCGCTGCCCGTGCTTTCGGCCCTGCTCATTCTCGACTTCGTTGCGACCTGGAACGAGTTTGCGATGGCGCTGGTGATCCTGCAGGACAACCGGCTGTGGACTTTGCCCCTGAGCCTGATGTCGTTTCAGACCCAGTTCTCGCGCGACTACGGCCAACTGAACGCCGCGATCATCATGACGGTTCTGCCGGCGATCATCGTCTACATGATCTTCCAGCGCTACTTCGTCTCCGGCCTGACGAGCGGCGCGATCAAGGAGTGAGCCAGCCGCATTCCGATCCGGCTCGCAAGTCATCCACCGCCCGAGCAAGCACCGCCCCTGCCTTGACTGAGGAGAACACCGAAATGGCCAGCGTCGCCAAATGGGACATCTTCGAGATCGTCCTCAGCGGACCCTCCGACGGCAATCCCTATCTCGATGTCACGCTCGAGGCGATCTTCACGCAGAGCGGCCGCTCGATACGTGTTCCGGGATTCTACGACGGGAGCGGGACCTATCGCATCCGCTTCATGCCCGACGCAGAGGGCGACTGGCGCTATAGGACCAGGTCCTCAGCCCCCGCCCTCGATGACAGGTCCGGGGCCTTCACCTGTACGACCGCTGCCCCGGGCGTGCATGGGCCTGTGCGGGTGCGCAACCAGTTCCACTTCGCCTACGCCGACGGCACGCCGTACTTCCCGTTCGGCACCACCTGCTATGCCTGGACGCACCAGCCGCTGACGCTGCAGGAGGAGACGCTCGCCACACTGGGCAGGGCGCGCTTCAACAAGATCCGCATGGCCGTCTTTCCCAAGGACTATCCGTTCAACACGAACGAGCCGCTCCACTGGGTGTTCGAACCGGGCGCGGACGGCAAGGCCGATTTCGACCGTCCCAATGCAGTCGCCTTCCGCCACTTCGAGACGCAGGTGGGCCGGCTGCGGGATATGGGAATCGAGGCCGACATCATCATCTTCCACCCTTACGACCGGTGGGGTTACTCGAACATGTCAGCGGAACAGGACTACCGCTATGTCGCATACCTCGCGGCGCGGCTGGGAGCCTATCGCAACGTGTGGTGGTCGCTCGCCAACGAATATGACTTCCTGCTCGACACCAAGCCGATGGCGCAATGGGACCGCTACTTCGAAATCCTTGAAGAGAACGATCCGGCGGGTCATCTGAAGTCGATTCACAATGGCGAGGTGACGATGAACTTCGATCATTCCAAGCCGTTCGTCAGCCATGTGTGCATCCAGAACTGGGACGTGAAGAAGACTCCCGACTGGCGCGAGCAGTACGGCAAGCCCATCGTCAACGACGAGCCCGAATACGAGGGCAACATCTGGCCGGCCTGGGGCAACATCACCGCCGAGGAGCTGACGCATCGCTTCTGGACCACGGTAATGCGCGGCGGCTACGCCGGGCACGGCGAGACATTCTCGCACCCGGAGGACATCATCTGGTGGGCCAAGGGCGGCAGGCTTCACGGGGAGGCGTGGAAGCGCATTGGCTTTCTGCGCGAGATCATTGAAGAGGATGTGGAGCACGGCCTCACCCCCCTGGGCGGAACCCAGTCATGGCCATGGAGCCGGGTATCGGCCGCCGAGGACGCTCACGTCCGCTATATCTATTTCGGCGAGCACCAGCCAGACCGCTGGACCACCGGGCTGCCGGAAACCGAGGGCGACTATGAGGTCGACATCATCGACACCTGGAACATGACGGTGACGCCGGCCGAACGCATTGAGGCGTACGTGCCGCACCCGACCCGGCATGGCGCCGTGGTTCGCGGCGGCAAGGCCGACGCCGCCTTCGGCGTGAAACTGCCCGGCAGACCGCGGCTCGCCATCCGGGTCCGAAGCCGCTGAGCGG
>DASZSH010000054.1:0-2187 GCA_035548755.1 Devosia sp.
GCCTTCGCCGCGCTCGGCGCCATGCTGATGGGGGTGATCGTCACCGGCCTCTTCGTCGCCATCTCGATGACGGCGGGCGGCGGCGCCTGGGACAACGCCAAGAAGAGCTTCGAGGATGGCTTTGTCGACAAGGCCGGCGTCAAGCACCTCAAGGGGTCGGATGCGCACAAGGCCTCGGTCACCGGCGACACCGTGGGCGATCCCTACAAGGACACCGCCGGCCCCGCCGTGAACCCGATGATCAAGATCACCAACATCGTGGCCCTGCTGCTGCTCGCCGTGCTCGCGCATATGAGCGGGATCGCGTAAAGCGGCGTTCCATCGCCGAGAATGAAAAGGCCCGGGAGCGATCCCGGGCCTTTCAGTTGCCATAGAATATGTCACCTAGGCCGCCTTCTCCTCGAAACTGACCTCGACCCCCACCTTCTGGCCCAGCCGCGACAACACCATCATCAGCCGGTCGATGGTGAACCGGTCGAGCTTCGCTCGCCGGATGCGGGAGAAGTCGGCGGCGGCAGTGCCGGTCAGTTCCGCTGCGGCCCGCACGGTCAGCCCACGATCATCCAGCACGTGGATGATCTGCGCTGCCAAGGTCGCCTTCAGTCGGAGCCTGGACGTGACGGCCATAGCCTCCCTCCAAATCTCCCGCTATTGATCCTCCATCCGCCGGAGCCAACCGGCACACTTGGGAGTCCACCATGTCCGCATCGCCCACCCACACGTCCTGGCTCACCCGGCCCTATCACCGGCAGTGGCTGCGCGATCAGGCGGAGGCGCTGTTTCAGTATTTTGCCACGCGGGCGCTCAACCCCAAAGGCGGCTTCTACGATCTCACCGCGGCCGGCGAGCCGATGCCGCTCGCCAATCCGGTGCGCGGCATCCACGGCACCGCGCGCATGGTGCACTGCTTTGCCATCGGCAGCCTGCTCGGCCGGCCGGGGTCCGACATCATGGTCGATCACGGCATGCAGTATCTATGGAACGTCCACCGCGATGCCCAGCGCGGCGGCTATTTCTGGGCGGTCGACGACAACGGGGCGGCCGATAACGGTCGCAAGCAGGGCTATGGCCATGCCTTCGTGCTGCTCGCGGCCTCGAGCGCCAGACTTGTCGGCCATCCGCTCGCCGACAGAATGCTCGCCGATGTCACCGAAATCATCGTCACACGCTTCTGGGAGGAGCGGCACGGGGCCATCGCCGAGGAGTTCCACGCCGACTGGTCGCCGATCGGGCCCTATCGCGGGCAGAATTCCAACATGCATATGACCGAGGCGCTGATGGCGGCGTTCGAGGCGACGGGCGAGCGCGATTATCTTGCCCGCGCCGAGCGCATCGCCGAGCTCATCATCCACCGCCGCGCGCAGGAGAACGGCTGGCGCGTGGCCGAGCATTTCGATCCCGAATGGCGGCTCGACCGCAATTTCGCGGGCGATCAGATGTTCCGGCCCCCGGGCACCACGCCCGGCCATTCGCTCGAATGGTCGCGCCTGTTGCTGCAGCTTTATGCGCTGGGCGGCAAGCAGCAGAGCTGGATGCCCGATGCCGCCGAAGCGCTGTTCGGCGAGGCCGTCGCGCTCGGCTGGGACAAGGCGCATGGCGGCTTCTTCTACAATCTTGACTGGAACGGCGTTCCGCAAATGCGCCACAAGCTCTGGTGGCCCATGGCCGAAGGCGTCGGCGCCGCCGCGTTCCTCATGGCGCACCGGCCGAAGGCGGATTACGAGAGCTGGTACCGGCGCATCTGGGACGTGATCGCGCGCCACCATCTCGACCACCGGAACGGCGGCTGGCACGAACAGCTCAGCGAAGATATGCGGCCGGCCTATTCGCTGTTCGCCGGCAAGGCCGATCTCTATCATGCGCTGCAGGCGTGCCTCATTCCGCTCTACCCCGCCGAGGGCAGCATCACGCGCGGCATCCTCACCGCCCAGGGCTGAAGCCGCCGTCGCAGTCGGGACCTCCCCTGTGCGAAGCACGGGGGAGGGGGACCGCCGTCAGGCGGTGGAGGGGGCGGCCCATTCACCACTCACCATTCACCACCCCCAACCTGCACGCCTGCATCCGCCGAACCCCCAGCCGTTCCGCCCCTCAGCGGGAAAATCGCGGCAACTTATCCACCCCCTCTTGGCCCGCCCTATACTCCCACTCATCCGCCCGCGACGGATACGGTGTCGCGAACGGCCGGCA
>DASZSH010000055.1:0-4693 GCA_035548755.1 Devosia sp.
CCTGGGTCAGGAGCGGCATGGGCGCGCCGGGCATCTCCGCCGCCTCGATCGCCCGATCGGAAATCTCGGCGCCGCGGGACGCAGGGCGTCCCATAAAATACCCTCGGGGTGCCTTGCGTCCCGCGGCCCGTATCCCTTCCCAAACCGGAGGCCACAAAGCCGATGGACGATGAGGCTTGCCTATTCCATCGCCGCCGCGATTGCCCTCGCCAGCTCGCGCAGCTCGGTCTCGTCGGCCTTCGCGCCGCCGCCATGGCGCCCGACCTCGACGCCCGCATAGATCGGGATCAGGTGGAAGTGAAGGTGAAACACGCTCTGGCCCGAGGGCGCTTCGTTGAATTGCATAAGCCTCAGGCCGTCCGCTCCCGTTGCCGCTTTCACGGCGCGGGCGAGGCGGGGCAGGTAGGTCGCGGTCCGTCCGAGCGCGGCCGGGTCGGCATCCAGGATGTTCCGGCTCGCCGCCTTGGGGATCAGCAGCGTGTGGCCCCGCGACTGCGGAAAGATGTCCATGATGATGAGCACGGTGTCGTCTTCGAACACCTTCACCGCCGGGATTTCCCCGCGCACCATGCGGGCGAAAAGATTTTGCGGGTCGTATTCGGTCACGATGCGGCTCCGAGCAGTTCGACATCGCGGGAAGGGCGCCCCCCGTGATCGGCGATTGTCTCCTCGATGACGTCCACGGCGAGGTTGGTCCCGTCCTCGAGCTTGAGCTTTTCGCTCAGCGCCAGCGCGGCCTGCGAATAGGCCGGCGTCGTGTTGAGGTCGTCGAGCGCAGCGGCCAGGATCTGCGGGGTCAGCTTTCTGAGGCGCACCGGCTGGGGTCCGCAGCCCAGCTCGTAGATCAGCCGCCCCCAATAGGGCTGGTCGAAGAACTGGGGCACCGCAAAGCTCGCCCGGCCGGCATAGAGCCCGGTATGGGTCGTTCCCGCCCCGCCGTGGTGAACGACGGCCCGCACATATTTGAACAGCTCCGTATGCGGCGCGCGGTCGATGACGAAGACATTGTCCGGAAGGTGCTCCTCGCGCACGCCGCCCCAGCCTTTGCCCACGACCAGCCGGCCGCCCCAGGCCTTGACCGCCTTGGTCAGGAGCTCCGTATTTCGCTGCGCTCCGAACGACATCGATCCAAAACCCAGATAGATCGGCGGATCGCCTTTGCTGAGGAAGTCCTGGAAAGCCGGCGGCGGCGTCCACCCCGTGATGTCGTCGAGCCGCCAGAAACCGGTGATGATGTTGTTTTCGGGCCAGTCTCCGGGCGCCGGCGAGATCGAGCCGGAATAGGCGTGCAGGGTGGGGATCGTCCCGGCGCGCGCACTGGTGGAAAATGCGCTGCGCTTCTTGGGTTTGAGCCCGAGCGATCGCCGCAGTCGGTCGCGCGGCAGATCCCAGTAGGTCTGCTGCACCTTCTGTACGGCGTAGCTGAGCTTGTTGATCATGGGGTCGATGGCCGGCCCCTTGGCGAATGGCTCGCGGTTGAACCGGTAGAGCAGGGGGTCGACCGGCTCGACGCCGGTGTCGAAGTAGGGAAATTCGTCGGTCGGAAAGACCGGCTGGAAAACCGCGATCAGGGGCGGGATGCCCAGCGCATCGGCGATGTCGATGCAGAAGGTCGTGGCGTTCTGAAAAACGATGGCGTCGGCGCCCTGGGCCATTTCCCAGGCCCGCTTGGCCGCTTCGCGAAGCACCTTTTGGCCCTCGCGCAGCAATGCGGGGGCGTAGAGGATGGCGCTCTTGGTCATCGCGCTGTCGAAGGAGGCCTGCCGCAGAAAGGCGCGCACGTCCCCCCCGAAGCTGAAGAAGTCGATCCCGTGCGCGGTCACGAACTCCTCGAAATCGTCAGTGGTGCCAAGGACGACGTCGTAGCCGCGCTTTTGCAGCGTCAGGGCGAGCGCGACGAACGGCTGCACATCGCCATGCGTTCCGATGACGGACAACGCGACTTTTTTGGGCAACTCCGCCGCTCCTGCCAAGCCTCGCGTCTAGATAGCGATGCCCCCCGGCCTTTGCAATGTGAGGCGCGGCGGCCTCAATTGACGCGTGTATAGCCAGATGTTACGGCTGGAAATACTACAAAGGCTATGGGGGCTAGCCGATGTATTCCAAGTTGTTCTATGCCGCGCAGCGCGCCGGGTCGATGAGATCGGCGCGGGCGATCCTTCCCATCGTTTTCGCGCATGTCCGCCCGCAGGCGGTGATCGACGTCGGCTGCGGCGTCGGAACCTGGCTCGACGTCGCCGGTCAATTGGGTGCCGACAGGATCGTCGGAGTGGAGGGGAGGTGGGTCGAGAACAACCGCCTCGCCTCGCCCTTGATCGACATGCGGTATGCCGATCTCGAGGAACCGCTCCCCGACCTGGGGCGATACGATCTTGCGATCTGCATGGAGGTCGCCGAGCACCTCAGCCGCGGTCGCGGCGAAAGCCTGGTGCGGGAGCTGTGCGGGCTCTCGGATCAGGTGCTTTTCAGCGCGGCGATCGTCTGGCAGGGCGGCATCGGCCACCTCAACGAGCGCATGCAGAGCTACTGGGCATCGCTGTTTGCCGCGAACGGCTACGGCGCCTGCGACATCGTCCGGCCGGCTGTCTGGACGAACGGGACGGTGAGCTACTGGTACCGCCAGAACTGCCTGCTCTATGTGAAGGGAGCGCCCATCGTGGCGCCGCAATCGCTCGATCGCCGGCATCCGGGCCGGTTCGTCAATCCCTGGTGCGTGGTCGAGCTTTTTCAGCGCGCCCGCCGGCTTGCCCTGCCCGGTCAGCCCCTCCCGGAGCCGCTGGACTGACGGCGTGCCGGTTCCTATGCCGGCGTGCCGGCTGGAACATCGGGTCGCTGCAGAACAAAGCGCCAGTAGTTCCAAAAGGCGAGGGTCGTGAGCGTCACGGGGACATAACGGAAGCCGCGGTGGATCAAGAACAGCGCCAGTCCCGTCGCCGCCCCGGCCGAAAGCAGTCCCGGCCCCATCGCCGAAGTGAATGCCGACGGCACGATGTGCCGGTAGATCACATCGGGGCTGCGATAGTAGGCAAGGGCGCGCCGCGCGAACGCCCGCTTGCTCGCGGCATAGTCTGCGAGTTCGGGCTGCCCCATGTCGCCATGGAGCTCGGCCTCCGATCCCACGGCCCAGATTTCCGGCGGCACCAGCCGCTCTTTGCCGATTTCGATGAACAGGTCGGCAAGCTCGACGAATGTGGTGAAATTCGCGTCCCATGCATCCGCCCCCTTCGCGCCATGCGCGAGCACCAGCACGTCGGCGCGTGCGAGCTTCGCGCGCATCCTGCTGGTATCGCCGGGCCCGAAATCGACCCCGTGCCGGGCCGTTTCGACAATCGCGCCGAGTGCTTCGAGACGCCGCTTCATGGCCGAGCCGAACGCGCCGGTCGCGCCGGTGATCACGAACCTTCTGTGCCGGATCGTGCAGGACCGTCCGAAAATGAGGTCGAAAAGATTGAGATACGACGAAAAGTAGTTCTCGGGCGTAATGTGGTGCATCGCGTGATAGGCCGCGTTTACCTTGATCAGGTTCTGCCGCGCGCTCACCCGGTCCATGGCCATGTGGTTGGCGTCCATGCCCTCGGCCATCACATTCGCGCCAAAGTTCCAAACGTGGATGAGGATCACGATCGAAACCGGAATCCAGTGGAAAATCAAATAGAAGAGGGAGGTTCCTGCCACCGATGTGAGGAACTCCGGAAGAAGATGCGCCCAGAAATTGGCCGCCGCGAGGTCCGCATGGACCTGCATCTTGCCGTCAAGGAAACGGTGGTGGACATGGTGCCAGGAGGCGAATGTCCGCAGCAGCTTGACGGAGGATTTCGTCCACCGGTGCAGCAGCCAGTGAATGACATCGAAGATGAACGTCGAGGCGGCGAAGGTGACAAGCGCCTCCGCAATCCACGTCGCAACGTCCCAGATACCGATGCTTCCGATGTTCACGCGATGATGTCCGGGGGCGCCTGTCCGAAAGAAGCGGGGGCGTGGTTGCCCTTATCGGATGCGCAGTCTATGTGCGCATCGTGGCGGTTCGCCGCAACCTGTCGCTTCGAGAACTCGATATGCACCTTGCTTTCGTCATTCCGGCCTACAACGAGCAGTCCCTCATCGGCACCTGCATCGAGTCGGTGCTTGCCGAGATCAAGCGAAGCGGACGTAAGGACATCGATATCGTCGTGGTCAACAACAATTCGACCGACCGCACGGCGGAGGTGGCAGGCGCCTATCCGGGAGTTCGCGTGGTCGACGAGAAGCAGAAGGGCCTGGTCGCCGCCCGCGACCGCGGCTTCAAGGCAACGACCGCCGAGCTCGTCGCCAACATCGATGCCGATACGATCGTCCCTCCGGGCTGGCTCGACGTCGTCTTTGACGAGTTTGAGAAGGACGAGCGGCTTGTCTGCCTGTCCGGCCCATACATCTACTACGATCTGAGCGAATGGAACCGCTTCCTCGTGGTGCTGTTCTACGGCCTCACCAAGCTGATCTACTGGATCAATCGCTTCGTTCTGCGCGTCGGTTCGGTAGTGCAGGGCGGCAATTTCGTGTTGCGCCGCGATGCCTGGATCAAGGCCGGCGGCTACAACCGCGAGATCAAGTTCTACGGCGAGGACACCGACGTTGCCGTGCGCCTGAGCAAGGTTGGCAAGGTCAAGTGGACCTTTCGCCTTCCGATGATGACCTCCGGCCGACGGCTTGCCGA
>DASZSH010000056.1:0-4323 GCA_035548755.1 Devosia sp.
TGGCGCAGGGCTGGGCCGGGCCGGTTGAGTATTTCGCCCCGCCCGTTGGACGCGGTTCCCTGTTGCAGGGCTGGAGCGCGATGCCGGCGGCCGTGGCGCTCAAATACGGAGCGGCCGCGGTCGACGAAGCGCCGGCCTGGAGGGAGGTCGCATGAAGGGCTTTGCTGGAATGTCGTTCTCAGACAAGCCGCATGCCGTAGATGACTCGGCCGGGGGTGCTGATGTCGGTAAAGCCCAGATGCCGGTAGAATCCCTGGGCCCGCACATTGTTCGGGGCGACCCCGAGCTGCACGCCTTTGACGCCGGCCGCCCGCAGGGCCTGAAGTTCCGTCTCGATCATGCGGCGGCCCCAGCCGCCCGCCTGGGCCTGCGGAAGGATGTTGATGTGCAGGTGCGCCGGATAGTCGGCGAGCAGCGCCTGGTCGCGCCGTTCGGGCGCCGTGATGTGGCGCAGCGCCGCCTCGTCATGGGCGCTGACGGGCGTGAAGCCCTCGAGTTCGGCGCGGACCCTGGGCCACCACTCTCGCTCCAACCGGTTCTCGAACGCGGCCGTGTCCGGCGCGGCGAGCACGTAGCCCACGGCGCCATCGACGCCGCTCAGCACAAAGGCGAAGTCTGGTTCGAGCGCCCCATACGCCGCCGCCCAGATATAGCCGGGAAGCCGGCGGTCGCTGTAGAGCGCGCTCGCATCGGAGCCGGCGTCGGCGGTCAACAGGCAGATTTCGTAGAGCGCCTCGGTGTCGCCCGGTTCGGCCCTGCGGATGCGGTAGCCGCTGATCGCATCGTTCGTCATTTCTCAATCCTGCCGCCGGACCTGGCCGGCGATATGGAGCTACCGTTCCCGCGCGCCGGCGGCAAGCCCGCGCGCGATGGCGCGGTGACCAGCACAATCCATGGAAGGGGAGACTGAACTCATGTTGGACGTACTCATCCACCGCCTGCGCACAGGTGCGGCCGGCCTGGCCGTCGCCGGACTGGCCGCAGGCCTTTGCGGCGCCACGCAGGCGCAGACGCTCGTCACCTGGGACGACTACACCGACGTCGGACAGAACGCGGTGATCGAGCAGCTCAACAAGAACTTCCTTGCCGCCCATCCGGGCGTCACAATCGACCGCACGGCGCGCACCTTCGACGATCTGTCCATGACGCTCAAGCTCACCGTCGCGGCCGGCAACGGCCCGCAGGTGACCAAGGTCAACCAGGGCGCCGCCGATCAGGGCACCATGGTCAAGCAGAAGCTGCTGCTGCCCATCGACGATTACGTCAAGCAGTATGGCTGGGACAAGCGGCTCTCTGACAGCGTGCTCGCGCGCATGCGCTGGTCCGACGCCGGCCAGTTCGGCGAAGGCAATGATTACGGCATATCCGGCCTGGGCGAAATGGTGGGCCTCTACTACAACCAGAAGGTGCTGAGCGACGCAGGCATTGCGACCCCGCCCAAGACGTTCGAGGAGTTCATCGCCGACGTCGATGCGCTCAAGGCCAAGGGCGTTCCGGCCTTCGCCATCGGCACCGCCAAGCAGCACATCGCGCTTCACATGCTGACCGGCATCGAGCAGGCCCATATCGACGCCTCCAACCGCAAGGCGCTTGACGACCTGATCTACGGCCGCGGCGGCACCTTCAAGACGCAGGCGGCGCTGGATGCGGCCAAGCTGATGGCGCACTGGGCCAAGGACGGCTACTTCATCGACGGCTATTCCGGGATTGCCGGCAACGACGCCGTCCAGCTGTTCGTGGCCGGGCAGGGCGCCTTCCTGCTCGACGGAACGTGGTACTTCGGCGACATGCAGACCAACCCGGATATCCACTTCATGGCGATTCCCGCGCCGGCCGGCGTGAGCAAGCCGCTGACGGTGGGAGGCATCGACCTGAGCTGGTCCATCACCTCCAACGCCAAGGACAAGGCCACGCAGGACCTTGCCGCCCAGTACATGGACTACATGGTCTCGCCGGAAGCGGCGAACGCCTGGGCCGCGGCAGGCTTCTTCCCCTCGACCACCCCGACCGACGAGAACGCCGTCAAGAGCTCGCTGCTCAAGGAGGGCCTGGCCATGTGGAAGGTGCTCACCGACAACAACGCGCTCGGCCACTATGCCGACTGGGCGAGCCCGACCATGCTCAAGACCTACGACGACAACATGCCCCACCTGCTGGCGGGCGACATGACGCCGGAGGCCTTTGTGGACGCTCTGGATGCCGACTATCAGGCGTATATGAAGAGCATCGGCAAGTAATCCTCCTCGACAAGGGGCCGCGGCTGCCTCAAAGCTGGCCGCGGCTCTCCCCGGAGGCGGGAAATCCCAGATGTCGGCGACGACCGCTCAGACCATCGATGGCGAATTCGGCCCCGCGACGGCATCGTCGGCGCGCCCCCGCCTGCAGCAGACCACCTCGGTGCTCGATCGCGCCGGCGGCGGAAACCTGCTTTACGTCATCCCCGGTCTGCTGATCTACGCCGTGTTCGTGTTCCTGCCGATCCTGGCGGCGGTGGTGATCAGCCTGACCGAGTGGAACGGCCTGGTCGTGCCGACCTTCGTGGGCCTGCAGAACTACATCAACCTGTTTTCCGATAACGAGTTCTACATCGCGCTGCGCAACAACGCCGCCTTCATCGTATTCTACTGCGTGGTCCCGCTGGCGATCGGGGTCGCTCTTGCCGCAATCATCAGCAATGTCGGCAATCGCGAGCGCATGGCGCTGCGCACCCTGTTCTTTCTGCCCTACATCATGCCCACGGCCGTGCTCGGCATCATCTTCCAGTGGCTCTACAATCCGGCTTTCGGCCCATTCAACCAGATCCTCAAGGCCGTCGGCCTGGGCCGGCTGGCGCTGCCCTGGCTGGGCGACTTCACCTGGGTGCTGCCGGCCGTCGGGGCGGTGGCGGTGTGGTACTTCTTCGGTTTCTGCATGGTGGTGTTTCTGTCCGGCATGCAGCGCATCGACCCATCGCTGTTCGATGCGGCGCGCGCCGACGGCGCGAGAGGCTGGCAGACCTTCTGGCACGTGACGCTGCCGCAATTGATGCCCGAGATCCGCGTGGTGCTGCTGCTCACCATCATCGCCTCGATCAAGAGCTTCGATCTCATCTTCACCATGACGCGGGGCGGGCCGGGCAACGCTACGCTCGTGCCCAACATCTACATGTATGAGCTCGGTTTCCAGCTGAACCGCTACGGCTACGCGGCGGCCGTCGCCATTGTCGGCGCGATCCTGGTGTTCGTGATCAATTTCGCGATCCACCAGGGAATGCGGCGGCTCGACCGGTCCGCGAACTGATGGCGCGCGCGGGAACATTGTCGGCGCCGGCGATCCCGCTCAGGATCGTGCTGTGGCTGTTCGGGCTGGCCACGGTCGTTCCCTTCGCCCTGCTGCTGCTCACTTCGGTCAAGAGCCGGACCGACGTGCTCAAGGGCGCCTTCGCGCTGCCGGCCTATCCGCACTTCGAAAATTACGTCGCCGCCTGGACGGACGGCCGGTTCGGCACCTACTTCGTCAACTCGATCATCGTGGTCCTTCCGGTGGTGGCGATCAGCATCGTCCTCGGGCTCATCACCGGGTTTGCCTTCGCCTATCTGAGCTTTCCGTTCAAGAAGTCGGTCTTCGTCATCCTGACCATCGGCATGATGGTGCCGACCGAGGCCTTCATCATTCCGCTGTACTACGAGATGCTCTATCTCAATCTGATCAACACCTATGCCGTGCTGATCCTGACCCAGATCGCGCTGTCGATCCCTTTCGCCACCATCTTCATGGCGAGCGCCATGCGGCAGCTGCCGACCGAGCTGCTCGAGGCCGCCGTTCTCGACGGCGCGACGCGGCCGCAGGTGCTGATCAGGGTGATCGTGCCTCTGCTTGCCCCGGCCGTATCGACTCTCGCACTGTTCCTGTTCATCTGGACCTGGAACGAGTTTCTGCTGCCTCTGATCCTGGTCAACGACGATGCCCTTCGCACGCTGCCCATCGGAGCGCTGTTCTTTCAGGGCAAGTACACCATCAACACACCCGTGCTCACTGCGGGCGCGGTCATCGTCATCGCGCCGATCGTGCTGGTGTATCTGATCTTTCAGAGAAAGTTCATCGAAGGCATGACCTCCGGCGCCGTCAAATGATGCCGCCACTTGCCAGCCTCACCTATCCGACATAACTGGCCCGAGCCGCCGCGGGCGGCGGGCCTCACCTGGGAGAACGCTTCTTCATGCGCGTGGGAATTGTTGGTCTTGGCTATCGGCTCGCCTATCTGGCGCGGATCTTCTCGCTCGAGAGCGATCGCTTCTCGGTCGCCGGCTATGTCGATCCCAGCCCCGCGGGCCTGCCCTACAC
>DASZSH010000057.1:0-10490 GCA_035548755.1 Devosia sp.
TTGGATCGAGGCGCATTCGGCCGAAGGAGCCGCCCGCGACTTCATCAAGAGCCACGGCTGGCGGGTTTCGGACGTCATGACGACTCCGGTCGTCACCGTGAAGGAGGACACCACGCTCGCCGACGTCGCCGTCCTGTTCGGGACGCGCGGCATCAAGCGTGCGCCGGTGCTGCGTGACGGACAGGTGGTCGGCGTCGTCAGCCGGGCCGATCTGCTCCGCATCATTGCGGCCTCGCGGCCCGAGAAGGTGGCCGCCGGCGACATTGCCCTCGAAATCAGCGCGGCTGCGCGGCTGCGCGACGCCGGAACGATCTTTGCCGTGCGGCCTGAGGTCACGGTGGTCGATGGCGTTGTCCACCTCTGGGGCGAGGTCCGCTCGGAAGCCGAACGCGATGCCGCCAGGGTGGCGGTCGAAGGCGTTGAAGGGATCAACGGGATCGAGGATCATCTGTCCGTGTACCGAACGGCTTAGGCGTCCGATCTTCAGATGAGCATCCTCAATCTCGACTCGACCCTGGCGCCGGCCTCGATCGCACTGATCGGGGCATCGCCGCGCGAAGGGTCGGTGGGTCGCGTCGTTCTGCAAAACGTCAGGGCGGGAGGTTTTTCCGGGCCGGTCTATCCGGTCAATCCCAAACACGACGAAGTCCTCGGCCTCAAATGCTACGGCAAGATCGCCGATCTGCCCGAGCCGCCCGATATTGCAGTGATCATGACGCCGGCGCCGGCCGTTCCCGACATCGTTCGCGACCTTGGAGCGCGCGGCACAAGAGTCGCGGTTGTGCTGTCGGCGGGGGCGACCGTCGCCAATGGCCTGCGGCAGAGCATGCTCGAGGCGGCGCGCCCGTCGGGCCTTCGCGTGATCGGCCCCAACACGATCGGCCTTCTTTCCCCCCGCGTCGGTCTCAATGCGAGCTTCACCCATCTCGCGCCGGCCATGGGATCGCTCGGACTGATTTCGCAATCCGGGGCGATTGTTTCATCCATCGTCGACTGGGCGGCCGCCGAGTCCATCGGCTTCTCGCAGATATTCTCGCTTGGGGACATGGCCGATGTCGACGTCGGCGACTGCATCAACCTGCTTGCCGCCGACGATCGGACCTCGGCGATCCTGATGTACCTCGAATCGGTTCCCGCGCCGCGCAAGTTCATGTCGGCGGCGCGGGCCGCCGCCCGCATCAAGCCGGTGATCGCGGTCAAGCCCGGCCGCCACGCGGAGGCCGCCCGGGCCGCCGCGACGCATACCGGCGCCCTTGCCGGGGCCGATCGGGTCATCGACGCAGCGCTCCGCCGTGCCGGCGTCATCCGCGTCGGCGACCTCGCCGATCTGTTTGATGCGGCTGAGGTCACCGGCCGGTATCGGCCGATGCAGTCGGCCCGGCTGGGCATTGTCACCAATGGCGGCGGCGCCGGCGTCCTTGCGGTCGATCAGCTCATCGATGACGGGGCGGCGCTGGCGACGCTTGCCGCCGGCACGCTTGCGACCCTCGACGCGGCTCTGCCCGCGACCTGGTCACGCGCCAATCCGGTGGACATCATCGGCGACGCTCCTCCCGAGCGCTACCGCGCGGCGATCCGCGCCGTCGCCGCAGATCCCAATGTCGATGCGCTGCTTGTCATGAACTGTCCCACCGCTCTGGCAGATCCTTCCGCGGCGGCTGCCGCCGTCGCAGCCGAGGTTCGGAACGGGACGATCGCCGGCAAGCCCTTGCTCGCCTGCTGGCTCGGACGCAAGGCGGCCGGACCGGCGAGGGAGATTCTTCAGGCCGCCGGGATCGGCAACTTCGAGAGCCCGTCCGAAGCCGCCAGGGCCGTGGCGCTGTTGACGCGCTGGTCGACGCTGCGCGACCAGTTGCAGCGCGTGCCGCCCGATCATGGCGATCCGCTGTTCGACCGCGAGGCCGCGCGTGCCGTGCTGAGCTCGGTCGCGTCCGAGCGCCGGACCCTGCTCACCGAGGACGAGGCCAAGGCGCTGCTTGCGGCCTACGGCGTGCCCACGCCGCACACGATCGTCGCGCCGGATGATGCGGCCGTCGAAGCGGCGGCGCGCGATGAGCTGAAATCGGCTTCCGCGGTTGTGGTCAAGATCCGCTCGAAGTCCGTGTCTCACAAATCGGATGTCGGAGGCGTCGCGCTCGATCTCAAGACGCCTGAGGAGGCGCGCGCGGCGGCGGCCGGAATGGTGCGCAAGCTCGCCGCTGCCGCCCCGGGCGCCAAGCTCGACGGCTTCACCGTGCAGCCCATGATACGCCGCGCCGGAGAGGAGCTGATCGTGGGGCTCTCGACCGATCCGCAATTCGGTCCGGTGGTGCTGTTCGGCGCCGGTGGCACCGCCGTGGAGGTCGTCGGCGATACGGCGACAGGGCTCGTGCCGCTCGACGACGTGCTCGCGGCCGATCTGATCGACCGCACGCGCGTTTCGAAGCTGCTTGCCGGATACCGCGACCGTCCTCCTGCCAACCGCCAGGCGATCCTGGACGTCCTCGCTGCCGTCTCGCAGATCGCCATCGACTTCCCCATGGTGGTGGGGATCGACATCAATCCGCTGCTTGCCGATTCTGACGGTGTCATGGCGCTCGATGCCCGCGTTGAGATCGATCCCGCGCGGGCGGCCCTGCTTCCGCCGAATCCGGCCCTGGTGATCCGGCCATACCCCTCGGCGGAGACCAAGATCGTGCCCTTCGAGGGCGGCGACGTTCTGGTGCGCCCGATCAAGCCGTCGGACGCCGCGCTCTATCCCGATTTCCTCGCCCACATCACGCCGGAGGACATGCGCCTGCGGTTTCTGGTGCCGACCCGATCGCTGTCCCATGCCACGCTGATCCAGCTCACTCAGCTCGACTACGATCGCGACATCGCCTTTGTCGCGCTGCGCCAGCCCGCAGGTGACCTGGCCGCGATCGCCCGCTATGCCTCGGACCCCGACGGCATTCGCGCCGAGTTCGGCGTGCTCGTCAGGTCCGATCTCAAGGGCCGTGGCATGGGTCGCATGATCATGCAGACGCTCGTCGAATATGCCCGGCGGCAGGGGCTTGAAGAGCTGTTCGGGAGGGTCCTGCGCGACAACGCCATGATGCTCTCGCTGTGCGAGGAACTCGGCTTCACCCAGGAGATCGATCTCGAGCCGAACCTCGTCAATGTCAGGCTGCGCCTGTCCTAGGCTCCGGCCCGAGCACGCCGATCCAACGCTTGAGGATTTCGGAGACGGCGAGATAGCCCGCCACGATGGCGACGATGGCCGACATGAGTCCCGCCTCCAGCGGCACGAATCCCACGAGCCGTCCGACCGGCAGGAAGGGGAGGCCGATCGCCGCCGCCGCCACTGCCGCCGAAGTCCATATCAGCAGGGGCGAGGGCAGGCTGCGATAGAACGGCCGGCGCGTCCGCATGACCGCGACAACCACCAGTTCGGTCAACAGAGACTCCACGAACCACGCCGTCTGGAACGTTTCGGGCGACGCGTGGAAGACCTCGAGGAGCAGGAGGAAGGTCAGCGCGTCGAAGGCCGAGCTGATGAGGCCGAAGCCGAGCATCGAGCGAACCAGCGCATGAAAGTCCCAGTGTCGCGGCGTGTTCAGCATTTCGGCATCGACATGGTCCGTCGAAACCGCGAGCATCGGCAGGTCCGACAGCAGATTGTTGAGCAGAATCTGGGCCGCCAGCATCGGCAGGAAGGGAAGCAGCAGCGAGGCGGCCGCCATCGAGATCATATTGCCGAAATTGGCGCTGATGGTGACGGCAATATACTTGACCGTGTTGCCGAACGCCGTGCGCCCGGCAATGATGCCGTCCAGCAGAACCTCGAGATCGCGCTCGAGCAGGATCACGTCCGCCGTTGACTTGGCGGCGTCCACCGCGTTCTCGACCGAAATGCCCACATCGGCCGCCCGCAGCGAGGGGGCGTCGTTGATGCCGTCGCCGAGATAGCCGACCGTGTGTCCCAGCCGGCGCAGCGCCGCAACGATATGCTCCTTCTGGTCGGGGGTGACCTCGGCGAATACCGTGGCGTCCGCCACGCGGCGGGCGAAGGCGTCGCTGCCCAGGGCCTCGAGGTCCTCTCCCACAACGATCCGTGGCGCAAGGCCGATGGCCGCGGCCACGTGCTCGGCCACGTATCGGTTGTCGCCCGTGACGATCCGAAGCGTCACGCCGCTATGGGCGAGCGCGGCGATCGTCTCGGCGATGCCGGGCTTGAGTGGATCGGCAAACAGCAGATAGCCGAGCAGGGTGAGCTCGCATTCATCCTCGAGGCCGCAGCGTCGGTCGGCCGGGACGGTGCGGATGGCGACGGCGATCACCCGCCAGCCCTGCCTGCTCCAGTCGTCGAGCCGCGCCTGTTCGGCCTGCCGGCGCGCCGCCGTGAGCGGCTCGGTCGCGCCGGCGGTCCTGATCGCGGTTGAGATTGCAAGCACCGACTGCGCCGCGCCCTTGCAGGCAAGGCGGTGTTCGCTGCCTTCGGCCACCACCACCGAGAGCCGCTTGCGCTCGAAGTCGTAGGGAACCTCGCCCTGCTTGCGGATGCCCGCCATGTCGACCTCGCCGCGCCGCGCGAGGATGGCGTTGTCGAGCGGATTGGGCAGAGCCGTCTGCAGGCTGGCATTGAGGACGGCCCAGCGCAGCACCTCGGCCGAATCCTTTCCTTCGACATCCAGCGCGCGGTCGAGCCGCACCTCGCCGGCCGTGAGCGTGCCCGTCTTGTCCGTGCACAGCACATCCATCGTGCCGAGATTCTCGATGGCGACGAGGCGGCGGACGATCACGCCCTTGTCGCTGAGCCGCCTCGAGCCGCTCGACAGTGTGGCCGTCACGATGGCGGGCAGCAGTTCCGGCGTGATGCCTACGGCCAGCGCTGCGGCAAACAGCAGCGAATCCAGCACCGGCCGGCCCAGCAGCACGTTGGCGACAAGCACGATCGTCACCAGCACGAACATGATCTGTGTCATGAGCAGTCCGAAACGCCTCGTGCCGCGCGCGAAGCTGGTTTCCGGTTCGGCCCCGGCGACCGATGTGGCGATGCTGCCGAATTCGGTATGCGCTCCGGTCGCCGTGACCAGCGCGGAGGCCTCTCCGCTTCGAACCGACGTACCCATATGAATGAGGTTGGTGGGCGTCAGCGGCGCGCCTTCCGTGGCGGCCGCCTTGACCACGGGGAAGGACTCCCCCGTCAGCACCGATTCATCGACATGCAGCGCCGAAGCCTCGAGGACAATCGCGTCCGCCGGCACAAGGCTGCCGGCGCGCAGCAGCAGGATGTCGCCGGGGACCAGCTCGGCCGAGGGCACCTCCGCCTCCCGCCCATCGCGCCGCACGAGGCTTGTGACCGCAACGCGCCGCCGCAATTCGGCGACCGCGTTTCCGGCCCGGTACTCCTGATGAAAGCCCAGGCCCGTGCTGGCCAGAACGATGAAGGCGACCATCGCCGCCTCATCGGCCTCTCCCAGCATCGCCGAAAGGATCGCCGCGCCGAGCAGGATCAGCACCATGGGCGAACGGAACTGCCGCAGCAGCACCGTCAGCGGATGGTTGCCGCCATCCTCGCGCAGCCGGTTGTAGCCGAACCGGACGAGGCGGCTGCGGGCGTCTTCCCCCGAGAGGCCCGCGGGCGAGGCTCCGAGCCGGGCCCAGGCCTCCTTGAGGCTGCGATCGGCGGGCCGGGCGATGCCGGGCCGGCGTCGGGCAAGTGCGGCCGGCCAGCTCCGTCGCAGCGCGCCGTCGATCGTCATCTAGTTGGACAGCAGGCGATTGAGCGAATCGTCCTCTAGAACGCTCCGCGTCACGCCGCCGAAGAGCCACTCGCGCATGCGGCTGTGGCCATATCCGCCGATGATCAGCAGATCCGCCTCGCGCTGCAGGGCGTGGGTCTCGAGCGCGTCCAGATAGCCCTCGGGGTTGTTGACGATCTCGCCGCGCGCCCCGATGTCATGGCCGCGCAGCCAGCTCAGCAGGTCGTCCAGCGACGCCCGTTCCCGGGCGTAGTCGCCTTCGCCGATGGTAATCGCCTCGATCTCGCGCGCCATCTTCAAGAGCGGCAGGGCATCCTTGACCGCGCGCCGGGCTTCGCGCGTGTCCTTCCAGCCGATGCAGATCCTGTCGAGCCGCGCCTGCTTCGCCGACGTGGCGACGTCGATGACCGGCCGACCGGTCGAAAGTACCAGCGTCCCCAGGTTCGCTGCCTGCTGATGGTGGAATGTTGAGGTCGTGTTCGACGCGGTGACGATCACATCGGCGAGCACGGCGTTTTGCACGAGCGCCACCGTGCGATTGGCGACATAGGCGCGCCATTGCCGTTTCATCGTCTGCGGCACCAGGGACTGAAACGCGTCTTCGGCGCGGGCAAGCTGCGTTTCGATCTCGGACAGCTCGGTCGAGTAGAGGTCGATCGCGGCGCCGCCGTCGACGCCGGCATAGGCGATATCGGGCTGGTCGGCGGCAACTCCGATCAGGGTGCTTCCGAACTTGCCGGCCAGGTCGATCGCATAGCGGAGCGCCGGCGCATCCGGATTGGCCACGTCGACATTCACCAGGACGGAACGGATTTCCATTGCGGGCCTCCATGGGGCTGGGACCACACTACCGGCCGCGTCCGATCGCCCTTTGACTCATGTCAAGAAGGCCGGCGGGCCTGCTGTGTTGAGTATTGGCGCAGCCCCTGAGCTGCGTGTTCCTGAGGAGACCGCAATGGCAAATCCAATGACCGACCTTGCCCCCGTGCCGCGGCTCGCGCCGTTCGATTCCCTGCGCCGGCAGATCGACCAGGTCTTCGCCGACTTCACCAAGGGCGTCGGCTTCACTCCGCTCTCGCTGGACGAGGCCGACTACGAGTTCCGCCCGGATGCCGAGCTGCACGATGATGGGGCCCGCACCACCATCCGGGTCGAACTCCCCGGTGTGGACGTGAAGGATGTGAGCGTGCAGGCCACCAACGACGTCCTCGAAATATCCGGCGAGAAGAGGTCTGAAACCAAGACCAAGAAGGGAGACCGCTATCGCTCCGAGCGGACCTTCGGTTCGTTCTATCGGGCCTTCCAGTTTCCCTTCGCGATCGATCCTGGCAAGGTTGAGGCGTCCTTCGACAAGGGCGTGTTGACCGTCACGCTGCCGACACCGGCGGGCGGCCCGGCCGCGGCCGGCAAGAAGATCGCCATCAAGTCCTGACCGCGATAACATGGCTGGCCCGGCTCGAGGCCGGGCCAGCCATGGAGCAGGGCCATGCGCGCCATGCGCCTTCATCATCCGCGCGAGCCGTTGCGTCTCGACACGATCCCCGAGCCCCGGCCGGGCGCGGGTGAGATCGTCGTTCGGGTCCTGGCCTGCGGCGTATGCCGCACCGACCTGCACATCGTCGATGGCGAACTCGCCCAGCACCGCGCGCCGCTTGTTCCCGGTCACGAGGTCGTCGGACGTATCGTCGAAATCGGCGCGGGAGTGAACGAGCTGCGGCTCGGCCAGAGGGTCGGCATTCCATGGCTGGGTCACGCCTGCGGGCACTGCCCGTATTGTCGAACCGGCCGCGAAAACCTCTGCGACACGCCGGCCTTCACCGGCTATGACCGCGATGGCGGCTATGCCGAATTTGCGGTGGCCGAAGGGGACTTCTGCGTGCCCCTGCCCGATGGCTACGCCGATGCCGCCATCGCGCCCCTGCTTTGTGCCGGTCTCATCGGCTTTCGCTCCTACCGCCGGGCGGGGGAGGGACGAACCCTGGGGCTGTTCGGCTTCGGCGCCGCCGCGCACATCATCTGCCAGTTGGCCATCGCCGACGGCCGGACGGTCTTTGCCTTCACGCGACCGGGCGACACCGAAGGGCAGCGCTTCGCCCGCAGTCTGGGATGCGCCTGGGCCGGCGGCTCCGACGAGACTCCTCCCGAGCCCCTCGATGCCGCCATCATCTTCGCCCCGGCAGGACCGCTTGTGCCCGCCGCGCTGAAAATGGTGCGCAAGGCAGGACGGGTGGTTTGCGCCGGCATCCACATGAGCGACATCCCGGCCTTTGCCTATGGCGACCTCTGGGGCGAACGCGAAATTGTCTCTGTCGCGAACCTGACGCGCGGCGACGCGCGCGACTTCCTCGCGCGCGCCGCGCGGCAGACCATCCGGACGAGCGTCCAGACCTATCGGCTCGAGCAGGCCAATGACGCCCTGTCGGATCTGCGCGAGGGCAGGGTCCAGGGAGCGGCAGTGTTGCTGCCCTGATATCAGGCGGCGGTGGCCGGTGTCTCGGGCGCGTCGGCCGCCGTTCCGAGCAGGGCCCGGTCGTCCGTGCTCCAGCCGGTGATGAGCAGCGCCGCGATGACCCCGAGGCCAAAGGCCGTGATCGCAAGACTGATGAGCCAGCCCAGGAAAGGGATCATGCCCAGCAGCGCCGCCACGACCAGCGACGCGGCGAGCGTGGCCGCTCTGGCGCCGATCGTTGCCGATGGTCTCAGGCGCCTCGCGATCGCCCTGCCGATCAGATAGGCCCCGGCGATATAGGCGAGGCTGCAGGCGATGATCACCCCAATCAGCGCGAACGGGACGAGCAGCAGGCCGACGAGCGTCAATGCGACGACCGGCACGAACCCGACCACGGCGGCAAGCGCGAGGATGCCAAGCCCGAACCGGCGCAGGGGACGCACCGCGCCCAGCGTCTCGATCTTGCCCACGAAGCGGGGGCTGAGCGCGATGACCCCCACTCCCACCACAAGCAGCAGCACCCACCACAGCGCAGCCCCCCACAGGGCGGCCCAGAAGCCTTTGGCCACCATTTCGGCCGTTTGGCCGACTTCCGCAGGGTATTCCGGTGAGGTCAGCAGGGTGAACGTCACCCTGTCGGCAGGGGCGACCGAGGCTGGCACCTCGATCTGGGCCGGCGCGTGAACGAGAACCTGCCCGGCCACGGTTGCATTCGGGCCGAACACCAGCGTGCGGCCGTAAAAGCTGAAGTCGCCCTTGATGGGCGCATTGATCGTCGCCGTTGCGGCCGTGACCAGCACCGAGCCGTCGGCAGGGCTGTCGAGGGTGAAACTCGCCGCCGCAGCGCGCACATTTCCGGCGATGGGCTGCGGCGCGTGTATCGCGACGGTGTTGCCCATGGCTGTTACGTCGCCCCTGACGATGCCGCCGATCGAAACGGTGAACCCCGCCGCATAGAGATTGCCCCCGACCTCCGCATTCGATTGCACGTCGAAGCCCGCCAGGTGCGCGTCTCCGGCCACGCTGGCCGCGAGGACGACGGTGTTGCCCGCTTCGAACGCGTCACGGGCAACGGGGGTGGCGATCGATGCGGTCTGCCCCGCCGCATAGCTGTCGCCGCCGAAACTGATGGCCTGCTGGTCGGCGGTTGCGGGCAGGGGGAGAAGAAGAAACGCGCCGGCGAGCAGGCGAAGGACGATCTTCATTTTCTTTGCCTCGGAGTTGTGCATTAGCCGATTGTGCCACCGCCGCCCGCGGCGGCCTTGATTGCGATCAACCGCGCCTCGCCTTGACCTCGATCAAAGGGCCCGGTTCGGCCATGGGCTATCGATCGGCAGAACAGACGGAGGCTTGCATGGACCGCGAACGCATCCACATCACGCAGCACACGTCGCTGGGCGCGGTCTGGTTCGCCGGATGGCTGTTCACGATCGGCTACCTGCAGCTCGACTTCTGGATGGGGCTGTTGGGCCTCGTGGTGTGGCCGTACTTTCTCGGCAGTCATTTCGTCCACGCTGGTTGAGCCTTGGCCAACGCTGATCCGCGCTCGCTGCCCGAACTGCTCGCCGATCTTGCGCGCGACATTCCCGATCTCGTGCAGAAGGAAATCGGTCTGGCGCGCAGCGAGGCCCGAAACGCGCTAACCCTGCTGCTGAGCGCCCTGCGCCGTCTGCTGCTCGGCTCCGCCCTGGCCGTCGGGGCCATCGGGCTTGGGCTCGCTGCGCTGGTGAGCGCTCTTGCCGCCCTGCTTGTCTCCTACGGTTTTGAACCGCAGTTCGCCAGAGCCGTCTCGACTGCTGCGGTCACGCTTCTTGCGGGGCTGGCCGCCTGGCTGCTGATCGTCAGCGCGACCCGGTCGCTCGAGGCCGCCCGAACGTCGTTCGACGACAGTGTCCGCACGCTTGCCCAGACGCTTCCTGCGACAGCCCGAGGCGATGATGACGACCGACAGGCCTGAAGACATCAAAGCCGGGATCGACCAGGAGCGGGCGCGCGTCGACGCCACGCTCGAGGAGATCGAGCGCCGGCTGACGCCTGGGCAGCTGGTCGACGAAGTGCTTCGTCATGCCCGTGGGCCGGGGACCGACTTCGTGGCCAATCTCGGTCGGACGCTTGCCGCAAATCCGATTCCGACGGCCCTTGTGGGTGTGGGTCTCGCCTGGCTGCTCCTTGCGCGGCAGCCCGAGGCGCGCCCCGCTCCGGACGTTCGGCCCGATGACGCTCCGCCCGATAAGGGATAGCAACCCGGAGCCAGCCGGAAAGCTGAGTGATCGATCGCCTTGCCGCCTTTGCGGCCAACGCCTATTTTGCGCCTGAAC
>DASZSH010000058.1:0-3408 GCA_035548755.1 Devosia sp.
CGAATCCGTGTGTCCCTGCACGTGCACGTCGGTGTCGGGACATGCATTAAGGTCCCCAGCCAGCTCATCGAGCACCGGCATCGAGCTTGCAACGAGCGCGGCCTTGCCGGGCTGGAAGACGATGGCGTTGCGCTGCGCTACGGCATCGACGCGCATGCGGCAGACGTCGAGCGATGTCATCAAGTCAAGGCCGATCGACCAATCTGTGCCATGAGGCAGTGCGGCGACGCGCTTCTTCACGTCATCGAGGACCGACTGTTGCTGTGCCTTGCCTTGCAACCACCAGCGGTTCCCGTCGAAGCCAAGCCGACCCTCATCGAGTTCGGCCAGGGCCGCAACACCGGCGGCTCCGCTGGGACCGAAGTCGGCAGGCAGATCGGCTCGAGGCTCGAGGCCATCGACGTCCGCGCCGCCGGCAAGCGTGGCATAAAGGCCTGCTGTCGACCGATCGGGCACGACGCCCGAAAGGACGATCGGAGCCCCGGGGTCGCGATCGGCCTCGAAGATCAGGGCAGAGGGCATCTGGGGGGCCGCATTCACTGCCGGCAAGGCAACCTGCGGGGCGCGCCCCCCACCCGCCGGCGGCGGGGTTTCCGTCGGCGCCTGACTGCTCGAAGGCTCTGGGCCCACGCCGCCAGACGAACTGGACGATGTGCCGCCTGATGCCTCCGACGAAACCTCGGCTGAAGGCGCAGTGGTGACTTCGAGGCTGGAGGATTGTGACGATGCCGCCGACGTGACCTCCGCCGGCGCCGAGGACGACGCGGGAGCAAGCGTCGTGATGTCTGGGGAGTCCGAACTCTCGGCACCTGCGGCCGACGACGGCGGCGGCGATGACGACAGGCCTTGGTCGTCAAGTCCGGCGATGGCGTGATCCCACGCTGCGCCGCCATTGCTTCCCCGGACCAGGGCCGCGACTGCGGCCTCCCCATCGCCTCTGGAACCGGCGGTTCCAGTCAGGTGCCATCGGCTCCCGTCGAATGCCGCCTTGCCGCTCTGCAGCTTGGCAAGTGCGTCGAGCCCGGCGAGCACGTCATCGGAGAATCCGGGCGGATCGCCCGAGGCGACCGTCGTGGTGTCGCGCGCCCCCGGACCGGCATGCGCCATGACGACTGTCCTGAGCGCATCGCTGGGCAGATATCCTGAGACTTCGACGCTGCCGTCGGTTCCCTTGATCGCCGTCCAGGCATAAGGCGAGATAACCTGCGCCGCGTCGCCCGCCTGGATCGCGATCTGCCAGTCTGCGATCTTGATTTTTTCGCCAAGGGCGGACTGGATCGCCGTTCTTGTCGCACTGTCCCGGGTGGTTCCCGTCAGAATCCAGCGGTTTCCGGCAAGGCTCAAGGCGCCCTCATCCATGGCGACGAGCGCCTCGAGGCCAGCCTTTGCGCTGACCTCGAAATCGGCGGGAGCTCCGGCGCCTAGCGCGGTCGCATCATCGGCCACGCTCAGATGCGTTCTGAGATAGGATCGGAAATCGTCGCTTGGCACATAGCCGGCAAAGCTGATCGCGCCATCGGCTGACTTTTGCGCCCGCCATGTGTAGGGAGCGATGATCGGAACAGCGGGAACGTCCGGCTGCGGGGCCTCGACCGTGTAGGTCCATCCGGCTGTTCGCAGACCAGCGACGGAATAGGCCGCATCGGCCGCGAAGGCCTTCTGTGGCGTGTCCACCTTGCCTTTGATCGACCAGCTTGCGCCATCGAAGGCGATGGACCCGGAATCGAGCAGAGCGAGCACGTCGAGGCCCTTGCCGGCCGAGATCGCGAAATTGTCCGGCGCTCCATCGGCAGGCGTCATGGCGTCGGTTGGGGTCTGCCCGGCCTTGGCGAGCAGCGCCTGCCTCACGGCGTCATTGGGCACGTCGCCGGAGAGGGTCACACGCGCGCCGTCCTTCACCGCCGACCAGGTGAAGGGATTGGCGATCGGCGGGTGCAGTTCAGCCGCGGCCAGCGAGAAGCCGGGCGGGACGCCGTCACGGGCGAGCTGCAGGGCCGCGTTGAAGTCCGCGGCGCTGGACGACCGGCCGCCAATGCTCAGCCGGTTGCCCTTGAGGCTGAATTTGCCGGCATCCACGTGGCTCAGAAGGGTGAGGCCGAAGTCAACGGCGGCAGAGAACTTGTCGGGCGCGCCCCGTCCCAGCGCCAGGCCTGCGACGTCTGCCTTCGCCAGGCCGGCGAGGCGGGATTTGGTCGCTGCATCAGTCACGAAGCCGGAAAACGTCAACCCATCGCCGGTCTTGTCGATCCCGAAGGAGAACTCCGCCACGCGTGGGGGCTCGAGGTCGGCCGTTCCGCCGATCGCCGCGACGTCCTCTCGGACGGCCTCCGCCGCCGACGGTGTCGCGGGCACGCCATGAAGGGCTATCGCGCCATCCGTGATCGTCGCCTCGCCGCTCTCCAGTTTCAACAGCGCGTTCAGCAGCGCCAACGCCTTATCGGCGAATCCTGATGGTTCACCCGAAGCAAGCGATATCTCGGCCGACACCGGGACGTTGGCGGGAGCGAGGGCTCGCAGCCGATCCGCCAGCTTGGCGTCGGGAACATTCCCGGACACCGCAAGCGCCGTTCCGTCGAAGCGCGCCTCCCACCTGTAGGGCGAGGCCAGCGGGGGCGTGATGGCCAATGCGCCCACGACCACTCCGGGGGGCGCGGCGGCCGGCAGGCGCTGCAGTGCCTCGAACCCTGCCAGAGATTTGGCGCGTCCCGTGACCGTCAGCGTGTCGTCGGAAAGCGCCACCTCCCCATCCTCGAGGTTGGCAAGGGCGGCGAGACCGAACTGCACGGCAGCGGCATAGTCGGCGCGCGCCCCGGGCGCAGGACGCAACGAATCGTCGGCTCCGGGCGCGGCGGCAAGAATCTGGCGATGGATGGCCTCGGTGGGATAGGCACCCGCGAGGCTGGTCCGGCCAGCGTGGAGGGTCGCGCTGAACGGATAGGGACGAAGATCCTGGGCGACCGCCGTGGCGAGCACCACCGTTCTGATGCCGGTGACGGCGTTCAGCCGAGAGACGGCGTCGGCGATGGCCTGCGGGTCGGCTGCCGTGCCGGTCAGGACCGCGTCGCGCCCCTCGATCGAAACGCGGGCCCAGCCGAATTCGGGGCCCTGCAGCGACGCTTCGGCGCGCGTGGTCAGGTCGCTGGTGACCGCCGCCCCGGTCTGCGCCACCGCCAGCGCGGTGCCTGCCGCAACCGTGATGATCCCCGGAATGAACCATCTGACGAACGTGCCGGCCATGCTGCCCCCGAAACCGCCGCCGCAATTGCTGCGCAAACCCCGCGATAGCAGACGCAATCGTGCGGGAAAACCGCCCTATCCAATTGTTTGCCGGCAATTCTTTGGCGGCGAACGATGGCTAGCGCCACCTGAACCCGATGGCCGAAACAGAGGTGAATCCCAGTCAAAGCG
>DASZSH010000059.1:0-15238 GCA_035548755.1 Devosia sp.
ATGTCCGGCGGCGAGGACGGCCTCTACCGTCTCGGCTATGCCGGCGATACCCTCAACACCGCCTGGAACGTGCGCGCCCGCCTCGGCGCCGACTGGCAGGTCGATTACGTCACGGCCCTGGGCGACGACATCTACTCCGCCCGGATGAAGGCCTTCTTCGAGGCCAACGGCATCGGCACCGGCCGCATCCGGACCATCCCCAACCGCCGGCCCGGCCTCTACCTCATTCACCAGGAGCAGGGCGACCGGCACTTCACCTACTGGCGCGGACAGTCGGCGGCCCGCCAGATGGCCGACGACCCCGCGGCTCTGATGGCCGCGCTCGCCGGGGCCGACATCGCCTATTTCTCCGGCATCAGCCTGGCGATCCTCGACCCGCGCGCGCGCGGCAAGCTGATGCAGGCCATCCACGGCGCGCGCCAGGGCGGCGCCCGGGTCGCCTTCGATCCCAACGAGCGCCCGGCCCTGTGGACATCGCCCCGCGTCATGGCCTCCACCATCAGCGCGGCCGCGATCATCGCCGATGTCGTGCTGCCGACCTTCCCCGACGAGGCGGCCCTGTTCGGCGACGCCTCTCCCGAGGCGGTGGCCGATCGCTATCTCGCCTGGGGAGCCGAGGAAGTGGTGGTCAAGAACGGCCCCGAGCCGGCTTACGTCGCAACGCGCCAGGCTCGCGGCTGGGTGGCGCCCGAGCCGGGAGCCCTGAGCGTCGACCCTACCGGCGCCGGCGACAGCTTCAACGGCGCCTATCTGGCCGCGCGGGCGCAGGGCGCCTCCCCGCTCGAAGCCGCCGCCGCCGGCCATGCGCTTGCCCGCATCGTCATCGGCCACCGCGGCGCGCTGGTGCCCCAGCAGGTGCTGCGCGGCTAGAACATCCCCTGCGTCGCGACGATGTAGCTTTCCTCCTCCGGCGTCGACACGCGCCCGAGCGCTGCGTTGCGGCGGGGAAAGCGGCCGAAGCGGGCGATGACCTCGGCATGCTGCTCGGCGAATTTGAGCGCCTCGGCGTTGCCCAGCGCCGTGAACAGCCGGATCGACTCGCGCTGCATGGCGGCCGACTCCGAATGCATGAAGGGCATGAGCACGAATGTTCTGCGGATCGGGGGCACGAAATTGTGGTGGCCGCCGCTCACCATCTCCTGCGCCAGCGCCAGGGCCATCCCGTCATTGGCGAACGCCTCGCGCCGGCCGCGATAGAGCTGCCGCGAGAACTGATCGAGCACGATGATCTCGGCCAGCCGGCCGCCGGGCGTCGCCCGCCAGCTCCAGCCTTCGCCGCGGGCAATGGCCGCGTGCGTGTCGCCGAACTTGGCGGCGAGCCGGGCGTCGAATTCGGGTTTGCCGCCGAACCAGTCCTGCTGGCCATGCTCTTCGAACCAGAATTTGAGGATGTCCTCGGCGCTCTTCATGGGCGCGATGTTAACGGATTCCGGGCAAGAGTCATGGCTTTGAAGGAGGCTCCGATGCGGCTCGTCAAGCTCACCACCGACGAACACCCGGTGTTTGTGAACCCGGATTTCGTGGTCTCGGTGCGCCGCGGCATGCGCGACACCGCCGTGCAGACCGTGGCCGCCATCTACATCGTCAAGGAGGCGCCCGAGATCGTGGCCCGCCTGCTCGGAGCCGAGGAGATGGCCGTCGACGTGACCCCCACCGCCCAGCGGATGATCGAAGGCTAGGCCGCCATCACCTTCACGAGGTTGCCCGAGGGGTCGCGCGATTCGATGCCGCCTTCGATTTCGCCGAAAGCGTAGTCCTGTGCGCGCAGGCGCGCGCGGACCTCATCGAGCGTTCCGGCGTCTGGCACCACGATGGTGAACCAGCGCAGCCCCGCCGAGCCGGCCGGCGCCGGCGCTGCATTGGGGCCCGACCAGATGTTGAACGCGATGGTGTGCGGCGTGTAGTCGAGCCCCACATCGCCCATGCCGAACTGGCGGATGAGAAATAGGCCGCCGAACCCCAGCCCGTCGCGATAAAAGCGCATGGCGCTGTGGAGATCGTTGACATGCACATGCACATGGCCCACGCGCGTGCCCGCCGGCATGGTGGGCGTCAGCGCCGGGTTGGGGCCGAGCTCGTCGAGCAGGCCCTGAAGGTCGATCGGCTCGCGGCCCGAATGCGGCTTGCCGTCCGCGGTGATGGCGTAGGACCCCGACTCCGGATCGCCCAGCGTGCCCCGCCAGGGCGTCTCGAAGGTGATCTCGATGCCGTTGCCGTCGAGGTCCCACAGATAGATCGCTTCCGAGACGAGGTGATCGGTGGGCGAAATGCGCACCCCGCGCTGCAGCGCCCGCACGGCGAACTGCGCCAGGTCCGAGCGCTTGGGCACGTGGATGGCGACATGGTACAGTCCCGTCGTCCGCTGCACCACCGGCCGCGCCGCGCCGGTCTCGAGCACGATCAGCACCCGGCCTCTAACGCCCAGGCTGAGCGCGTTGCCTGCTTCCGAAAGCAGTTCCAGGCCAACGACGTCGCGCCAGATCGCAAGCGCCTTGTCCCGCGACGTGACCGCAATGCGCACCTCGCCCAGGCGCGTGGTGAGCGGCAGCGCGGGCGCGCTGCGCACGCTGGACTGGGATTCGACCGGAAAGATCACTCTTGCCTCCTGCGCTGGGCACCAGAGCATATAGGCCCGCCGCGGCCGCGGCGAAACCGCCCGCGGTTCGCCCCGGCCGAAGGCACTGTTCGCTATGGCGCGCCAATCACGTGATGCGCCGGCGTCGGTATTCGCTGGCGAGCCAGAACACGGCCGCCGCGAACACCAGCCCGGCCCCGAGCGATCCCCAGTCGATCTCCCGGGTCAGCAGCCACACATAGGTGCGCGCGTCGAAGGGCACGGGCGAGGCGGCGAGCAGCGCATATTCGGTGCTGCTGAGCCCGAACTGCCAGCGCTTGCTCAGATATCCCCAGATATAGCCGCCGGTCGGGCCCTGGCCGAAGAACGCCATGTTCTCGATGATCGCGAGCACTCCGGGGATGACGAAAGCCAGCGCCAGACTCCAGCGTCCGAAAATGGTCGACAGGCCTCCGACCCAGGCGACGAAGGGGGCGTACCAGAGCAGCGCCAGCACGAAATAGACCGCGGCGAAGGCCGTGATATGCGCAAAGCTCGTCGCCGCCGCCAGCGGATCGGGCGGAACGAGCCCGGGCAGCATGAGCGCGGCGATGTTGAGCAGTCCATAAAAAATCAGCCCGCTGACCACCGCGATGCAAAAGATCAGCGCCGGAAACAGCGTCAGCGTCGCCAGATACTTGGCGGCGATGATCTTGAGGTCGGTGACGGGCATCGACTTCCAGAACAGCATGCCGTTGTTGCGCCGGTCGGCGCTGAAGGCGTCGCCGCAGTAGAAGAACAGGGCGACGGTCAGATAGGCGAGCCAGACGGCGAACACCACGAGATAGCCGAGCTCGAAGATCTTGAGCGTGTGGCCGATGGCGACCGTGTCGAGGATGCGCACCCGGTTGAAGCTCGCGCTTCCCAGGGCCGACAGCGTGAACAGGCCGAGAATGCCGAGCGGAAAATACAGGAAGGGGATGCGGTGTTCGAGAAATTCGCGCACGATGAGCGCGCGCCACGATTTGAGGGCGTTCATCACGCGGCTCCTCCGTCACGGCTCATCAGGGCCACGAAGAGATCCGAGAGCGTCGGCGTGGTGACGCTCCCCAGGGCCGCGAGCGCCTCGCGGTCGGCGCCGTCATAGACCATGACGGTCTGGCCGAAGCGGGTTTCGGCGAACAGCGGTTCGAGCGCGCGCGCCGCTTCCGCCTTGTCGGGCTCGACCACAAGCTGGGCGAAGCGCCGCGCGATCTCCTCCATTGGCGCGTCGAGCACGATCACGCCGTCGCGGATGAACATGATGTCGGTCAGCATGAACTCGATCTCGTCCACCTGGTGGGTCGTGATGAGAAGGGTCCGCTCCGCCGTCATGTAGTCTTCGAGCAGCCGCCTGTAGAAGCGCTTTCTATAGGTGATGTCGAGGCCGAGCGTCGGCTCGTCGAGAACCAGCAGGCGCGCGTCGATCGCCATGACCACCGCCAGGTGGAGCTGCGCCAGCATGCCTTTTGAGAGATTGGCGATGAGCGCGCCGGTCCGCACATCCGTGCCTTCGAGGAAGCCGTGGGCCTTTTCGGCGGAGAAATTGGGGTGGATGTCCGAGAGCATGCGGAACAGTTCGCGGACCTTGAGAAAGCGCGGCAGGCTCGCCACGTCGGAAATGAACGCAACGTCGCGCATCAGCCCTGCGCGATGCCGGTAGGGATCTTGCC
The DNA here is from genome assembly GCA_035548755.1 of Devosia sp. Classification (GTDB taxonomy): domain Bacteria; phylum Pseudomonadota; class Alphaproteobacteria; order Rhizobiales; family Devosiaceae; genus Devosia_A. Next base: position 4,267 of record DASZSH010000059.1, read on the forward strand.
CCAGCACCTGCACCGACCCCTCATAGGAGGTGAGCCCGAGCATGGCGTTGAGCGTGGTTGTCTTGCCCGCGCCGTTATGGCCGATGAGGCCGTAGATCCGGCCGGGCGGAATCTCGAAATCCAGTCCGTGCAGTATCTCGTTGGGGCCGAAGCGCTTCTTGAGCCCGTGGACGGAGACGATGGAGTTGCTCATTTGCGCGGCTCCTGCATGAGAGTTTTGAGGTCGAGGCCGAGCGTTTCGATCTGCGTCCTGATGCGCGGCCACTCGGAGTTGAGAAACGTCTCCCGCTCATGGGCGAGCAGCTTGTCGCGCCCCCCGGCGGCGACGAACATGCCCATGCCGCGCCGGCTTTCGACCACTCCGAGGTCGACCAGCGAATCGTAGGCGCGCGTGACGGTCAGCGGATTGACCGAAAGCTCGGTCGCGATCGAGCGGACCGATGGCAGGGCCTCGCCCTCGCGGGCGGTTCCGTTCAGGATCATGGCGGCAATCCTCTGGCGGATCTGGACGAAGATCGGCTGGTTTTCGCTGAAAGGCGGCATGCGCTCGTCCGATATAGTGTGCTAGTTATGTATAACAGTAATTCTGCATGTCAAGGGGGTCCGTGCTGCCGCGCGCGCCATCCGGACTGACGCGCTTTTTCCCCCGCTGCGGCGCCAATGCCCTGCCTTGGCTGGAACCCCTCCCCGTCCGCGACGTTGATCCCCTCCAGCGTTGGAGGAGACGGTGGCCGAACTCACGCACAAATTGCGCTATGTCGACATTCCCTCGATCGTGGTGATCGTCATTGCCGTCGGCGCCCCGATGCTCGCCCTGCTCTTTTAGGGCGTCGGCAAAACATGCTCGCCGGCCCGGGTTGACCGCCAGCCCTGGGCAAGGCCCCCGGACGGCTCACGCCGACGCCACGTCGACGGGAACGACGATGCCGGAACAGCAGGGACCTGGGGGCTAATCCTTGGGGGAGGTGGCGCTCTGGGACCCCTCGCGGATGTTCAGATTGCCAATCTGGCACTCGTAGTTGGGTGTCTTGGCCATAATGCGCAGGCGAGTCGGAGCCGCCACCGGGAAAGGCGCGTGGACCGTCCGCGAAATCATCCCGGCAATTTCGGCACCGTCTGCTTTGGCTTGGCTGATCGCCAATGAAACAAGCTCCGACGTGAAGGTGGCGAGTTGTCGCTCTTCTTCGCCTGCAAGCAGGTTTACTGTGATCGGCTCAATCTCAAAGTCAGTCGGTACGGTTAGCCGAGTGTAGAAAGCTAGCTTCGGGAAGGCAAACGGCATCTTGTTGACGACGACGTTGTCGGGATAGATGCCCACGAGCGTGTTCATTCCGGTCAGTTCTTCCCGGATGTCGTCACAAAACAGGGTAACGCCGGCAAAAATGCGGTTCATGCCGTAGTGCCTGTGTGGGAGCGGTCGGTGGTCACAAAGACCGTTCCGCTGGACGACGAGTTCCGTGGCCCGTCCGCTGATCTGAGCACGGGCTCGTATCCGGAATACGCATCGTAATTTGCAGCGCCTTGCTCGATTTCTTCTCGGCCATAGACGCGGATTTCGATCTCGCCGTCCAAAGCATCCACCAGCTGACCAAAGACCTTCATTGTCCAATTTCCGGGCCCGCGGAGCTGCTTTGATACCCAGCTTTCCCGCTTGTCCATGATGGCAGCAAGGTCCTTTTGCTTCATTCCTTGCTCGCGCCTCCTGCGCCACAGGCGTGTGACCGCATCAAAGGCGGCATCGCGGGCGCGGGCCAGCCCGTACTCTGGATCGTAGGGACGTTCTCTATCGCCTGAGGTCAAAGTCATCGTAGTTCTCGCTGATGTAGTCGCCAACGCGATCCGCATGTAGCGGTCGTTGTCCAAACAGGGCCAGGAAGTCTGCTTGGCAACCGAGCATCGCTTGGGTCCAGGCTTCCGATCCTTTTCGTCCAAGAAAGCTGCGGGTTCGGAAGCATGACAGGATGAGAGTGTCTCGCTCCAGGAAAGCGCCGATCAACCTGACCTTGGGAGTGGGTTCGGTGACCCTGATTTCCCAAATGTCCGGGCATGGCGGAGGGTCCAGCTCCTTGAGGAAGCGAGGTCGCCCGTTGTCGTCGCCGTATATTCGCTCTCCCGACACCCACCTAACCATTGCGCTGCGCACGAAGCCTGAAGGGCGGGGAAGGAAGTTCGTTGCCGACCCGGGATCGGTGAAGTTCCTGTTTGCTTCCACGGTCAAGTAGAGCCTTCGCCTGAGCGGCCTGCGAAGCTTTGGGGCAAAGCGGAACAGCTTGCCTTCCTGCTCCAGCGTCGCCAACAACTGTGCCATTAACATATAAGTGAATTCAAGAACGACCAACAAGAGTCTTTACAACAATCTTATGCACCTTCCGCGGGACCAGCAGCCAGTGGACAGTTCAGAATGGACCGGACGATTGCGTTCCGAGCGGTGAAATCCGGCGACTGGCCGACGCAGGTCTGATTAGCCTTCCGGCTGCCAGGCGTCCCTGGCGCGGGCACGTCCTGGGTTGGAGCGCGAGGCATCCCCGGCGGATGGGCGCCAACCGCTTTTTGACCGCGACGCGGTTGGGTCGCGGCGCAGCAATGGGCACCCAGATCGCATGCAGCGCCGGTTCAGGTGCGGCCGAACTCGTCTTCGATGCGGATGATGTCGTCCTCGCCCAGATACGATCCCGTCTGCACTTCGATGAGCTCGAGCAGGATCTTGCCGGGATTGGCGAGCCGATGCACGCAACCCAGCGGCAGGTAGATGGACTCGTTCTCGCTCAGCATCGTGACCTTGCCGTCGATGGTGACTTCCGCGGTCCCGGAGACGACCACCCAGTGCTCGGCCCGGTGGTGGTGCTTTTGCAGGCTGAGCTTCTTGCCGGGCTTGACGAACAGCCGCTTCACCTGGAACCGCGCGCCGCTCAGGATCGATGAATAGCCGCCCCAGGGCCGATAGGCGGTGCGGTGGATTTCGGTGATCTCCTGCGTGTCGGGCCGCCCCTTGAGCGTCTTGACCATCTGCCCGACCTTCTGCGCCTCGCTCAGCCGTCCCACATAGACGGCATCCTCCGTCGCGATCACCGCCACGTCGTCGAGCCCCTCGACCGCCACATGCGCCCGCTCCGAGAGCACGAACGAGTTGGACGTATTGCTGAGCGTCGCCCCGCCCATGACGGCGTTCTGCCCCTTGTCCTTCTGCGACACTTTCCAGACCGCGTCCCAGCTGCCCAGGTCCGACCAGAAGAAGCTCACCGGGATGAGCGAAATGAGCCGGGTCTTCTCGAAGATCGCATAGTCGACCGAAATGTTCGGCGCCCGCGCGAAACTCTCCGCATCGAGGCGGATGAAATCGAGATCGGTCTTGGCCTTTTCGACGGCCGCGTTCGCCGCCTCGTAGCTGTCGGGCGAAAGCGTCCGGCACTCGCTGAGGAATGTTCCCACCCCCAGCATGAACATCCCCGAGTTCCAGTAGAAGCCGCCCTGCTTGAGCATCGCTTCGGCGGTCGCCGCATCCGGCTTTTCGACAAAGCGCGCAACCTCGCGCGTGCCGTCGCCGCGCTCGGCGCCCGCCTCGATATAGCCATATCCGGTCTCCGGGCTGGTCGGCGTGATGCCGAAGGTCACGAGCCGGCCTTCCGCCGCGGCTTTGGCGGCCGTATCCACCGACTGCCAGTAATTGTCGTCCGTCGTGACCGCGTGATCGGACGGCAGAACGTGCAGCACGGCGGCGGCGCCGGCCTTGTGCTCGGCGAACACGGCGGCCGCCGCGATCGCCGCGGTCGTGTTGCGCGCCACCGGTTCGAGCAGCACGCCGGCCAGCGGGATGCCCAGTTCCTCGGCCTGTTCGCCCACGATGAAGCGGTAGTCCGCATTGGTGATGACGATCGGGGCCGCATAGCGCGCCGGATCGGACACGCGCTTGAGCGTCTCCTGAAAGGGCGACAGGCTGCCGGTCAGCGACAGGAACTGCTTGGGGCGCGCGCTGCGCGACAGCGGCCACAGCCGCGTCCCCTGCCCACCCGCGAGGATTACGGGGATCGTCTGGCTCGGCATTTGAACTCCTGGACTTGAACGTGCCGGACACTATGCGCGCCCATGCCGGCCTCGCAAGAGAGCGGGCGCGCTGGCCTCGAAAACGCCTTGCCGCACTTCACGTTCCGCCCGAGAGCCGCCATAGTCCGCCCGTCTAACAGGCAGAGCAAACGCGTCTTGGGGGAGCCTTGTCCATGCGGTCGCATCTGAGCTGGCGCCTTGCGCTGTTGCTCGCGCTGGCGCCTGCCTTGCTTCCGGCCGTCGCGGCCGGTCGGGCCGAGGCGCGCGAGAACTACGCCCTCATCGTCGCCAACAGCGACTATCCCGATCTTCCCGAAAAATACTGGCTCAAGGGACCCAGGAACGACGAGACCCTGGTCCGCGACTACCTGCTCGGCAGTGCGCCGGTGAAATTCAGGCCCGAAAACGTCATCGCCCTGGGCTCCGGCGACGGCCTCGCCCTGGGCACGCATCAGGCCATCCTCGACAGCCTGAGCCGGATCGCCGCCCAGGTGCGGCCCGGCGATTTCGTCTATCTGCACTTTTCCGGTCACGGCTCGCAGCAGCCCGCCTCCGCCGACAGCACCGAGCCCGACGGCCGCGACGAAGTGTTCCTCAGCGCCGATGCGCGGCTCGCCCCGCCCGACAATCCGCGCTTCATCCCCAACGTGCTGACCGACAACGAGGTCGCCGGCGCGCTCCGGGCCATCCGCAAGGCCGGCGCCTTCGTGTGGATCGTCTTTGACTCCTGCTACTCGGGCACCATGACCCGCGGCGCGCCCGATGCCGGCGACGTCGCCGAGCGCCGGCTCGATCCTGCCGATCTCGGCATCCCCCAGAGCGCTTTCGACCGCCCCGCTCCGGCCGGGCCGTCGGACGAGCGGGCCGTGCCGATGCTCGCCGCCGCCGCGGACGAAGCGGGCGGCCCCGGCATGGGCGGCCTCGTCGCCTTCTTTGCGGCCCAGACCACCGAGACCACGCTCGAGCGCGCTTTCGATGTGGCCCAGCCCGATGGCTCGACCGCCAAGGTGCCCTACGGCGTGTTCACCTACGCGATCTTTTCGGCCCTCGCGAAAAACCCGGGCATGACCTATCGCCAGCTTGCCCAGAGCGTGCTCGCCTCCTATGCGGCGCAGAACCTGCTGCGGCCCACGCCGCTGTTCGAGGGCGATCTTGATGCCCCGGTCTTCGGCAGCGCCGATGCCGCCGCCGCGCAGCAGTGGCCGACCGTCCCGGGCAGCGACGGCTCGCTCAGCATCGCGGCCGGCCAGCTCCACGGACTTGCTCCCGGCGCGAGACTGCTGCTCCTGCCCACGCCCGCCGCCTCCGACGATGAGGCCATCGGCCTGCTCGAGGTCGCGAGCGCCACTGAGCTGCGCGCCCGCCTGGTGCCCGCCAGCGACGACCGCCATCCCCTGATCTCGCTCAACAGCGTGCCCGCCGGCGCCTATGTGCGTCTCGCCGAAGTCAGCTACCCCTTCGAGCTAACCGTCAGCCGGCCCGATCCCGCCGGCGCCGATCCCGCCGCCTTGCGCGCCGTGGCGGCCGCGCTCGATGCCATCGCCGCCGACGGCTCCGCCCAGCTCCGGCTGAGGCTCGTCGCGCCCGATCAGCCGGCCGACGTCCGGCTCGCCCTGCTCTCGGACGATGAGGTGGCCCGCCTGGGCGGCGCGGCCGGCCTGGCCGCCGCCGCCTTCGATGCGGCCCCCAAGCTCTGGCTGCTGCCGGCATCGGGCGAAGTCTCGCTCGATCCGCGTCTCGCGCCCCCCAGCCTGCCCCTGCCCGGCGCGGCCGGCGCCGCTCCCGCCTCCGGCGATGGCGGCCCGGCCGGCGCCTTCGCCCGCGCCCTGAAGGACGACCTCGTCACCATCTTCCGCGCGACCGGCCTCAGCCGGCTGAGCGGAACCTCCACCTTCAGGCCCGCAGACTTCGCGCTGAGCTTCGGCCTGCAGCAGGCCGGCAGCGACGCCATCGTCGCGCTCGATCCCGCGCAGACCCCGGTGGTCCGGCCCGGCGACCGGCTGCACATCGATCTTGCCAACGCCTCCGGCAAGCCGCTCGACGTCAACGTGCTCTACATCGACCACGACTACGGCATCACGCTCATCTGCCAGTCGCACCTGGCCAATGGCGACCATCTGTTTCAGCCTATGGCCGATCTCGCCGCCTCCGACCGCGGCAGCGAACGGCTCATCGCCGTGCTCAACGAGAGCGGCCGGGACATCACCGATCTGAGCTTCCTCACCCAGCCGGGCCTGCCCGTCGCGACCCGCAGTGCCGATCGCGCCGGGCTCCTGGGCATGCTCGCCGATCTGGGCTCCGGCCAGCCCACGCGAGGCCCCGCCCCCGCCGCCGCGGCCGATGCCAGAGCGCCGCGCGGGGCCGTCTTCATGCTGCCGCTCGAGGCCCTCGCGGCCACCGGGGCCGCCCCCGCCGCCGGCATCGTGCCTGCCGATCCGCGCACGCCCCAGGGCTCGTGCGCCGGCCAGTAGCGCGGCCGGATGGAACGGCCTTATAGAACCTACTTATAGTTGTCCTGGATGAACTGGAAGTAGGCGTCGATCAGCCGCACGCCGTAGTTGACATGATCGTCCTCGGCGACATTGATGCCGCGGATGTAGAGGTCCCCCTTGCCGTCGGAATCCTCATACATGGGCCCGCCCGACGATCCCGCCGCGGTATCGCAGTCGTGCCAGTAGGCCTGATCGCCGAAATTGGCCGGCGGCACCTCGCAGCTTGATTGCCACATCGTCCCTTCCGGCTTGTCGCCCGGATAGCCGATCTCGGTCGCCTTGAAATCCGTCGCCTCGTCGACGCGATAGCCCATCCAGCCGAGCTGGTTGCCCGCATCCTCCTGCAGCTCGATGACCGCCAGGTCCCAGGGCATCACCGAGCCGTAATTCTGCCCGTCGTAATTGTCGATGAAGCCCTTGAGGATGTTGACATTGGCCCAGTCGAACTGGCCGTAGGGCGCGCTGTTGGCGTCGCTCGCGCCCGGAATGAACGTCATCGCCTTGACCCACCCGCCCGTGGGGTGGTCGTAAACGCAGTGCGCCGCCGTGAGCACCGTTCTGGGGCCGATGAGCGTGCCCGTGCAGGTCGACCAGTCGCCCTTCTGGTCCTGCGTCCACAGCCAGCCCACCGTGATCTGCGGATAGGTGCTGGTGTCGGTTACCTGCGTGCGGTCGTCGCCCGACACGATCGTGCGGTCGGTAGACATCGTCGGATTGCTGCCCTTGACCTCCTGCTGCAGGATGGCGCGCAGCCCGGCCGAAGCCGGCTGCTCGCTGACCGTGCCGTCGCGGCTGAGCGTCACCGTTCCCATGCTGGCGGCCGCCGCCTCCGGATCGAGCGCGAGCGGGCCGCGGCTGAGGCTCGCCGCGTCGATCTTGAGCGGCGGCTTGGGCGTCGCCGTGCCCGGCAGCGTCAGCGGCGCGCCGCGGCTTGCCCCGTCCGGCCCCGCCCCCTTGTGCCCGGCGATCGAATCGGCGGCCATCGCCGTGCCGGCCGCCAGCGCGGCGCTGAGCACAAGGGCAAAGATCGAAACGCGGGAGCGGCTCTGCATGGATCGTATCCTGTTGTTGGCCCGAGGCGGAGTGAAACCGGGATTTGCCCGAGGCGTCAACGCCCAGCGCCGGCCCCGGCCGGTCTGCTCCGGCCGCATCAGATGGCTTCGCCATCCGCCGGAATTCGGACCAAATCGCTGCTTCTTTGCGGCAATCCCCTGCCGCGCGGGCGGGCCGCGGCGGGCCGGGTCTGCGGGCCTAGACCGGCTCCCGTCGGCCTCGCGCCAGGGCCTGCCCGCGCCGTTGAAGCTCCGTCTCGGCCCGCTCGCAATGCTCGATCAGCCTCTGGCGCAGCTCGTGCAGGTCCTTGTCGCTGAGCTTTTCGGCCTGCACGAATCGGTTGTCGGCCCCGCGCAGGGCGAAGATCAGCTCGTCGAGCTTGGCCTGCACGGCCTCGCCGTCGCGGTTCTGCGTGTTCTGCAGCACGAACACCATGAGAAAGGTGATGATGGTTGTGGCGGTATTGACCACCAGCTGCCAGGTTTCGGAGAACTGGAAGATGGGCCCCGAGATCGCCCAGATCAGAATCAGGGCGCAGGCGGCGCTGAACGTCAGCGGCCGGCCGGCGAGCTGGGCCACGCGATGCGAGAAACGGACGAACGGGCCGGGAGAGCTCATGGCGTGGGCCGGTTGCGGAAAGCGACATCTGCAAACGCGCTCGCTGCACGGCAGGTTGCGTAGAGGGAGAGGTGCATGACCAGGGCGTTGATGTTCGTGGGGAGCTGCACCGGTCCGCTCGGCTATGTGAGCCGGCCGGCCGGCAAAGGCGTCGCCGCCTTTCGCATCGATCTCGAGACGGGCCTCGGCGAGGAGCTCGCGGGCCTGACCGGCATCGTCAATCCCACCTTCCTCGCCGTCGCGCCCGGCGGCCGCTCGCTGCTTGCCACCAGCGAGCTCGAGGGCCAGCTCGAGGGCCTCGTCACCGCCTGCGCCATCGACAGGACGACCGGCGCACTGCGCCCGCTCGGCCGCGAGGGGTCGCGCGGCTGGACGCCGGCGCATCTTGGGTTTTCGCCAGACGCCCGATACGCCGGGGTTGCCAATTACGGGGCGGTGCCCGCCGGCGCGCCTCCGGGCGCATCGGTCGCGATCTTCGCGCTCGCCTCCGATGGCGCGATCGCGCGCCTCGCCGCAGAGGCGACCCACGCGGGAACCGGCCCCAACGCGGCGCGGCAGGATCGCCCGCACGGCCACTGCGTCCGCTGGACGCCGGACGGCCGCTTCGTGCTGGTCTGCGATCTGGGCATCGATCGGCTCGTCGTTTACCGCTTCGAGCCCGCCAGCGGCGCAATCGCGCGGCATGGCGAGATCGCCCTGCCCGCGGGCGACGGTCCCCGGCACCTGGCGTTTCATCCCGACGGAAGGCGCCTTTACGTGGTGTGCGAGCTGAGCTCGAGCGTTGCCAGCTTTGCCTGGGACTCAGGCGCCGGCGCCGCGCGGCTGCTTGCCGACGTCTCGACCCTGCCCGCGGGCGGCTTTGCCGGCAATTCCTGCTCGGCCATCGCCATCTCGCCCGACGGCCAGCGCCTCTACGCCGGCAATCGCGGCCACGACAGCCTCGCCCGCTTCGCCATCGACGCTGAAGGCGTCGCCCGCTTCATCGGCACGACCCCGAGCGGCGGCCGCGTCCCCCGCGATTTCGCCTTCGATCCCTCCGGCCGCATCATCGCCGTGGCCAATCAGGAGAGCGACTGTGTAACCCTGTTCCGCTACGAGCCCGCCAGCGGCGATCTCATCCCCCTCGGCCAACCCATCCCCACCGGCTCCCCCACCGCGATCGCCTTCCACCCCCTGCTGGACTGACGTTCCACCCACCCCACCGAACCCTCAGTCAGCACGCCTCCCCCACCCTTTCAGTCGGGACTCCTCCCCCCCCCGCGGGGGAGGGGAACCACGCGTAGCGTGGTGGAGGGGGCGGCCCCACGCACCGAACCCCCGCAGTCGGGATTCCCTCCCCCGCGTGGGGAGGCTAGCGCAGCTTGGGCGCGTCAGCGCCCTAGCGGAGCTGGGTGGGGGGACTCTCCGCCGCCTCGCCAGTTGCAGGCCTGACCGGCGTGCCCGAGGCACACCCACAAGCATCAGCCCCCGCAGTCGGGATTCCTCGGCCAACGGGCCGAGCCGGTTGCGGAGGCCCTCCCCCCGCACCGGCCCCTGCGTCTACCCGAAATCGGCCAGCGCCGAATTGCGGTACCGCGGGTCGGAGGTCACTTCCTCGCCGATCCAGTTGGGCAGCTCCACCGGCGTGTCGCTGCTGGGCAATTCGACTTCCGCCAGCACCAGCCCTTCGTGCCGTCCGCCGAAGACGTCGACCTCCCAGTTCAGCTTGCCCTGCGAGATCGTGTAGCGCTGTTTTTCGATGCGCGAGCTGCCGCACAGCTCCAGCAGCGCCCGCGCGTCCCGCACGCCGATGCGATACTCGAACTCGGCGCGGTTGGCGCCGCGTTCGCGCGACTTGATGGTGAGCGTCGCCGCCTTGCCGTCCTTGATCCTCACGCGCACCGTCGCCCGCCGGCCGCGCGCCAGATAGCCCTGTTCAAGCCGGCTCGGACCGCCCGCCTTCTTGCGCCAGCCCTCGCCCGTCACCAGAAACTTGCGCTCGATCTCCCGCCGGTCCCTGCCGCTCATCGCGCCTGCCTCCAATAGGCGGCGAAGCGGCGCTTGAGCGCCCGCGGCCGCTCGGCGAAAATCTGCCGGCCCAGTTCGAACGCCTCCTCTTCGATTTCGCGCCGCCTCGCCTCCGCTGCCTCCCGCAACAGCGCGATCGCCTCCGCTTCTCCCAGGCGCGCCGGCTGATCCGCCGCCGCTCTGTCGAGCACGCTCAGATCGTGGTGCTCGCCCAAAAGCACGCCGAGGCGGTCGGCAAGGGCCGATTGCGCCCCGATCGCATCGGGCGCCGATCGTCTCAGAAGGTCCAGATGGAAGCCGTGATGCTTGAGCGCCTTGCGCCAGTCGTGCAGGGCGGCCGGCTCCGGCGCGCACTGCGCTGCGCGCATGCGCCGGCGCGCACTGCGGTAGCTGCGCCTGAGGCCCGGCCCGAGCGCCGCCCAGCCCGACTCCGAGATCGACCACCCGTCCGCCCGCTCCCGCAGGGCGGCGAGCCGCGCCCGGGACGCGCCGAGCTGCTCGCTTGCATCGGCCCGGCCGGGCTCGCTGCCCAGCCGGCCGAGCGCCTCCTCGGCGACTCCCGCCGGCAGCCGCGGCGCAAGCGCCTGCACGGTCAGCCGCATCGCCTCGGCATCGCGCAGATGCGACAGCAGCCGCGCCGCTTCGCGCACCGCCGCATCCTCGGCCGCGAAGGCGGAAAATCCGGGCCTGATGAGGCGCAGCAGCGCCCTGAGCTTCTTGCAGCGGCGGCGCACCTCGTGCACCACGCTGCGGCCCTCGGC
>DASZSH010000060.1:0-10813 GCA_035548755.1 Devosia sp.
CCGCGCAGGGCGTCCCAGTAGCCCGGATACGTCTTGCCGACGCAGTCGGGATCCTTGATCGCGATTCCCCCGATCTTGAGTCCTGCGAGCGCGAAACTCATGGCAATCCGGTGGTCCTCATAGGTCTCGATGCGCGTGCTCGAGCTGCGGCCCGCCGCCTTGCGCAACCGCGGATCGGCGGCGACCACCAGCTCATCGCCTTCCTCATGGGCGAGCCCAGGCTGAATGCGGCTGAGCTCGGTGGCAAGCGCATGAATGCGGTCGCACTCCTTGACGCGAAGGTTGGCGATGCCCACGAAGCGCACCGGCGTGTCGTTGAACGCCGCCAGCACCGCGAGCGTGGGCACGGCGTCCTGCATCTGCGAGCCGTCGATCACGGCCGGCATCTTCGGGAACGCATGGATGAACTGAAGCGCCTTCGCGTCGGGCTGTGTGAACGCGCCGGGCGGAATACCCAACTCGATGCGCCCCCCCGTCAGCGCCTCCGCCGCCCACAGATACGTGGCCGCCGAGGCGTCCGGCTCGATCTGGAAGTCGGTTGCCCGATATCCGGTGGGGGCCACGCGCCAGGTGGTGGCGTCCACCTGCGTGACGTTGGCGCCGAACGCGGTCATCGCCGCCACGGTGAGATCGACATAGCCGCGCGCGTCGAGGTCCTTGCCCGTGAGGGCGACATCGATCGCCCCCTTGCCGAACGGGGCGGCCATCAGCAGGGCCGAGACGTACTGGCTCGACAGCCCGCCATCGATCTCGACGCGGCCCGAGCCGAAGTGCCCGCGCCCCTCGATCGTCACCGGCGGGCAGCCCGTCGGCGCCTCGGCCCGGATGCCGAGCGAGCGTAGCGCCGCAACCAATGGGCCGATCGGACGCTGGCGCATCGCTTCGTCGCCATCAACGACGACGGTTCCCTCGACCAGCGACACCGCGGCCGTCAGGAAGCGCGTTGCAGTCCCGGCATTTCCGAGAAAGAGCGGCCCGGGCGGGGTGGACAGCCGGCCGCGGCTGCGAACGACAAAGCTCGTTGCATCCGGTTCTTCGACGGCGACGCCCATCTGCCGCAGCGCGGCAGCCATGAGCGTTGTGTCCTTGCTCTTGAGCGCGCCGGTCAGCCGGCTTGTCCCGTCCGCCAACGCCGCCAGCAGCAGCGCCCGGTTGGTGATCGACTTCGACCCCGGAGGGGCGACACGGCCAACGAGCGGACGGTCCGGCGGGGTGATGATGAGGGCGTCGGTCATGCCGCGCGAGGTGACACGCGAATGGGCGGCACGCAAGCCCCGTTGCGCGGGGCTCTCACCCCAGCCGCAGCTCCCGCCGCCCTACTCAACCGTCACCGACTTGGCGAGATTTCGCGGCTGGTCCACGTCAGTGCCCATGAACACGGCCGTGTGGTAGGCGAGAAGCTGCACCGGGATCAGCGCCAGGATCGGCGCCACAAAGCTGGCAACGCGCGGGATGACGATGGTCTCAGCGACGCCATGGCCGATCTGGCTGGCGCCCGCCTCGTCCGTCACCAGGATGATCTGACCACCCCGGGCCGCGACCTCCTGCATGTTGCTCAGCGTCTTTTCCATGAGCTCGTCGGACGGGGCCACCACGATCACCGGCATCGCCTCGTCGACCAGCGCGATCGGCCCGTGCTTGAGTTCGCCGGCTGGATAGCCCTCGGCATGGATGTAGCTGATCTCCTTGAGCTTAAGCGCCCCCTCCATGGCCACCGGGAACATCTGCCCGCGGCCCAGATAGAGGACGTCCTTGGCCTTGCTCAGCCCCTTGGCGATCTTTTCGATCTGCGCCTCCGTGGCCAGCGCCGCACTGACCGCCGCCGGCAGCGCCACGAGCGCCCGCACCAGTTCGGCCTCCTGGCTGCGCCCGATACTGCCGCGCGCCACGCCCGCCGCGATCACAAGGCTCGCCAGCGCCGCGAGCTGGGCCGTAAGCGCCTTGGTCGAGGCCACGCCGATCTCGGGCCCGCAGAGCGTGGGGAACACCACCTCGCTCTCCCGCCCGATCGTCGACTCCGGCACGTTGAGCAGGCTGACCACATGCTGCCCCTCGCGCGCGCAATAGCGCAGGGCCGCCAGCGTGTCGGCGGTCTCGCCCGACTGCGAGATGAAGAGAGCGGCGCCATCGGGGGCGAGTGGCGGCTCGCGGTAGCGGAACTCCGAGGCCACATCGACATCCACCGGCAGCCGCGCATACTTCTCGAACCAGTATTTGGCGATCAGCCCGGCATAGTACGCGGTTCCGCACGCCGAGATCGTCAGCCGGCCGAGCGAAGCGAAATCGAAGGGCAGCGTCTCGCGCAGGCTGACCGCTTCGGCGCCCATGTCCACATAGTGGCTGAGCGTGTGCGAGATGGTTTCGGGCTGCTCGTAGATCTCCTTGGCCATGAAATGCCGATGGTTGCCCTTGTCCACCAGAAGCGCCGACGCCTGGGACACCAGCATCTCGCGGCGCACGATGGCGTCGGCGCCGTCGCGGATGGTGACGCCCCGGGGCGTGATCACGGCCCAGTCGCCGTCGAGCAGGTAGCTCAGCCGCGAGGTGAACGGGGCGAGCGCCATCGCATCCGAGCCCAGATACATCTCGGTCTCGCCATAGCCCACGGCCAAAGGCGCGCCGTGCCGGGCGGCGATCAGCAGCTTGTCGTGCCCCTTGAACATGAAGGCCAGCGCGAAGGCGCCGCGCAGCCGCTTGAGCGTTCGGCCGACCGCCATCTCCGGGTCGAGCCCGCGGTCAATCTCGCGCGTCACCCACAGCGCCACGGACTCGGTGTCCGTCTGCGTCTTGGGCAGATAGCCGTCGCGCGCCAGGTCTTCGAGCAGCTCGCGGAAATTCTCGATGATGCCGTTGTGAACCACCGCGACCTTGTCGGTCGCAGGCGGATGGGCATTGCCTTCCGTTGGCGCGCCGTGCGTCGCCCAGCGCGTGTGGCCGATGCCGATCTTGCCCTCGAGCGGCTCCATGCTCAGCTTGGTCGCAAGGTTCCCGAGCTTGCCTTCCGCCCGCCGCCGCGCGATGGAGCCATGTTCCAGCGTAGCCACGCCGGCGCTGTCGTAGCCGCGATATTCAAGCCGCTTGAGCGCATCCACGAGGCGCGGCGCGACCGGCTCGACGCCGATGATCCCGACAATTCCGCACATCAGCTCTTCCCCTTCTGCCTGGCCGCCTTGCGCGCGAGCGCCTTCTCCTTGAGGCGCGGCGCGTAGCCGGGCTTATTTTCCTGCCGCGCGCGGCCGAAGGCCACCGCATCGGCGGGCACGTCATCGGTGATGACGCTGCCGGAGGCCGTGTAGGCGCGGTCGCCGATCGTGACCGGAGCGACCAGCGAGGCGTTGGAGCCGATGAAGGCGTCCTCCCCGATCGTGGTGACGTCCTTGTTCACCCCGTCGTAATTGCAGGTGATCGTGCCGGCCCCGATATTGGTGCGCGCCCCGATGACTGCATCGCCCAGGTAGCTCAGATGTCCGGCCTTCACGCCGGCCCCGATCGTCGACTTCTTGACCTCGACGAAATTGCCCAGATGCACCTTCTCCCCGAGCTCCGCCCCGCCGCGGATGCGTGCGAAAGGCCCGATCGTCGCGCCCTCCCCGATCGTGGCATCCTCGATGTCGCAGAAGGCCCGGATCTCGACGCCGTCGCCGAGCCTTACCCCGGGCCCGAACACCACATGCGGGAAGATCGTCACATCCCGGCCGATTTCGGTGTCATACGAGAAATAGACCGACCCCGGGTCCTTGAGCGTCACCCCCGCCTTCATGAAGTCGTCGCGCCGCAGCTCCTGAAACTGCGCTTCGGCCTTGGCGAGCTTGCGCCGGTCGTCCACCCCGATCACCTCGCCGGCGTCTGCGACCGTATAGGTCACCCGGCGCTTGTCGGCGTTGGCGAGCTCGATCGCGTCGGTAAGGTAGTATTCGCCCTTGGCGTTGGCATTGCCGATGCGGTCGATCACGCCGGCGAGCACGTTGCCCTTGAAGCCCATGATCCCGGAATTGACGAGCCCGATCCCGAGCTCCTGGGGGCTCGCATCCTTGTGCTCGCGGATCGCGATAAGCCGGTCGCCGTCCCGGAGCAGCCGGCCATAGCCGGTGGGGTCCTCGGGTTCGAAGCCCACCACCACGATGTCGGCCCCCGCATCGAGCTTGGCCACGATCGCGCCGACCGTCGCCACCGTCACCAGAGGCGTGTCGGCATAAAGCACGATGACATTGCCCGTCGCCGTCGCGAACGCTTCGCGCGCCTGCCGCACCGCATGCCCGGTGCCAAGCCGTTCGGTCTGGGTGAACACCCGCGCCTGCGGGGCGAGCCGCCTAACCGTGGCGTTGACGTCCTCGTGGCCCGGCCCGGTCACCACCGCGATGCGCGTCGAGCCGGCCGCCTGCGCCAGGCGCACGGCGTGCCCCACCATCGGCAGCCCGCCGACCGGATGCAGCACCTTGGGGATTGCCGACCGCATGCGGGTGCCTTCGCCCGCCGCCAAAATGATCGACAAAAGCTCCGCCATCACCGCCCCGCTTTACTCAGCCGATTTCGCCCGATTTTATGGCAGCAACGTGTTGGAAAACCATTACGTCACCGCAATGGTAAACTCTGCGGGCGCCGCGATTCGAGCGGTTCGGGGGCGACGGTTTGGCCAAGGCGAGCGACCAGTTCCAGCCGGGTGACGTGACGTTCTGGGGGATCTTGGCGTTATGCGCCTGGGCGATCGCACTGGTCGCGGGCAGCCTGTCGGCCCTCCTGCCCGAGGGAGTTTTGGGCGGCCTTCATACGTCGCGGCTGGGCGGGGCCGACCTCAACCAGCTCCGCGGCCAGATCGCGGCCCTGCAAGCGCAGGCGGCCAAGCTGCGCGATCAGAACGCCGCGCTCCTGCAGCGCGCCGATCTGAGCCAGCAGCAGGGAGGCGATCTCGTCCGGCGCGTCGGCGCGCTGGAGCTTACCCTGCCGCGCATCCTCGAAAGCCTCAACGACGGCACGGCAGGAGTCGACCGCAGCGCCATCACCGCCACCGCGGGCAGGCCCGTGACCACCGTCGATGCCGACGGGGGGACTGTGAGCTACACCACAACCCCCCTTCCGGGAATCGCCGGCGCACCGGCCGCCTCCGACGAACAGCCGATGCCACAATCGCTCAACGCGACGAGTTTGCCCCAATCCGGCGGCTTCGGCATCGCGCTGGGCCCCCCGGTCGACGCCGGCGCCGCGAGCGCTGCCTGGCAAGGCATCAACGACAGGATCGGCACGCTGCTCGTGGGCCTGAGGCCCGTTCTCGGTCATGTCGAGGGCGGCGCCGGCCGCCGCGTGATTGCCGGCCCGATCGCCTCTGAGGCCGATGCGCGCGACCTGTGCGGCCGGATGGCCGACATGGGGATCGCCTGCCAGGCGGTGCCCTTTGCCGGGGATCCCCTCAGCCCGCCGAACTGAGCGGCGGCGCCCCCGGCACCCGCCCTTAACCTTGCCGCTTAAGGTGAACGGACGGACCCGCTCGTCGGCTGCTAAGCCTCGGTTATATCAATCGATTGCCACGCCCGTTGTACTGCGTATGAGGGCGCCTGGTCAGACCGGCAGCGGAATCCGCCGCAACGTTCCGCTGTCGGTTCTGACCGCGGGAGACAGAAGATGGACAAGGCCGAAGCACGCCGCGAAGCGATCCGCATGTGGCGGGCGCTACCGCCCAATGAGCACCGTCACCATAAGCAGGCGACCGCCTTCGCCAAGCTGATCGCGCCCCTACTCGATTTCGAAACGCTGGGCGATCACGACAAGATTGTCGAAGGCTGGCTGCAGCAGGACCTCATCGAAACCGAGGAAGCTGCCCGCAAGTTCAGCCAGAAGCTCAAGAACGCCACCACCCCCGTCGCCCACCGGCGCCAGCCAACCCCGGTCAAGTAATGGTGCATTGGTAGGCCGGGCGGGAATCGAACCCGCGACCATTCGATTAAAAGTCGAATGCTCTACCCCTGAGCTACCGGCCCTTGGGGCAGGGTCGGGGAAGGCGGCATGCCTTCGGTCCGATCCCCGCGACCAGCTTCCGTCGAAAGCCTCTCGGCGGAATTGCGGCGGAACATAGCGGCGAGCCCCCCCAAGTCAACGCATTTCCGGCGCAACCCGGACCCGCATGAGCCGTTTCGTTTCCGATGCAGCGCGCGTCAACCGGACGCGGCGGCAAGGGAAATGGCGCGATTTTTCCGGTTTCTCGCGTCAGCCAACGAAAAGGCAGACGGGTCCATACCCCGCCCGCGCTGCATCATCCCTGGCGCAGCCGGTGATAATGGGCGAGCAGCCCCCTGGTCGAAGCATCGTGCTCGGCGGCCGTCGCGGCCCCCTGCACCTCGGGCAGCAGGGCCTTGGCAAGCTGTTTGCCCAGCTCGACCCCCCATTGATCGAAAGAATCGATGTTCCAGACCGTCCCCTGCACGAACACCTTGTGCTCGTAGAGGGCCACGAGGCTGCCCAGCACCTCCGGCGTGAGCTTGGGATACATGAGCGTATTGCTGGGCCGGTTGCCCGGAAAGAGCTTGTGCGGCGTCAGCGCCCTGATCTCGTCCTTGCCCAGCCCCTGCGCGCTGAGTTCGGCCACAACCTCCGCCTTGGTCTTGCCCAGCATCAGCGCCTCGGACTGCGCCAGTGCGTTGGCCACGAGCTTATCGTGATGGGGTGGCAGCTGCTCGTGCGGGTTGGCCGCGATCAGAAAGTCGACGGGGATGACCGAGGTCCCCTGATGGATGAGCTGGAAGAACGAATGCTGGCCGATCGTGCCGGGTTCGCCCCAGATCACCGGGCCGCTTGGATAATCGAACGGCCGTCCTTCGAGCGTCACGGACTTGCCGTTGCTCTCCATGTCCTGCTGCTGGAGGTAGGCGGGAAAGCGGGAGAGCCGCTGGTCGTAAGGGATCACCGCGTGCGTCGCAAAGCCCCACGCGTTGCGGTACCACACTCCGAGCATGCCCATGATCACCGGCAGGTTGCGGTCGAGCCGCGTCTTGAGGAAGTGCTGATCCATCTGGTAGGCGCCGGCCAGGAACTTCTCGAAATTGTCAAAGCCCACGGCGACCGCGACCGGCAGTCCGATCGCCGACCACACGGAATAGCGCCCCCCCACCCAGTCCCAGAAACCGAAAATGCGGTCCTTGCGGATGCCGAAGGCGTCGCACGCTTCGAGGTTGGTCGACACCGCCGCGAAGTGGTCGCGCACGGCACCCTCGCCCAGCGCATCCGCGATCCACTTGCGCGCCGAATGCGCGTTGGTCATCGTTTCGTCGGTGGTGAAGGTCTTGGAAGCGATGATGAACATCGTCCGCTTGGGGTCGAGCCTTTTGAGCGTGTCGTGCAGATGCGCGCCGTCGACGTTGGACACGAAGTGGGCATTCAGGTCCGCCCGCCCATAGGGGGCGAGCGCGAGCGTCACCATCTGCGGACCCAGATCCGAACCGCCGATCCCGATATTGACCAGGTCGCTGAACGTGTCCCCCGTCGCCCCCTTGATCGTGCCGTCGCGGAGCTGTCCGGAGAATGTCTTCATCCGTGCCAGGACCTCGCGCACATCGGGCATCACGTCGTGGCCATCAACCTTGACGGGCTTGTCGCCCTGGTAGCGCAGCGCCATGTGCATGACCGCGCGATTCTCGCTGACATTGATGTGCTTGCCCGCCCACATGGCCTTGCGGCGGCCTTCGACATCGACCTTGTCGGCAATGTCGATGAGCGTCGCCATCGCCTTCTCGTCGATGCGGTTCTTGGAGTAGTCGAGCAGGATGTCACCCGCCTCCGCCGAGAACCGTTTGAAGCGGTTCGGGTCGAGAGCGAACTGCGTGCGCATGTCCGTCTCGGCAAGGCGCTTCCTGTGCTTCATCATGACATTGAGGATGGATTTGCGAGGCGACGCCATGGTTGGTCCCTTCAGGTCTGGGGAAGATCGCCGCGCGCCCAGGTCGCGCGGGTCGAGGCAGCATAATCGGCGAGCGCCCCCGACGCGATGGCGTCGCGGGCGCCGCGCACGAGCTCCTGGTAGTAGCTGAGATTGATCTGGCTCAGGATCATCGCGCCGAGCATTTCCTCGGTGCGGATCAGATGGTGCAGGTAGGCGCGGCTGAAGCGCCGACAGTTCGGATTGGGCGAATCCGCATCGAGCGGTCGTGGGTCGTCCTTGTGCCGAGCATTCTTGAGGTTGATGACGCCGAAGCGCGTATAGGCGTGCCCATGCCGGCCCGCCCGCGTGGGATGCACGCAATCAAACATGTCGATGCCGCGTTCGATGCCGCCAAGAATGTCGTCCGGCTTTCCCACGCCCATCAGGTAGCGCGGCTTGCCGGCCGGAAGCTGCGGCGTGATCTCGCCGAGCACGCGGAACATCGTTTCCTGCGGCTCGCCGACCGCCAGGCCGCCCACCGCATAGCCGTCAAAGCCGATCTCGGTCAGCGCCGCGGCGGACCTCGAACGCAGTTCCATATCGTCGCCGCCCTGGTTAATCCCGAACAGCGCGCGCCCGGGCTGCACGCCGAAGGCGCTCTTGCTGCGCTCGGCCCAGCGGAGGGAAAGCTCCATCGCGCGCTCCATCTCCCGTCGGTTTGACGGCAAGGGTATGCACTCGTCCAGTTGCATGATGATGTCGCTGTCGAGCAGCAGCTGGATTTCGATCGATCGCTCGGGGGTCAGTTCGTATGCCGCCCCGTCGATATGCGAGCGGAACGTCACGCCCCGCTCGCTGAGTTTTCTGAGTTTGGCGAGCGACATCACCTGAAAGCCACCCGAATCCGTCAGGATCGGTCGCGGCCAGTCCATGAAAGTATGCAGGCCTCCAAGGGCCGCGACCCGCTCGGCCCCTGGCCGCAGCATGAGGTGATAGGTATTGCCCAACACGATGTCGGCGCCCGTCTCCCGCACCTGTTCGGGATACATTCCCTTGACCGTGCCCACGGTGCCAACCGGCATGAAGGCGGGAGTCTCCACATCGCCCCGCGCGGTCGCGATGCGCCCGCGCCGGGCCATGCCGTCGGTGGCGAGAAGGGTGAAGGTGAAACCGGTCATGGGCCGGCCCTATAGCGGCCGGCCCGGCGCCTGTCACCCTCACACGGCTGCGGTGATCTTCTTGTACTCGGCCTCGGTAAAGGCCTTGAGCGTCTGACACCGGATGTTGCCGAGCGCCGCGATCCTGAGGTTGAAGGTCGCGGCGGCCTCGTCGCTGGGCGCGTCAAGAATGGCGACCTGATCGTACGGCCCGAAAGTCATATAGACGGTCTCGAGCTTGCAACCGCTCCGGGCGGCGACCTTCTGAGCGGCCTCGTATCGCTCCCCCGAGCTCTTGATGGCCTTTATGCCCTGTTCGGTCCAGTTGAGCAGCAGGATGTACTTGGACATTTGGATCCTCCCCTCGAAGATCGAAATGATCTTCAGTATTGAAGGATACCAGCGTTGGGCTCGTACCGGCAAACGCCCGGGTTCGGCCAGTCGTTGCGACTATATTACTTGGCCACTCTCTCCCGGCGCCCGGAACAGAAGGCTCGCATCGCCATAGGAGTAGAACCGGTAGTTGAGCCCGATGGCGTGGGCGTACGCCGCCTTCATCGTATCGAGCCCGCAAAAGGCGCTGACGAGCATGAAAAGCGTCGACCTTGGCAGATGGAAGTTGGTGAGCAGCGCGTCCACGGCTCTGAAACGAAAGCCGGGGGTGATGAAGATGTCAGTTTCCCCGATGAACGGCCTGAGCATTCCGGTCGCGAGGGCAGCGGTTTCAAGCAGACGCAGCGAGGTGGTGCCGACCGCCACGATGCGGCCGCCGCGGGCGCGCGCCGCCTCGATCCGTTCGGCCGCGGCCTGGGTGAGCTCGCCCCATTCGGCATGCATGACGTGCTTTTCGGTATCGTCGACCTTCATGGGCAGGAAAGTGCCCGCCCCCACATGTAACGTCACGCGCTCAAGGCCGACCCCGCCGTCGCTGAGCCTTTGCAGCAGGCCTTCGGTGAAATGCAGCCCGGCCGTCGGCGCCGCAACCGCGCCATCCACCGCGGCATAGACCGTCTGATAGTCGGTCCTGTCGCGTTCCTCCGGCTTGCGCTTGGCCTCGATGTAAGGCGGCAGGGGCATGGCACCATGCGCCTTGATCGCCTCGTCGAGCAGCGCGCCGCTGAGCTCGAATTCGAGCGTGACTTCCCCGCTCTCTCCCTTGCCCGCAACGGTCGCACGCAGCGAACCGTCATTGCCCAGCTCCAGCCGGTCGAGAAGGCGCAGCCGCTTGGCCGGTCGCGCAAAGGCCCGCCAGGTCCGCGCGTCCACCCGCTTGTGAAGGTTGAATGACACCGAGGCTCGGGCATCGCCCCGCATGCGGGTCCCCCTGAGCTCGGCGGGGAGCACCCGGGTGTCGTTGACGACCAGCACGTCGCCAGGTCGAAGGATCTCGACAAGATCGGTCACATGCCGGTCCTCGAACGGCGTCCCCGGCTTGACCACGAGCATGCGCGCGCTGTCGCGCGGCTCTGCCGGGTGCAGTGCGATCCGGTCCTCCGGCAGCTCGAAATCGAAAAGCTCAACCTTCATGGGCGACCTCAGCCCGGATCGCAGCTGACGGCCCAGGCCCCCTGCCCCGCGATGGCGAGCGTGCCGCCCAACGCTATCGTTCCCCCTTCGCTCGCCTTGCTGAGCCGCAGACGGGCGAAGCGAACCGAATCCTTGTCGAGCGCATCAATGGCGATGCTCTCGGGCGTCTCGAAGGCCTGCCCCACCGAGACCGGATCGCCGGGCCCGTTGGCGGGGTCGCTGGCCCAGACCTTTTCGCCGGCAGTGATCGTCAGCGCCGAGACGGTGAGCACATCGAGTCCGT
>DASZSH010000061.1:0-9853 GCA_035548755.1 Devosia sp.
TGTCAGCGTCATGTCGATCGTGAGATGCCTGTCGTCATCGAGCTCGACCTTGTAGATGAGCCCGAGCTCATAGATGTCGACGGGAATTTCCGGGTCGTACACCGTCTTGAGCACCCCGATCAGGTCGGCCGTGATGCGCGCCACCTCCTCGGGCGGAATCGTTGCCGACATGTTGGGCACGATCCGATTCTGCTCGGTGAGCTCGGCCGTCGGCGCCGGCGCGGGAGCAGGTGTCAGATCAGCGGCTTTTTCGGTTGCTTCATCGCTCATGCGAGGAACTTCTGTGCTTTCTCGAGACCCTCGATCAGGGCGTCGACGTCGTCCTTGCCTGAATATAGGGCGAGCGAGGCCCGGCAGGTAGAGGTGACGCCGAAACGCTGCAGCAGCGGCATGGCGCAGTGCGTGCCGGCCCGCACGGCGATGCCGTAGCGATCAAGGATGGTGGACACATCGTGGGCGTGCGCGCCCTTCAGCTCGAACGAGAAGATGCCGCCCTTGCCGGGCGCGTCCCCGATCAGGCGCAGCGAGTTGATCCGCTTGAGGCGCTCGGCCGCGTACGCGGCGACCTGCTGTTCATGCGCCGAGATCCGGTCCCGCCCCACCGCCTCGACATAGCCGATCGCCGCGCCCAGCCCGACCGCCTGCACGATCGGCGGCGTGCCGGCCTCGAAGCGGTGCGGCGGATCGTTGTAGGTCACCGTATCGAGCCCCACCACATCGATCATCTCGCCGCCGCCCTGGTAGGGACGCATGGCCTCCAGCAGATCGTACCGGCCATAGAGCACGCCGATGCCCGTCGGCCCGTAGAGCTTGTGGCCGGTGAAAACGTAGAAGTCGGCGCCCAGCGCCTGCACGTCCACCTTGTTGTGGACCGCCCCCTGGCTGCCGTCGATGAGCACGGGAACGCCCTTGGCATGCGCCATCGCAATGATGCGGTCGATGGGGTTGATCGTGCCCAGCACGTTCGACATGTGGGTGGCCGCGATCATCCGCGTGCGCGGGCCGATCGCCTTCTCGAGAGCATCGAGATCGAGCACGCCGTCATCGTCGACATCGATCCACCTGAGCGCCGCGCCCTGCCGCTCGCGCAGGAAGTGCCAGGGGACGATGTTGGAATGATGCTCCATCACCGTCACGATGATCTCATCGCCCGCCCCTATGCGCGGGCCGGCGAAGGAAGCAGCCACGAGGTTGATGGCCTCGGTTGCGTTCTTCGTGAAGACGATCTCCTCGGGCCGGCTGGCATTGAGAAAGCGGGCGACCGCCCTGCGCCCCTGCTCATAGGCTTCGGTGGCGCGATTGGCCAGAGTATGCAGGCCGCGATGCACGTTGGCATAGGCGTGCCGATGCGCCCAGTCCATCGCCTCCAGCACCGCCGTCGGCTTCTGCGCCGAGGCGCCGGAATCGAGATAGACTAGCCGGTTCCCGAAGATCTTCTCCTCAAGGATCGGAAAGTCGGCGCGGACGCGAGCGAGATCGAAGGTCATTTCCCGGCCAGCCAGTTCTCGAGCACGCCCTCGAGCGAGGCATGCAGCTCTTCGTCTTCGATGGGGCCGAGCAGCTCCTCGATGAAGCCGCGCACCAGCATGCTTTCGGCCTCCTCGGCCGGAATGCCGCGGCTCCTGAGATAGAACATCCAGTCTTGGTTGAGCGCGCCCACCGTCGAGCCGTGGCCGCACACCACATCGTCGGCGAAAATCTCCAGTTCCGGCTTGCTGAGAATCTGCGCCTCGTCCGAGAGCATCAGACCCTGCATCATCAGCTTGGCGTCGGTCTTCTGCGCATCGCGCGCGACCACGATCTTGCCCTGGAACGCCGCGGTCGACCGTCCGCGCGCCACCTGCTTGAACAGCGGCTTGCACCCGCAGCGCGGCACCGCATGCACCGCCTCGAGCGTAATGTCGGAATGCTGGCCCTCGGTCACCAGGTTGAGGCCGGTGAAATCGGCCGCCGCGCCCTTGCCCGCGAACTTTGCGAACAGGTTCATCCGGCTCAGCGCCGATCCGATGTGGATGGTGAGCGTGCGCAGCCGCGCGCCCGCCCCGATCTGGTATTCCGCCACCGCCAGGTTGGTCGACCGCCCTCCGCTCAGATCGAGCAGGATGTGCGTGAGCTCGGCGTCGCGTCCAAGCGCGATGAAGCTCGCATGGTTGCTCAGATGGGGCTCGTCCGTCCCCGAAAAGGTCTCCAGCACCGTCGCCTTGCTGCCGTCGGCCACGAAGATATGCACCGAATCGTTCATGTGGACCGCCCCTGCCGCCTCGGTGCGCCGGTCCACATGCACCACCTGCGTCGCGCGGGAGCGAATCTCGAGCTTCAGCGTGTCGCGCGTCAGCGCCGAATTGAGCCGCACCAGCACATCGTCGCGCTCGCTGAGCGCCGGCCCGTGCGAAACGGAGGCATGCATGCCCGCCGGCATCGTTCCGGAAATGTCGGCGATCCCGTTGCTCAGCGGAATGCGGTGCGCTCCCGCAACGCGCAGCGCCGGCTCGCTCAGCGCCTTGTGCGCGCCGGCGGGCTCCGGCACGGCCCTCAGCAGCATCTTGAGGTCGGTATAGTGGTAGCTTTCGACCTTGCGCGTGGGCAGGCCGGTCGCGGCCAGCCGCTCGGCTGCCGCCTCGGCCCCCGCCGCCCGCAGCTGGTCGATCAGCGTCTGCTCTGCCGGTCCGATCCGGACGGGAACGTGTATGCTCACGCGGCGGCCTCGTCGAACTCGGCGTAGCCCTTGGACTCCAGTTCCAGCGCCAGCTCCTTGCCGCCGCTCTCCACCACGCGGCCATCGGAAAAGACATGCACCACGTCCGGCACGATATGGTTGAGGAGCCGCTGGTAGTGGGTGATGACCAGCATCGAGCGATAGGGGTCGCGCAGCGCGTTGACGCCCTCCGACACGATCTTGAGCGCGTCGATGTCGAGCCCGCTGTCGGTCTCGTCGAGGATGCACATCTTGGGCTTGAGCAGCGCCATCTGCAGGATCTCCGCCCGCTTCTTCTCCCCGCCGGAAAAACCCACATTGAGGGCGCGCCTGAGCATCTCGGCATCGATGTGAAGCGACGTTCCAGCCTCTTTTACCGCGCGCATGAAGTCGGGCGTGGTGATTTCCGCCTCCCCCCGCGCCTTGCGCTGCGCATTGATCGCCGCCTTGAGGAACGTCATGGTCGCAACGCCCGGCACTTCCACCGGGTACTGGAAGGCGAGGAACAGGCCCCGCGCGGCGCGTTCGCTGGGATCGAGCCCGAGTATGTCCTCGCCGTCGAGCAGCACCTCCCCCTGGGTGACCTCGTAGTCCTCCTTGCCGGCGAGCACGTAGCTCAGCGTGGATTTGCCCGAGCCGTTGCGGCCCATGACGGCATGCACCTCTCCCTTGGGCACCACGAGGTTCACGCCCTTGAGGATGTCCCGGTCTTCGATCCGCGCGTGCAGATTGCGGATTTCGAGCATTGGGGTGGTCAATTCATGTCTCCAGTGGTCAGGCCTTCGGTTCGCCGCCCTGTCCCGGGCGTCCTGCCGGGCGGGTCGCGGCGGCGCGCCGAAATGTGGTGGCAGGGATGGCAGGATCGCGCGGCGCGAACTCGCCCGCGCCCGCCTCGCATGGGCTCATCGTTTCCACTCCGGGTGATAGTCGTAGATGGATCTGACCGGATCGGTCTTGGCCACCGATGCCCAAAGGTAGAATGCCCCGCCCGCTATGGCGAAGACGGCAAACAGCGGTATGCCGATGGCGAACTGGTCCCTCAGGCCGAAGGCGATCATGCACAGCCCGCCGGCAAGGATGCCCAGCACGAAGGTGGCGATCGCCGCCCTGCCCTTCCAGCCCAGAGGCACCAGACCCCGCCCGGCATTCTGCGGCAGGCCGGGCGTGTAGCGCGCGAACCAGTACTCGGTCATCGGCTGCTGCCCTCGATGTCTTCGCCGTCCCAGTAGTCGGCGGGGGTCAGCCTGCCGCGGATGTCGAGCAGCGTTTCAGGCCTGTAGTCGTAGCCGCGCGCCGCCGCAATCGCGATCTTGCCGCTGTCGGGGTATTCGATCACGTCGGCCTGCGCGTGATTGGCCAGAGCGATGTAGCGCAGCTCGCCCCGGCCCGAATTGATGATCTGATGCGCCTCGCCGCCGGCCGGCGCGCCGATGCAGTCTCCGGCCCGGATCGGAAGGCGGCGGTCGCCCACGCGATACTCGCCCTCTCCTTCAAGGATCACGAACAGCTCGTCGACGCCGTGATGCCGGTGATAGGGCCACGCCGTCTTGCCCGGCGGAACTACATGCAGCGTCGCGCCGAGATTGCTTAGCCCCAGAGCCCCGTCGATATCGCCCAGGCGGGCCTCGAAACGGCTGCCCGCCTTGACCTCGTGGGTCCCGAGCTCGTCGAGATTGACGATGTCGCGCCGCTCCGCCATCAGCCTACGCTGCCCTCCAGGCTCACCGAGATCAGCTTCTGCGCTTCGACCGCGAATTCCATCGGCAGGTGCTGCAGAACATCGCGCACGAAGCCGTTGACGATGAGGGCCACGGCCTCCTCCTCGTTGAGCCCCCGCTGCTGGCAGTAGAACATCTGGTCGTCCGAGATCTTTGACGTCGTGGCCTCGTGCTCGAACACGGCCGAGCTGTTGCGGCTCTCGATGTAGGGCACGGTATGCGCCCCGCATTTGTCCCCGATCAGCAGGCTGTCGCACTGGGTGAAGTTGCGCGCGTTCTTGGCCTTGGCGTGAGCGGAGACCTGCCCGCGATAGGTGTTGTCCGAAAAACCGGCGGCAATGCCCTTGGAGATGATGCGGCTCGATGTGTTGCGGCCCAGATGCGTCATCTTGGTGCCGCTGTCGACCTGCTGGTGGCCGTTCGAAATGGCGATCGAGTAGAACTCTCCTCTGGAATTGTCGCCCCTGAGGATGCAGCTTGGATACTTCCAGGTGATCGCCGATCCGGTCTCGACCTGGGTCCAGGAAATCTTGGAATTGTCGCCGCGGCAGTCGCCGCGCTTGGTGACGAAATTGTAGACGCCGCCCTTGCCGTCCTTGTCGCCGGGGTACCAGTTCTGCACGGTCGAGTACTTGATCTCAGCGTCCTTGAGCGCGATCAGCTCGACCACCGCCGCATGAAGCTGATGCTCCCCGCGCGCCGGCGCGGTGCAGCCTTCGAGGTAGCTCACATAGGCGCCCTCGTCGGCGATCAGCAGCGTGCGCTCGAACTGGCCGGTCTTGGCCTCGTTGATCCGGAAATAGGTGCTGAGCTCCATCGGGCAGCGCACGCCCTTGGGCACGTAGCAGAACGAACCGTCGGTGAAGACTGCCGAATTGAGCGTTGCGTAGAAATTGTCCGAAGGCGGCACCACCGAGCCCAGATACTGCTTCACCAGGTCGGGATATTCGCGGATC
Organism: Devosia sp.; assembly: GCA_035548755.1. GTDB lineage: Bacteria > Pseudomonadota > Alphaproteobacteria > Rhizobiales > Devosiaceae > Devosia_A. The sequence goes on from DASZSH010000061.1 coordinate 5,370, forward strand.
GCTTCGCTGATCGAGCAGAAGATGATGCCGAGCTTGTCGAGCTCGTCGCGGAAGGTCGTCGCGACCGAGACCGAATCGATCACCGCGTCGACCGCCACCTTCGGCTGTTCGACGCCGGCGAGGATCTCGCGCTCCCTGAGCGGCACCCCGAGCTTTTCGTACATCTCCAGCAGCGCCGGATCGACCTCGGCCAGCGACTTGGGCCGCACCGCGTTCTTGGGCGCCGCATAGTAGTACATGTCCTGGAAGTCGATCTTGGGGTAATGCACCCGCGCCCAGGTCGGCTCGTCCATCGTCAGCCACCGGCGGTAGGCGTCCAGCCGCCACTGCACCATCCAGTCCGGCTCGCCCTTCTTGGCCGAGATGTAGCGGATCGTGTCCTCGCTGAGTCCGATCGGGGCCCGTTCGGTCTCGATCACCGTCTCGAAGCCGTATTTGTACTTGTCGACATCCAGCGCGAGCACCTTCTCGACGGTCTCGTGCTCGATCTCGTCCTTGAGCGTTGGAATGGCGTCCTTGTAGTTCACATCTGCCACTGCAGCCTCCTACGCCGCTCTTCCGCGGCGCTCGCGGTGCCGTCCGAGCACCTCGGCAAACCCCGCAAGGAAGACGGCGATATCGTCTTCCGTCGAATTCCAGCCCACGCTCAGCCGCATGGCGCATTCGCCGAGTTCGGCCGGCACGCCCATCGCCCTGAGCACATGGCTGGGGCCGACCTTTCCCGACGAGCAGGCCGATCCTGAGGACACCGAGATGCCCTTGAGGTCGAGCCCCATCATTGCCACCGAATTCTTGAGCCCCGGCGCCGCGAAATTGCTGACATTGCCGACGCGCTCGGCGCGCTCGCCGAAGATCACAAGGTCCGGGGCCATGTTCCTCATGCCCTCCTCCGCCGCGCGGATCAGGGCGCTGACATTGGCGCGGTAGAACCGGTCGGCGAAGGCCTCGGCCGCCGCGCCGAACCCGGCAATGAGCGCGGCTGCCTCCGTACCGCCGCGCCGCCCGCTTTCCTGGCCGCCGCCCGGAATCAGCCGAACCTGGTCGGCGTGCCCCTTGACGAGCAGCGCGCCCACGCCGGCCGGCCCGCCGATCTTGTGCGCGCTCAGCGCCATCATGTCGGCGGCGCGCGAGGCGAAATCGAGCGGCATCTTGCCCAGCGCCTGCACGGCGTCGATGAACAGATAGTGGGCCGAAGCGCCCACCATGGGCTCGACCTGGTCGAGGGGCTGGATCACGCCGGTCTCGTTGTTGACGAGATGGACCGCGACCAGCGCCGTCTCGCCCGCCGCGTTCGCGCGCGAAAGCGCGGCCTTGAGCTCGTCGAGCCTGAGATAGCCATCCCCGTCGAGCCCCACCGTGGTCACCGCCAGCCCTGTGGCTTCGGCAGCCTTGAGGGCGGCCATGTGGTCGCCGGCAGTGATCACGATTCGGCCGATTCCGAGCGCCTTGGCGCCGCCGGCGATCGCCTGCGTGATGGCCTCGGTCGCCGACCCGGTGAATACGACCTGGTCGCGGGTTGCCCCGGAAAGTTGCGCAACCTTGCTGCGGGCCTCGTCGATGACCGCGCGCAGGGCCCGCCCGTGGCTGTGAACCGAAGACGGATTGCCCGTGAGCCCCAGCGTCGCCACCACCGCCTCGCGCGCCTCCGGGAGGAGGGGCGCGGACGCGTTGTGGTCGAGATATGTCGCGCTCAAAGCCATCGGGAAACCGGTGGAACGGCTTCTCGCCGCCCGCCACTCAAACGTCTTGAATTTCTTCGGGCGCTTCCTCTAGAAGGAGCGCTCGCCGGGCTCGCCCGCAGGCGCCGTGCCTGCGGCCTCGAGAAAATCAGTTTCGAACTATTCTAAACTGATTTTTCGAGCCTACTTTTAGGGAGCACGGCCGCATTCGTCAAGCCGGACGCCCGGCGCCGAGCCGTGCCGGAGCCCATCGGAAAGACCCTATGCCAGAAGTGATCTTCAACGGACCGGAAGGCCGCCTCGAGGGGCGCTACCAGCCCGGCAAGGACCCTAACGCGCCGATCGCCATCGTGCTGCATCCCCACCCCGAATTCGGGGGCACGATGAACAACCAGATCGTCTACAACCTGTTCTACATGTTCGCCAAACGCGGCTTTTCGGTGCTGCGCTTCAATTCGAGAGGCGTTGGCCGCTCGCAGGGCATGTTCGACCATGGGATCGGCGAGCTTTCCGACGCGGCCTCCGCGCTCGACTGGCTGCAGTCGCTCAACCGCGAGAGCCGCGGCTGCTGGATCGCCGGATTCTCCTTCGGCGCCTGGATCGGCATGCAGCTTCTGATGCGGCGGCCAGAGGTCGAAGGCTTCATTTCCGTAGCGCCGCCCGAAAATCTCTACGATTTCTCGTTCCTCGCCCCCTGCCCCTCCTCCGGGCTGATCATTCATGGCGACAAGGACCGGGTGGCCCCGCCCGCCTCGGTGCAGAAGCTCGTCGACAAGCTCAAGACCCAGAAGGGCATCACGATCGAACAGCAGATCGTGGAGGGGGCCAACCACTTCTTCGAGGGCAAGATCGAGGAGCTGACCGAGCGCTGCGCCGAATATCTCGACCGGCGCCGCGCGGATATCGCGGCGGGCAAGGGGCGATAGCCAGACGCCCCGGACCTCGTCCTTTTCTCAGGCTCGGGACGAGGATCTCATGTGGCGCAATCGCCTCATGGTGAGCCGGTCGATCTCAGGGGCACGCCAATGGCCGCAAGGTTCAAGTCCGACTTTCTCAATGTCCTCGATCAGCGGGGCTTCATCCATCAGCTGTCCGACCCCGAGGCGCTCGACGCGCTCGCCGCAAAGGGGCCGATCACCGGCTATGTCGGCTACGACGCGACGGCGACCTCGATCCATATCGGCAACCTCATCACCGTCACCATGCTCTACTGGCTGCAGCAGACGGGCCACCGCGCCATCAGCCTGATGGGGGGCGGCACCTCCATGGTGGGCGACCCTTCGGGACGCACCGACCAGCGCGCCATTCTCTCCCCCGAGCAGATCGCCGCCAATATCGAGGGCATCAAGACCGTCTACGGGCGCATCCTCGACTATGGCGGCTCCAATCCCGCGATCATGGTCAACAACGCCGACTGGCTGCTCAAGCTCAACTACGTGGAATTCCTGCGCGAGGTGGGCCGGCACTTCTCCGTCAACCGCATGCTGAGCTTCGACAGCGTCAAGCTCCGGCTCGACCGCGAGCAGTCGCTGAGCTTTCTCGAATTCAACTACATGGTCATGCAGGGCTACGACTTCGTCGAACTCAACAGGCGCTACGGCTGCGTGCTGCAGATGGGCGGCTCCGACCAGTGGGGCAACATCATCAACGGGGTCGACCTGAGCCAGAAGATGGGCGGCCCGCAGCTGTTTGCCCTCACCACCCCGCTGCTCACCAAATCCTCCGGCGAGAAGATGGGCAAGTCGGCCTCGGGCGCCGTCTGGCTCAATGGCGATCTCTTCAGCCCCTACGATTTCTGGCAGTACTTCCGCAACACCGAGGACGCCGACGTCGGCCGCTGGCTGCGCATCTTCACCCGCCTGCCGCTCGAGGAGATCGCGCGGCTGGAACGCCTGGCCGGCGCCGAGCTCAACGAGGCCAAAAAGGTCCTGGCGACCGAAGTCACCGCCATCGTTCATGGCCGCGAGGCGGCGGACAGGGCGGCCCGCACCGCCGCGGCGACGTTCGAGGCCGGCGCCATCGATCTGTCCCTGCCCACCATCGCCGTGCCCCGCGCCGAGCTCAAGGCCGGTGTGGGGCTGCTGACCGCGCTGGTGCGGGCCGGTCTTGCCGCATCCAACGGCGAGGCCCGCCGCGCGGTCCAGGGAGGCGCCATCCGCGTCAACGATCAGGCGGTGGAGGACGAGCGGCGCGCGCTGACCGAAGCGGACCTGCTGCCCGAGGGAGTGATCAAGCTCTCCTCCGGCAGAAAGAAGCATGCCCTGCTGAAGACGGGCTAGCTAGGCGGCCTCGATCCGGCCGGCAAAACGCTGCGTGAACGCGGCGCGGTTGCGCTGATCCACCCGCACCTCATAGGTCTGGCCCTTATCGTCGGGCTCGCCCTTGCCGATGATCTCGGCATGGCCGTAGAGCCAGCCGACATCGGCCCCGTTGGCATGCGGGATATGGACGGTGAAGGTGCCGCTGCGCCTGCCAAGGGTCTGTTCGATCGCCGTCAGGAGCTCGTTGATGCCCTCCCCGGTCGTCGCGGAGGCGGGAACGCTCGCCTCGACCGGGCCGGCCGGCGTCAGGTGCCGCAGCGTCTGGCTCCGCTCCTGGGCGGTTCCGCCGATCAGGTCGATCTTGTTCCACACCTCGATGATCGGCGTTTCGGTCGCCCACACCCCCAGTTCGGCCAGGACCTTCAGCACATCGCGCGCCTGCGCCGTCGAGTCCGGGTTGGCGATATCGCGCACATGCAGGATCAGGTCGGCTTCCGTCACTTCCTCGAGCGTGGCGCGGAACGCGGCCACCAGCGTGGTTGGA
>DASZSH010000062.1:0-16396 GCA_035548755.1 Devosia sp.
CCGAACAGGACGGCGACGTCGGCGAGCGTGGTGTCCTCCTTCACGGTGACGACCGGAGTCGTCATGACGTCCGAAACCCGCCAGCCGTGGCTCTTGATGAAGTCGCGGGCGGCTCCTTCGGCCGAATGCGCCTCGATCCAATGGGGATTGGCGCCGGTCAGGCCATATTCGACCCTGCGGAGCAGGTCGCCCTCGGTCAGGATGCCGATCAGGCGGCCCTCCCCGTCCAGCACCGGAAGGCCGCTCACATGATGCTCCAGCATGAGCTGCGCGGCGTGCCGGACACTGTGTCCGGGCATGACCGAAACGACGCCGTGGCTCATCACGTCGGACACGTTCATGGAGCTCTCCACCGTTCGCACATTGCTGTGCAAGACTGACACGGCGCGCCGGGCGCGCCTTGATCAGGCTCAAGCGGCAGGGCGCGCCTGCAGGCCGCCGATCTGAGCGTAGAAGGCGTCGACGACCTCGCGCTTGCAGAGCTCGGTGGCCTCGGTGGTCACCGCCGCCGCCGCCGCGGCCACGCCATAGCGTGCCGCTTCCTCGAGGGGCCAGCCGCTCGCCAGTGCAAAGACCAGAGCCGCCACGTAGCTGTCGCCGGCGCCGACCCCGCTCTTGACCGCCACCTTCGGCGGGCGGATTTCAAGCTGCCGACCCGGCGTGCTGAGGATGGCGCCACGCTCGCCGATGGTGACGATGGCTATTTCGGCTAGCTGGCGCTGAACCAGTTGCCCCGCCAGTTCGTGAGCCGCGGCATCGGCCTCGCCCCCAACCAGTTCCTGCGCTTCGAGGTGGTTGAGGCGGATGAGGTATGGCCGCTCTTCCGCGGCAAGCCGCAGAGGCAGGCCGTGGGTGTCGATGACGAAGCGGCCGCCGAGTTCGCGCGTACGACGGGCGAGACGCGCGTAAAAGTCGTCAGGAATTCCCGGAGGCAGGCTGCCGCTGGCAACCACATAGCCGGTGTAGCGGCGGATATGCGCGGCAATCTGTTCAAGGATCGCGTCGGCCTCGAAAGCCGACACGGTCGGGCCGGGCAGAAGGAAGCGGTATGGAACGGCCTTCTCCTCGTCCATGATCGTCACCGATATGCGCGTCTCGCCGACCAGCGGCCAGTATTCGAGCTGGAGGCCGGAGCGATTCAGCAGATCGCGCAGCTGTGCGCCGGTATGTCCGCCGACCGCGACGAAGGCGTGGCTTTCTCCGCCCAGTTCCCGGATGGCGCGCGAGACATTTATGCCGCCCCCGCCCGGATCGAAGCGGGGCGCTGCGCAACGGAGCTTTCTGAGCGGCACCATGCCGGCAACCGAGGTGGTGAGGTCGAGCGCCGGATTCAGCGTGATGGTCAGGACGGGGAGCACCGATCACTCCAGTCCCAGATAGATGCCGATGATGCGATCGAGCAGGCGCAGGGCATCCTTGCGGGACCTCTGGAAGGCATTTCGGCCCACAATGGAGCCATGGCCGCCACCCCGCCGAATGGCGCGGACCTCCTCGAGGATGGCCTCCTCGTCGCGGGCGGGTCCGCCGGAAAATACCACGATGCGCCGCCCCGCAAAGGCCGCCTCTACAACGTGGGCGATCCGCGCGTCGAGCTCGGCGCAGGCCTTTTCACTGTAGGCTGCCCGGGCAAGGCCCTCGGCGATGTGCGCGGTCGGGGGCTTGACCTTGATGATATGGGCGCCCAGCAGCGCGGCGATGTGCGCGCCATAGGCGACCACATCGAGCGAGGTTTCGGCCGCGCCATCCAGTTCGCCGCCACGTGGGTAGGCCCAGACGACGACGGCGAGGCCATTGGCTTTCGCCTCGGCGGCGCCGGCCCTGACTTCCTCGAACATTTCATACTGCCGGTCGGACCCGGGATAGATGGTGTAGCCGATGGCAGCGCAGCCCAGCTCCAGCGCGTCCCGCACGGTGGCCGTCACCGCCTCATCCTTCACAGTCCCCAGGCTGTTGGCGTTGTTGGCCTTGAGGATGAAGGGAATTTCGCCGGCGTAACGGTCGGCCCCGGCGGCGAGCAGGCCCAGGGGCGCCGCAAATGCGCTCAGACCGGCATCGATGGCGAGCTCGAAATGATAGTTCGGATCGTAGGCGGCCGGATTGGGCGCAAAGCTGCGCGCCGGACCGTGCTCGAAACCCTGATCCACGGGCAGGATAGCGAGCTTGCCCGAGCCTCCGGTGCGTCCATGCATGAGCAGGCGCGCGAGGTTGGCTTTCACGCCAGGCCGCTCGCCGTCGTACCAGTGCAGCATGTCGCGCACCGTGGGGGTCAGCGTGGCCATGATCAAGCCCTCAGGCGGCGAATGTCGGTGCCGCGCGCGGGAAGGCTGTTGGCGAGCGCGATGGCGGCGCCGCGCAGGCCGGCATCCGCGCCGGCCTTGACGACGTGAACGGGGGTGTCGCCCAGATATTCCCGCCGCTCGCCGATGCCCTCGAAGGCGTCGAGGAAATGGCGACTCTGCAGCGCCGGGGCGATGTTGGAGGGCATGCCGCCGGCAAGATAGAGGCCGCCGGTCGCCCCATAGTGCAGCACGACGTCTCCCGCGAAGCGGCCCAGCCACGTCGCCATCAGTTCGAGCGCCTTGCCGGCCAGCGCGTCCTCATGGGCGAGGCCGGCCTTGGTGATCTGCGCCGGCGTGAGCTTGGCGGGCGTTTGGGAGGCCTGTCTGGCGAGAGCTTCGTAAAGCAGCACCAGGCCGTGTCCGGTCAGGACCTGGCCGGCATGCACGAAGCCTTCATGGGCGATCACCGTGCCGATGTCGAATTCGTGGCCAAGCGGCTGGGGAAAAGATGCAAGGCGACTTTCGCCCGAGATGGGCACCCAGCGCTCCCGCGTCCATGCAAGAGCCGCCGCGCCCAGGCCGGTGCCGGCGCTGACGACGGCACGGGTGGCGGTGCGCTTGATCGATCCCTTGCTGATGGTGATGAGATCGTAGCTGCTGAGCGTGGGCGTGGCCAGGGCGAGGGCCTCGAACTCATTGACGAAGCAGATGCGATCCGATCGGGTCACGGCGCGAATGTCGTTCCAGTCGAAGGTCCACGGAAGATGGCTCATGCGCGCCCGTTCGCCATCCACGGCGCCGGCCACGGAGAGACCGACCTTGTCGGGTACGCGGGGCAGCGACTTGATATAGCGGCCGATCGCTTCCATCGGGCTTGCGAAGTCGGCGCTGTTGAGCAGCGCGAAATTCGCGACCGAGTACTCGTCGATATCCATGACGGCCAGACTGATGAATGTGCCGCCGATTGCGCCCACAAGGGCCTGACGCGAGTTCTCCGTCATTGCGGTGCTCCTTCCTGAAGCCACGACTATGCCAGCCTCGGCCTGGTCCGGTTTGACACCGATCAAAGTACCGATGACCGCCCCGCCCCACTGTGACGGACGGCGGCACAACGAGGTGAGGCTTAAATGCTCAAGAAACTTCCGATGATCGACTGGTTCGAGACCATCGGACGCGGCGACGTGGCCCGCGTCGGGGGCAAGAACGCCTCGCTCGGAGAGATGGTCCAGACGCTGGGAAAGCACGGTATCAAGGTGCCGCCCGGCTTTGCGACCACGGCCGATGCCTACTGGTCGTTCATCGACAGCAATGGCTGCCGCGAGGAGATCGCGGCGCTCATCGCCGACTGGATACAGGGGCGCATGACGCTGGCGGAAGCCGGCCAGGCCATCCGCCAGCTCATCGTGCAGTCGAACTGGCCCGAGCCTCTGGCCAAGTCGATTGCCGCCTCGTATCGGGAGCTCTGCCGACGGGCCGGCCAGGACAACCTCGCGGTCGCCGTGCGCTCGAGCGCGACGGCCGAGGACCTGCCGGACGCCAGCTTCGCCGGCCAGCAGGAGACCTTTCTCAATGTACGCGGCGAAGCGGATCTGCTGATCGCCTGCCGCCGCTGCTACGCCTCGCTGTTCACCGACCGCGCCATCAGCTATCGGCAGACGAAGGGCTTCGACCACATGAAGGTGGCCCTGTCGATCGGCGTGCAGCAGATGGTGCGCTCCGACCTGGGCGGCTCCGGCGTGATGTTCTCGATCGACACCGAGACCGGCTTCGACAAGGTGGTGCTCATCAATGCCGCCTGGGGCCTGGGCGAGAATGTGGTGCAGGGCGCGGTCGACCCGGACGAGTATGTGGTGTTCAAGCCGCTGCTGTCGGGTTCCGGGCTCAGCCCGATCATCGAGAAAACGTGCGGCGAGAAGGCCATCAAGATGGTCTACGCCAGGGGCGACAAGCCCACGCGCAACGTCCCCACCTCAAAGGCGGAACGCGGCGCGTTCGTGCTCTCGGAGCCCGAAATCCTGACACTGGCGCGCTGGGCGGTCACCATCGAACGGCATTACGGCCGCCCCATGGATATGGAGTGGGCGCGCGACGGCGAGAGCGGCGAGATGTTCATCGTGCAGGCGCGCCCGGAGACCGTGCAGTCGCGCCGCGCGGAAGGATCGATGCGCAGTTACGCGATCGCCGCCAAGGGCAAGGTGCTGGCCTCGGGCATCGCGATCGGCGACGCCGCCGTGACCGGCGAGGTCTGCCTGATCGAAGATGTCAAGGACATCGACAAGTTCGTGGACGGATCGGTGCTGGTGACTTCCACGACCGACCCCGACTGGGTGCCGGTGATGAAGCGGGCGGCGGCCATCGTCACCGATCATGGCGGACGCACCTCGCATGCCGCGATCGTCAGCCGCGAACTCGGCCTGCCGGCCATAGTGGGCACCGGCAACGCCACCCATGTGCTGCACAGCGGCGCCGAGGTGACGGTTTCCTGCGCGGAGGGCGACCAAGGCTTCATCTACGAGGGTCACGCCAAGATCAACGTCTCCACCGTCGACGTCGCCCGCCTCCCGGCGACCAGAACGCAGGTGATGCTCAACCTCGCCAATCCGGGCGCCGCCTTCCGCTGGTGGCGGCTGCCAGCCGACGGGGTGGGACTGGCCCGCATGGAGTTCGTGATCGCCAACACCATACGCGTCCACCCCATGGCGCTGCTCAAATTCGACAGTCTGAGGGATGAGGCCGTCAAGGCGGAGATCAGCAAGCTGACCACGGGCTTCAACGACAAGGCCGAGTACTTCATCGACCGTCTGTCGCGCGGCCTCGCCCGCATCGCGGCCGTCGCCTATCCCAAGCCGGTAATCGTGCGCATGAGCGACTTCAAGACCAACGAGTATGCGGGCCTGGTCGGCGGCCGCGAGTTCGAGCCGGCGGAGGAGAACCCCATGCTCGGGTTCCGCGGCGCCTCACGCTACTATTCGTACAAGTACCGCGAGGGCTTCGAGCTCGAGTGCCGCGCCATCGCGCGCCTGCGCAACAAGCTGGGGTTCCGCAACGTGGTGGTGATGATCCCCTTCTGCCGATCGACCGACGAAGCGGACAAGGTGCTCGAAGTCATGGCCCGGAGCGGCCTCAAGCGGGGCGACAAGGGCCTCGAAGTCTATGTGATGTGCGAAATCCCCTCGAACGTCATTCTGGCGCGGGCCTTCGCCGACCGCTTCGACGGCTTCTCGATCGGCTCCAACGACCTGACGCAGCTTACCCTCGGAGTCGATCGCGACTCCGGAGAGCTTGCGGGCCTGTTCGACGAGCAGGACGACGCCGTCAAATGGATGATCGCGCATGTCATCGCGGAAGCGCGGGCGGCCGGCGCCAAGATCGGCCTGTGCGGGCAGGCTCCCAGCGATCATCCCGAGTTCGCGCGGTTCCTGGTCGAATGCGGCATCGACTCGATGTCGGTCAGTCCCGACAGCTTCGTCGCGGTGAAGCAACAGGTCGCGCTGGCCGAAGCGGCCCTGTCCAAAGCCAAGGCGCCGGCGCGCGTCTTGCGGACGGGCAGCGGGCGAAAGGCATCCAATTCACGTCAAGCAAGGACAGACAAACATGGCTCACAATAGCGGCTGCGTGTGGATCGATCATCGCGAGGCGCGCATCTTCGGCGTTTCGGCGGATGACGCGGACGAAACGGTGATCCGCGACGAGCACGCTCCGGCGCATATCCATCGCCGCGCCGACCATGTGCATAAGGGCAAGGCCGATCCCGACCGGGCATTCCTCGAGGAGGTGGCCGCCAGCCTCGGACGCTTCCGCGGCATCATCATCATGGGGCCGGGAACCGCGCGCACCGAGCTTGCCGGCTACCTGGCCGAAGCGCATCCGGTGATTGCCCGCCGGGTCTGGGGCATCGAGCCGATGGACCATCCGAGCGACGCCGAGATCATCGCTGCGGCCCGCAAATACTTCCGGGGCGCAAACCGTATGCACAGCCTCTGACGCCGAAGCGGTTTGACCGCCATCAAGACGGCGGCCGGCTTTCGATGCGCATGCTGTGAGCACAGACTCAAAGGAGAGACAAATGGCTCAGTTCGACGGCAAGGTTGCAATCGTCACGGGCGGCGCATCCGGCATCGGCGAAGCGATCGTCAAGGAGCTCGCAGCTGGCGGCGCCAAGGTGGTCATCGCCGACCGCGACCAGGCAAGCATCAACCGCGTCGCCGCGGCGGTCAAAGCGGCCAAAGGCACTGCAATCGGGTTCACCATCGATGTGTCGAGCGCCGAGCAGAACGCCGCTATGGTGGCGTTCGCCGAAAAGACCTACGGCGCGCTCCATCTTGCGGTGAACAATGCGGGTATCGGCGGGCCGGCCGCGCCGACGGGCGAGTACCCCCTCGACGGCTGGAAGACCGTCATCGACATCAACCTCAACGGCGTTTTCTACGGCCTGCGCTACGAGATTCCGGCGATGCTGCGTGCCGGCGGCGGAGCGGTGGTCAACATGGCCTCGATTCTGGGCAGCGTCGGCTTTGCCACAGCCGTCGCCTACACCTCCGCCAAGCACGCCCTTCTCGGCATGACCAAGGTCGCCGCCATGGAGTACGCGACCAAGGGCATCCGGGTGAACGCGGTCGGTCCGGGCTTCATCGACACGCCCTTGCTGTCGAAGAACCTCGATGCGAATACACTCAAATATGTCGCGGGGCTGCATCCCATTCAGCGGCTGGGCCGCCCTGAGGAAGTCTCGGCCCTGGCCTGCTTCCTGCTTTCCGACAGAGCCTCTTTCATCACCGGCAGCTACCATCTGGTCGATGGCGGCTTCGTGGCCCAATAGATGGGCAAGATTATCGAGCGCCTCGATCTGCGCAAACAATTAGAGCAATATTACACTGCGGCTGCAGCGCCGGCCATCATCGATGTTCCGGCGATGCAGTTCCTGATGATCGACGGGCACGGCGATCCAAACACGTCGCCCGACTACGCGGCCGCCGTGGCAGCCCTGTTCAGCGTGTCGTTCACGCTCAAGTTCGGCTTCCAGCGTGGCCATACTCCGATCGACTATCCCGTGATGCCGCTCGAGGCCTTGTGGCGGGCCGACGATCCGGCGAGCTTTCGCAACGGGGACAAGTCCAAGTGGTTCTGGACGGTGATGATCATGCAGCCCGACATCGTCACCAAGCCGCTGGTCGAAGCGGCCATTGCCATGGCCTCGGGCAAGAAGCCAAATGCCATGCTCGACCATCTGCAGTTCGCGACCTACAAAGAAGGCCGGTCGGCCCAGCTGCTGCATATCGGCCCATATTCGGCCGAGGGACCGAACATCGAAGCGCTCCACGCCTTCATCGCGGCGCAGGGCGGCCGGCTCACCTGTCGTCACCACGAGATCTATCTCAGCGACCCGCGCCGCACGGCGCCCGAAAACCTCAAGACAATCATCCGGCAGCCTTTTGCGCTGCGGGACGAGGCGTGAGTCTGTTTCGGCTTCTCGCCCTGACGATCACGGCATTGGTCGTGATCGTCGGCCTTGGCCTGGCGGCGTCCTACTGGATCTTCATTCGAAGGATAGCTGCCGATGTCGAGCGCCTGGTTGCGGCCGCGCAGCCTTCCGCAACGATCATCACCGACGCGATGCTGGCCCCGTTGCCGCCGGCTGCCCAACGCTACTTCCGCTACGCCGGCATTGTTGGCCGGCCGATTCCGAAGCTGGTGCGCCTGAGGCAGGAAGGCCGCATCCGGAGTGGGGCGGGGTCCGGATGGATGACGTTCGAGGCCGACGAGATCTATTCGACCAGTCCTCCCGCCTTCGTGTGGCGCACCTGGCTCCCGGCAAGGGCAACGCCGGTCGCCCTGGGCCGCGACGAGTATCTGGACGGTCAGGGGAGCATCTTGATCAAGATGGCGTCTCTCGTCCCGCTGGCCGATGAGCATGGCGGCGAGCTCGCCGAGGCCGGCCTCATGCGCTACCTCAACGAGACGATGTGGTTTCCGGCGGCCCTGCTCGGACCGGAGGTGGTCATCGCCCCCATTGACGATGGATCGTTCCGTGCGACGCTGACGGACTTCGGCGCCACCGCGGATGCGATGTTCTTCGTCGATCCCGAGGGACGCCTCACAAACTTCCGGGCAAGGCGATTCAACACCGGAACGGGAACGACCGAGACCTGGGAGACTCCCGTCATGGCGTATGGGCAATTCAACGGGCTCAATCTTCCCTCCGCCGGCGCGGCGGTCTGGAAGCTTGCAACAGGCGACTTCACCTATATCGAACTCGGCGTGACCGACATTGCCTATGAATAGGGGGCACGGACCAAGCGAGGCTAGCGCTGCGCCTCCGGCGGCACCGGAACCGGCTTGTCGGTCTTGCCGGAGGCGTCCGAAGACGGCGGCTCGGCGCGCGTGATTTCGATCCTGACCTTGGCGACGAGCCCAGCTACCGCTGCGAGAATGGCGAGCCAGGGCGCGCCCAGGGTGACGATGCCTCCCGCCACCGCGCCGGCGGTCAGCGGAACCGTCAGAAACACCTGACCGTCGTCGCTCCTGATCACGAGCTTGCGGACATTGCCTTCGGCAATCAACCGGTTGACCTCGGTCAGCAGGTGCTTGCCCGAGACCTCGACCTCTTCGACAAAGCTCGTCCAGGCCTGTTTGGGATCTCTGGTCATGCTGTCCTCCATAAATGATGATGAAGGACCTTAGGAGGGCCACGCACCGGGCGGCTTGATGCAGCTCAACGCGCTAGTCGCGAAGGCAACGGTCCAGGCAGCCGAGCCAGTTCTCGTGTGCGAGCTTGGCAAGGAGCGGCGCGTCGTAGCCGTGGTCGGCGAGGGCATCGAAGAGGCGGGGCACGCCCGTCACATCCCGGATCGGATTGGGGACGATGCAGCCGTCGAAATCCGACCCGAGCCCGACATGGTCTTCCCCGAGCTTTTCCAGCAGGTAGTCGATGTGGCGCACCATCACATCGAGACCGAGATCGGGATTGCCCATGCCGTCGGAACGCAGGAACGAAGACGAGAAATTGAGGCCGACCATGCCGCCGGTTTCGCGGATTTGATCGAGCTGGCGGTCGGTCAGGTTGCGGGCGGACGCGCAGAGCGCGTGCGCGTTGGAGTGGGTTGCCACCAGCGGCGCGGTCGACAGGCGCGCGACATCCTCGAACCCGGCCTGGTTCATGTGGGACAGATCGATCATGATGCCGAGCCGGTTACACAGGCGCACCAGATCCTTTCCCGCTTCGGTCAGGCCGGGGCCGATATCGGGGGATGCGGGGAATTTGAACGGCACGCCGTAGCCGAAGACCGTCGGCCGGCTCCACACCGGTCCGAGCGAGCGCAGGCCCATCTCGTAGAACAGGTAGAGCGCGTCGAGATCGGGGCCGATCGCCTCAGCGCCCTCCATATGCATGACAGCGGCGATGCGCCCGCTGCCGAACACGGACCGGACCGCGGCGGCGCTGCGGCAGAGCGCGAAATCGTCGGGCGCGGCGCGTTCCATCCAATGCAGGTGCCCGGCCATGGCGAACGCGGCCGGCTGGGCGGCCTCGGGAGCCATCATGGCCGGCAGCGGCACCTCGAAGGGCGCCTGCTTCATCATCGCCATGTAGTCGAGGCCGCCACCCGAACTGGGCGACGGCACATAGATGGCGAACAGGCCGCCGGCGAAGCCGCCCGTCTTCATGCGGCCCAGGTCGAGATGCCCCTCGCCGGTAGCGCCGAGCCAGAGGTCTCTTCGACGCTCGGGCGCGTTCTTGAGGCGGAGCAGGAAATCGTTGTGGCCGTCGAAAAAGGAGATGGGATCAGTCAAGGCAGGACTCGCTAGCCGTCGCGCTGCGGCGGTCGTTCAGGACCAGTTGTTCCCCATTCTTCGCCGCCGATCAACAGCCGGCGCGCGTCATCCGACAGCGATAAGGTCGCGGGGCCAGGGCGCCATGACTTCGTGCCCTTCCCCGGTGATCAGGACCTGATCCTCGATGATGAATCCGCCGAGCCCGTCGATGTACCATGGCGTCTCGAAGGCCATGACCATCCCGGGCTCGAGGACCGCTTCGGACGTGGCGGAGATGAAGGGCCACTCCTCGCTCCAGATCGAGCCTCCAACGCCGTGACCGAAGTGCCCGCGGCCGTAGTCTTCAAATCCCTGATCCCACATGCATGCGGCGGTCGCGCGGTAGATATCGGCGAGAGGCGTTCCGGGCCTCAGCATCGCCAGGCCGGTCTCGAAGGCCCGGCGCAGGGCATCGTAGATGCGGACGGCATCGGGATTCGGCCGCCCCAGCACTGCGGTGCGCCCTCCATCCGAACTATAGCCGTTGACGACACAGCCGACGTCGATCTTGATGAGATCGCCCTCGACCGCCGGTCCGCCCGGCGCAAAGCCATCGCCGCCCACGGCGATATAGGCCCAGCATTGCGGGGCAGGCTCGCCGCGTCGGGCCGCCTCCGCAAGCGCTCCCTCGCGCCAGATTTCGGCCATGCGTGCGGCGTGTGTTCCAGCCGCGATCGAGGGCAGCAGGACGGAAAGGCCGGCGCGCGCATATTCGGCCGCGCAGCGCAGGCGTTCAATTTCGGGCGGCGATTTTACGGCGCGCAGCCGCTCGACCAGCCGCGTGCAATCGCTCCAGACGGCCGGAAGCGCCGCAAATGCGGGGTAGTCGGCGGCCGGAACAAAGCCGAGGTCAAGGCCCAAGTGCGCGCGAAGGAGGCCGCGTTCCTTGAGCAGGTCCTGCAGCAGGCCGATGGACGCCGATAGATCAAACTGCGCCGGGCGCGGCCGGCGAAGCGGCCGCGCGGGGCCCGCCGGGGGATAGCTCGCCGTCTCGACCCAGATGCGGTGGCTGCGGACGTCGGCGATCTCTGACTGGGCTGCGAAAGCCGCGGCCTGCAGGTCCCCGACGATGGCCGCCAGAGGCGCCCCGGGGTCGGCGGGAACAAGCAGGAGCGCCGCACCGGCGCGCCGCCAGTAGGTCGCGACGCCCGGGAAGGCTCCGGTCATGTAGAGGATCGTTTCAGGCTGGGCGACGACGAGGGCCTCCAGGCCCTCCTCCCGCATCAGCCGGGCAGCGCGGTGCCGGTCGAGAAATCCCGGCACCGCGCAACGGCCCTACTTGGTGGCCAGATTGTAGTAGGTCACGTCCGCGGAGGGACCCGCGACGTAGCCCTTGACGTTCGACCGCTCGGCGAGCTGAGCGGTCGCCTGGAACATGATGATATAGGGCCCAACATCGAGCAGCTTCTTCTGCAGATCGATGTAGTCCTGCTTGCGCGTATTTTCATCACGTTCGCTGGCGGCGGCGGCGACCGCCGCGTTCATGTCCTTGTCCTGCCACGAATTGCGCCAGGCCAGCGGCTTCTGCGCGGCGCCATCGGAGTTGTCGTTGTTGGTGATGAAGCCATCGGCATTGGTATGGGGGTCCATGTAGTCGGGCCCCCAATAGACCATCAGCGCCTGATGCTGGCGCGCGCGATACTTGGTCAGCATCGGCGCCATCTCGGAGGAGATGATGTTCACCTTGATGCCGGCCTGGGCGAAGGTCGACTGCACCGACTGCGCCATATTGACGAAGGGCGCGAAGTTGGGCGCGTCGAGATCGAGCGAGAAGCCGTCCGGGTAGCCGGCCTGCTTGAGCAGATCCTTGGCCTTGGCGACATCGAACGTATAGGGGTTCTCGTCGTAGGACGCCCAGAAGCCGGAGGCCCAGAAGGACTGGTGCACCTGGTCGGCGCCCTTGAGGAACGAGTTCGCCATGCCATCGTAGTCGACCAGATAGCGGAGCGCCTGGCGGACCCTGGGGTCCTGCAGTTCCTTGGTCTTCTGGTTGAGGCCGATATAATAGAGCAGCGCCTGCGGAACGGTGGAGACGGCGATGTCCTTGTTGGAGCCGAGCGCGGTCACCTGGTCGGGCGTGAGATTGTCGGCAATGTCCACGTCGCCCTTTTCGAGCGCGAGCCGCTGCGCGGACGCTTCCGGAATGTGCCGGATGACGACGCGCTTGAGGTTGGCCACGCCGCCGCGATAGTTCGGGTTCGCCTCGAGCGTCACCGACTGGTTGGGCGTCCATCCCTTGATGATGTAGGCGCCCGAGCCGGCGGAATTGGTCTTCAGCCAGCCATTGCCCATGTCGCCGTTTGCCTCGTGCGACATGGCGGTCTTCATATCGACGACCGAGCCCACGACCGAGCCGAGCAGCGCATAGACGAGCGTGGGCGCAAAGTTCGTCCCGATGGTGACCTTGAGGGTCGAGTCATCGGGCGCAGTGACCATCTGGTCCACGTTGTCGGGAGTCCAGCCGAGCTGGGTGAGAAGGAAGACCGGCGTCTTCTGCAGCTTGATGACCCGTTGCAGCGACCAGGCGGCGTCCTGAGCCGTCACCGGATTGCCCGAGGCGAATTTCTGCCCGGCGCGGATCTTGAAGGTGAAGGTCTTGCCGTCATCGCTCACCGTGACGCTTTCGGCGACGCCGGGGACGAGCTTGGTGATGTCGGTCGGCTCGAACCGCATGATGCGGTCGTAGCTGTTGGCGATGACCTCGATGCCGGAGAGCTCGTAGGCCTCGGCGGGGTCAAGCGAAATGATGTCGTCGATCTGTTTGGCGATCACCAGCGTGTCGGCGGGCGTCGCGGCCTGCACCTCAGGCGTCAGGGCGACAAGCGCCCCCGCCAGCAGTGCGGGTACCAAGGCTTTCCACATGAAGTTCCCCCGTACTCGTTCTTTGGGTTTACCGGACGATCGGCCGACGGGCCGCGCGGCAATCCGGACATCTGATCCTTTTTGTCCGACCGTTGCAAGATGATGCCGCATTTTCAGGCGCTTGCGCGGACAAAGCCGCGGCTGGCGGCGATCAGCCGGCGCGTATAGTCGGCCTTGACCGCGCCCGACCGCAGGTCGTCGGCGGTGATAATCTCCACCAGGCGCCCAAGCTGCATGATCGCGATGCGGCGGCAGAGATGGGCGACAACCGCGAGGTCGTGGCTCACAAGGATGCTCGTCAGGCTGTAGCTCTGCCGCAACCTCGCCAGCAGGTTGAGGATTTCTGCCTGCACCGACACATCGAGCGCCGAAGTCGGCTCGTCCAGCAGCAGGATCGGCGGGTTCAGGATCAGGGCGCGGGCGATGGCAACGCGCTGGCGTTGGCCGCCCGACAGCTGGTGCGGGTAGCGGAAGCGATGCGCGGGCAGGAGCCCGACATCGGCGATCGCCCTGGCGATGCGTTCGTCGATGGCCGACTCGCGATGAATCTCGAGCGGCTCGCGCAGGATGTCGTCGACGGTCTGGCGTGGATGCAGGGAGGCATAGGGATCCTGGAACACGAATTGCAGCATGCGCCGATCGGCGCGGCTGCGCCGGTGTGCGGCGGGCCGGCCGTTGACCTCGAGCCGCGCACTGGCGGAGGGGACGAGTCCGGCGATGGCGCGCAGGATAGTGGACTTGCCCGAACCGGATTCTCCCACAATGCCGAACGTCTCCCCCTCCTCCACGCGGAAGGAGACGTTCTGCACCGCGCGCACGTCCCGCCCGGCGCTGTGAAAGGTCACATTCAGATCCTCGATGTCGATCATTGCAGCCATGCCGGGTCACGCGTGACGGTTGCGAGCTCGGTCCGCGGGGAGTCGAGCGAGGGCGTGGCTGCGACGAGCGCGCGGGTGTAGGGGTGCCTGGCGTTCTGCAGGTCGCGCGCGGCGCATTGCTCGACAATGCGCCCGGCATACATGATCAGCACCCGGTCGCAGAAGCTCGAGACGACGGTGAGATTGTGGCTGATGAAGATGAGGCCCATGCCCCGCTCGCGCACGAGATCATCGAGTATGCGCAGCACCTCGTTCTGAACGGTCACGTCCAGCGCCGAGGTCGGTTCGTCGGCGATGAGAAGGTCGGGCTCGGCGATCAGCATCATGGCGATCATGACGCGCTGACCCATGCCGCCCGAAAGCTGATGCGGATAAAGATCGTAAACCAGCTCCGGATCGCGGATCTGCACCGCCTCGAGCATGCGCAGCGTGCGCCGCCGGGCATCCTCGCGGCTTGTGCGCAGATGGAGAAAGCAGGTCTCGCTGATCTGGCGGCCGACCGTCAGCACCGGATTGAGCGAGTATTTGGGATCCTGCATGACCATGGACATGCGCCGACCGCGCAGCTCCTGCCAGTCGCGCTCGGTGTTGGCCAGGAGGTTCCGGCCGGCGTACGACATGGTCGTGGCGGTCACGATGCCCGGGCGCGGCACAAGCCCCAGTATGGCGCGGCCAGTGGTCGATTTTCCCGAACCGGATTCGCCGACGATCCCCAGCCGTTCGCGTCCGAGCGTGAAGGAGGCGTCGCGCACCGCTTGCGTGACGCTGGTGCGGCCCGGGAAGGCGACGTTGAGATTCTCGACAACAAGCAGTTCGCCGCTCATGCCGACTTCGGATCGAAAACGTCGCGCAGGCCATCACCCAGCAGGTTGAAGCCGAGGCTGACAACGAGGATCGCAAGGCCCGGAATGGTTGCGACCCACCACTGATCGAGGATGACATCCCGGCCCGAGGAGACCATCGCGCCCCATTCAGCGGTCGGCGGCTGCGCGCCGAGGCCGAGGAACCCCAGACCGGCCGCGGTGAGGATGATCCCCGCCATGTCGAGGGTGAGCCGGACCACGACGGAGCTCAGGCAGAGCGGCACGATGTGGCGGAAGAGAATGCGCCAGGTCGAGGCGCCCTCGAGCACGGCCGCTTCAATGAACTCGCTGTGCGCGATGGCCAGCGTTTCCGAGCGTGCAATGCGGGCATAGGGCGGCCAGGCGGTCAGTGAAATCGCGATCACGGCGTTCTCAATGCCCGGGCCCAAAGCGGCGGCGAAAGCAAGCGCCAGCACAAGCCGGGGGAAGGCGAGGAAAACATCGGTGGTGCGCATGAGCACGGCATCCACCCAGCCGCCGAGATATCCGGCAACGGTGCCGACAGCGAGGCCGATGGGCGCAACCAGGACCGAGACGAGGACGACGATCGTCAGGGTGACGCGTGCGCCATAGAGCGTGCGCGTGAAGATGTCGCGGCCAAGCTCGTCGGTGCCGAACCAATGCGCGGACGATGGCGCGGCGAGCCGGCCGGCGAGATCCTGCTCGATGGGCGACCGCCCAAGCGAGATCCACGGCGCGAAGACGGCCATCAGCAGCAGCAGCGCCACGATGATCAGTCCCGCAAGCGCCGTGGGGTTTTTCAGGATGGCGCGCAGGCCGCGATAGAGGTTGCCGAGGACGGCCTGACGCCGGGAGGCAGGCGCTTCGGAGGTCAGCCACTGAGCCAGGGTTTCCGTCACGAGCGTGTGAGCCTTGGGTCGAAGAGCTTGTACAGGAGGTCACAGACGAGGTTGACGCCGATGAACACGGTGCCAACCAGCACGGTGCCGCCGAGCACCGCGTTCATGTCGCTGTGGAACAGGGCCTGGGTGATGTAGAGGCCCAGGCCCGGCCAGGCGAATACCGTTTCAGTCAGCACGGCGCCTTCCAGCAGCGAAGCATAGCTCAGACCAATCACAGTGATGAGCGGCACCATGATATTGGGGAAGGCGTGCCGCCAGACCGCGCGCCAGAACGAGTTGCCCTTGATGCGGGCGGCCACGACATATTCCTGGCCGAGCTGGTCGATCATGAAACTGCGAGTCATGCGGGCGATGTAGGCGAGCGAGTAGTAGCCGAGGATGCTTGCAGGAAGGATGAGATGGCTGAAGGCGTTGGAGAAGATCTCCCAGTTTCCTTCGAGCGCGGAATCGATGAGGATGACACCGGTGCGGGGCGTCACAACGCCTTCGTAGAAGACGTCGAGCCGGCCAGTTCCCGACACCCAGCCCAGCTTGCCGTAGAAGATGAACAGGCCCACAAGCCCGAGCCAGAAAACCGGCACCGAATAGCCGAACAGTCCTACGACGCGGATGACGCCATCCTGCCATCGGCCCTTGCGAGCGCCGGCTATGACTCCGGCCGGAACGCCGACGGCCACGCCGATGATCGTGGCGATGGTGGCCAGCTCGAAGGTGGCGGGGAACACGCGGATGAGATCGCTGAACACCGGCTGCGAGGTCAGCGACGATACGCCGAAATCGCCGCTCAGCAGCCGCTTGAGATAGATGAGGTATTGCACCGGCAGAGGCTGGTCCAGACCGAG
>DASZSH010000063.1:0-28843 GCA_035548755.1 Devosia sp.
CAACTAGCTAATCCAACGCGGGCTCATCCAATACCGATAAATCTTTCCCCCGTAGGGCACATACGGTATTAATTCCAGTTTCCCGGAGCTATTCCGTAGTATTGGGTAGATTCCCACGCGTTACTCACCCGTCTGCCACTCCCGCATTGCTGCGAGCGTTCGACTTGCATGTGTTAAGCCTGCCGCCAGCGTTCGTTCTGAGCCAGGATCAAACTCTCAAGTTTGATGTTCTGACTTGGTCGACGCATGCACGTTTGCTTGACGAGGACACACACCTGTCACTGCGAGCCCGAGGGCTCACGTGATTGGTAGTGTACCTCTGAGAAACGTACCGTCGAAGTCTGTTCGTCCGAACTCACGTTCAGACCGCAAGAACCTCGCCGTCCACGTTTCCCTTTCTTCCATCTTCACAATGTCAAAGAGCAGACCCTGTGGTCCTCTTTCGAGGGCAGCGTCGGAAGGAAGCGAGGCTTCCTAAATTTTGGGAACAGGAGGGTTCTTCCGGTCACCCGGCAGCACCTCTGCCCTATCCTGAAATCGCTGGCGCGGCGGCCGCAAGGCCACGTCGTTCAGCGCTGGCGGGTTATATGGCTGGCCCTATTGGCTGTCAACACCCGAAAATGACAAAACGGACAAAAAACGAGCTGCACAGCCCGCTATCCGCAAAGCCCCGGAATTCCGGGCGTTTGGCATGTCCGTCGCCGCGCAGCGGATGTGGGAAGTCGAGGGAAAACTGTCAAGGGCCGCCGCCCCTCCCACGGCCTCCGATTTGGGCATAGCCGGACGCCTCGGCCTCTCCTCGCACGGATACCGCCGGACCCCGCGCGAGGCGATATGCACCGCCTATCCGTGCCCCAGGCACAGCCCAACCGGAAACTTGCCGCATTTGCGTCGGACCAGTTCGCCTCCGGTGCGTCGGGTTGACGGGCGGCGCGGTGCCGCGCCATGAATTCGAGCGCGGGGCGGGCGGTTCGCCGCGGCGGGGCCTCCGCGGGCCGGCAGGGCAACTCAGGTTGGGGGCAGGACCAGGTTGAATCCGGCGCAACGCAACCGCACGCTCGCTCTGGTCCGGGCCGGTTTCGAGGATGGACCGGCCCTCACGGTTGCCTCCACCGACGGAGAGATCCCGCAGGGCCGCGAGCTTAGCTTTGCGTGGCTGACCGGCACGGTCATGACCGGCCTTACCTCGGTGCTGCTCATGGGTGCGGCGCTCTATGTGAGCTTTCAGGGGCAGGATACGTTCTCGACCGCCTACGAGGCGCTGCAGATCGTCAGCAACGACACCGCGCCGCCCGCCGACCTCATCAGCAAAACCAACCGCGTCCGTCCGGTGACGCAAACCAAGTCTGAAACCGAGATCGTTGAGGCCTCCATCAAGGAGTCGGTCAATGGTCGCGACATCATCAAGAAGCAGCCGTTCGAAAGGATCCGGGCGACCCTGGCGACCGCCGCGACGTCATTGTCCGAAGACGTGCCGCCCTTCGATCCGGCCTCGCTGATCGATTCGACGCAGCCGATCATGACCCCCCAGGACGACACCAGCACTGATATCTATGGCGGTGCCGTCGAAGGGGAGGTTCAGATCAAGACAGCGGCGCTGCCTGCGACGTTCGTGCCGCCACGCACGATCAACGACGAGATGGCGGAAGCCTATGTCCGGCAGAGCATCGACAGCTTCTTTGCCGACGGAGGGGATGACGTGGAGGTCAACGGCCCCGACGCCGGCGCTCTCGCCTACGCGCCGGAGACGACCTCACTGCGCGAGCTTGGTGTCGTCGACGATGGCGGTCTTGGCGGCGTTGCTGAAAACGTCACGGTGCTGCCCAAGACGACGACGGCCGACCAGGCCGGGCTGGGGCGCACCGAGCGCATTCTCACGGTCAAGGAGCCGACGAGCCTCGACGATATGCTGAAGCGAAACGGCTTCACCCAAGAGATGATCGAGGCCATTACGGCCACGCTCAAGAACGTCAGTCCTGATCCAACGCTGCCTGCCCATGCGCGCCTGCGCATTCTGTTCGGCGCTTCGCGCAATTCCGACGTGCTGATCCCTTACCGGCTGTCGATCTACTTCCACGACGACCAGACCAATACCGACAACCATAAGGCGACCGTGGCCCTGACCGATCGCGGCACCTATGTGCTCGGGCTCGCTCCCTCCGAGATCACGTTCCCGGAGGAAGACACCGAAGAGGTCAACGTCTCGAACCTGCCCACCATTTACCGCGCCATCTGGGAAACGGCCCGCAAGCACGACATCCCTGACGACATCACCCGACGGATTGTCGCGATGTATGCGTACGATGTCGATCTCACCAAGAAGATCTCGCCCGGGGATTCGATTGAAGTGCTCGAGACCGAGAAGGACCAGGACGGCAAGCAGGACCTGCTCTATGTGGGACTGAAGCTCGGCTCCACCCTGCGGCAGCTCTACCGCTTCCGCACCGACGATGGCGCCGTCGACTTCTACGATCCCGACGGCGAGACCGGGAAACGCTTCCTGACGCGTCGGCCGCTCGCAGGCGGGGGTCGGCTTGCCAGCCGATTCGGCTGGCGCGTCCATCCCATCTTCCACAGCCGCAAACTGCATACCGGCGTCGACCTCGCGAGCCCGCGTGGAACGCCGATCTATGCGGCGGGCGATGGTATCGTCGAAAAGGCCGGCTGGTCCTCGGGCTACGGCAACTTCACGCTCATCAAGCACGTCAACGGCTATGAGACGGGCTACGGCCACCAGAGCAAGATCATCGTCAAGCCAGGCGACAAGGTGCGCCAGGGGCAGGTGATCGGCTATGTCGGCTCGACCGGCAACTCGACCGGCAACCACCTGCATTTCGAGATTCGCATCAACGGCAATTTCGTCGACCCGCTGAGCGTCAAGCTGCCGCGCGACCACGCGCTCCCCTCGCAGGACGCCGACGCGTTCCGCCAGACGATCGCGCAGATCAACGACCTGATGAAGCGCGACGGTGAAGCCATGCCCAATGTGCAGGTGGCCGCGGCGGCGCCGGCCTCCCCAGCGGCGGCGGGCAACGGCTAGGGCTCGTCCCGCGTCACATAGATCGCAAGCTCGGTGCCGCCAGGCTCGCGGCAGAAGAAGCGGCGGCCGCCGGGGAAATCGTATTGCTCCCGCGTCACCACCCCGCCGGCGGCGATGACCGCGCTTTGCGCGGCATCGAGGTCGGTCGCCCGGATCACCGGCATGGGCGCGACGCTGCGGTCGCCGCCATCGGAGTTGACGCCGAACAACAGGCCGGCGCCGCGTATCTCGGCGTAGGAATCGCCATAGTCGACATGCGTCCAGCCGAAGGCCTGGGCGAAGAACTCGCGGCTCCGGCGGTTGTCCGCGGAGGGCAGCTCAAGGTAGTCGAGGACATACTCGGCCATGTCGGCATCTCCAGTGTTCGCTTTTTGTTCTAGTCGGGCCCGACGACGCCGTCAAGCCAAAGCCGGGGGCGAGTGGAGGTCTCAGGTGCCTGCAGACATCTCGGGATCGGCAAGGCCTCTCCCCTCCAGAAGGGCGGCGACGTCGGGGTCGCGGCCGCGGAAGAGGCGATAGGCCTCGGCAAAGTCGCGCGTGCCGCCACCGGAATAGACATACCGGTATAGTCGCTCGGCCGTGGCTGGATCGAAGGGATCGCCGGCCTCCTCGAAGGCGCGATACCCGTCGGCATCGAGCACCTCCGACCACAGATAGCTGTAATAGCCGGCCGCGTAGCCGCCGCCGAAGATGTGTCCAAAATGGGCTGTCGCGTGCCGGAGCGCGATTTCTGGCGGCATGCCGATTTGCTGGAGCGTCTGCTGCTCGATTGCGTCGGCATCGACCGCCGCGCCTGGCCCGATGCTGTGGAACGCCATATCGAGCAGTGCGGAGGAAACGAACTCCACCGTCTCGAATCCCTTATTGGCCTTGCGCGCGGACTGCATGCGCGCAACCAGCTCGGCCGGCACTGCGTCGCCAGTCTTGTAGTGCCTGAGGCGCGCCAGTACCGGCTCGCTCTCGAACCAGTGCTCGTAGAGCTGGCTGGGCAGCTCCACGAAGTCGCGCACCACGCTGGTGCCCGAAAGGCGGGGATAGGTCACATCGGAGAGCAGGCCGTGCAAGGCATGGCCGAATTCATGGAACAGTGTTCGTGCCTCATCGAGCGAGAGCAGCGCCGGTTCGCCCTCGGGCGGCTTAATGAAGTTGCAGGTGTTGACGACGAGCGGAAGGATCTCCCGGTCGAGCCGCTCCTGATCGCGGAATGAGGTCATCCAGGCGCCTGACCGCTTGGAGGGGCGGGCGAAGTAGTCGCCATAGAAGAGGCCGACCACGCGGTCCCCGCGCATCACCTGCCAGACCCGCATGTCGGGGTGATAGACCGGGATGTCCTGCCGTTCGAGAAAGCTCAGGCCGAAGAGCTGCGTTGCCGTGAAGAAGCTGGCCTCGATGAGGTTTTCGAGCTCGAGGTAGGGCTTCAGCTCGTTCTCATCGAAATCGTAGCGCTCGCGCCGCAGCCTTTCGGCGTAGTATCGCCAGTCCCATGGCTCCAGCCTGAATTCGCCGTGATCTGCCTTGATCAGAGCCTGCAGCGCCTCACGGTCCCGCTCGGCGCGGAGGCGGCCCGGCGCCCAGACGCGCTGCAAGAGATCGTTTGCTGCCTGAGGCGTCTTTGCCATGGAATCGGCGAGGCGATAGTGGGCGAACGTCTCGTAGCCCATGAGGGCCGCGAGCTCGGCGCGAAGAGCCGCCGTTTCGGCGACGACCGCGCGGTTGTCGTGCGCATTGCCCCTGCGGCCGCGCGCGACGAAGGCGCGCCAGACCTTCTCGCGCAGGGCGCGATCGCGTGCGAACTGAAGCACCGGCTCGACGCTGGATCGTGATGTGGTCACCGCATAGGGCGCGTTGAGCTTGCGTTCGCGAGCCGTCTCGGCGGCCGCCGCGCGGGCCCAGTCGGGTAATCCTTCCGCTTCGGCCTCGGAAAGGGCAAAGACCGTTTCCTGTTCATCGGCAAGGACATTCTGGGAAAATGTGGTGCCGAGCACGGCCAGCCGTTCGGTGATCGCCGCAAAGCGATCGCGCTCGCCGGCCGTCAGCCTTGCGCCGGCGCGGACGAAATCAAGATGGTATCGATCGAGGACGCGGAGTTGTTCCGGTTCGAGACCGAGGTCCTCCCGTGCCTCGTGCAGGGAGTCGATGCGGGCAAAGAGCTGGGCATTGAGGAAAATCTCGTTCCAGTGACGGGCGACTATGGGGGCGAGGTCCCGCTCGATCGCCTGAAGCTGGTCGCTCGTGTGGGCGGCTGCCAGTTGGGAGAAGACCATGTCGACGCGCTTGAGCAACGCCCCGGACCGCTCCAGCGCCGCGATGGTGTTGGCGAAAGTTGGCGGCTCGCCATTGCCGGCGATGGCGGCAATCTCCTGCCGGTGCAACCTCAGGGCTTCGTCGTAGGCTGGCCGGAAATCAGCGGTCGAGATGGCATCGAACGGCGGCGCCTCCCAGGGCGTCGTCCACTGTTCGAAGAACGGATTGGTCATGGCATCGTTCCTTAGGGAGGCGCACGTTCAAGCACACCGGCCGGGCACCGTCCATCGTTCGTCAGGCAGGCGAGACGTTGCCGGGCAAGAACAAGGGGCGGCCCGCAAGCCGCCCCTTCGTCGGGTCGTGTCGCGTCAGGCTGCGGCCGCTGGCGAGATGACCTCGCCCTCGATCTCGGGCACGAGCATCAGGCCCGCGTCGCCCGCATCGATGTTGACCGTCTGGCCGTCCTGGATCTCGCCCGAAAGGATTGCCTCGGCCAGGCGGTCCTGCACCTCGCGCTGGATCACCCGCTTGAGCGGGCGGGCCCCATAGGCCGGGTCGTAGCCCTCGCGGGCCAGCCACTCCTTGCCCTTTTCGGTCAGGTTGAGGGTGATATCGCGCTCCTTGAGCAGGCCCGAGAGGCGCCCGAGCTGATTGGCGACGATCGCTCCCATGTGCTCGCGACCAAGCCGATGGAACAGGATGATCTCGTCGATCCGGTTGAGGAACTCCGGGCGGAAGGCAGCTTTGACCGCATCGAGCACCTTGCCGCGCACCAGCTCCACCGACTCCCCTTCCTTGAGACTGACGAGGAATTCGGCTCCGAGGTTGGAGGTCATGATGATGATCGTGTTGCGGAAATCCACGGTGCGGCCTTGCCCGTCGGTCAGCCGGCCGTCGTCGAGCACCTGCAGCAGGATGTTGAACACGTCGGGGTGCGCCTTCTCGATCTCGTCGAAGAGAACGACCTGGTAGGGTCGGCGCCGTACCGCCTCGGTCAGCACCCCGCCTTCCTCGTAGCCGACATAGCCGGGAGGCGCACCGATCAGCCGGGCGACGGAGTGCTTCTCCATGAACTCCGACATATCGATGCGCACCATGGCGTGCTCGTCGTCGAACAGGAATTCGGCGAGCGTCTTGGTGAGCTCGGTTTTGCCTACGCCGGTGGGACCCAGGAACATGAACGAGCCGATGGGTCGGTTGGGGTCCTGCAGACCGGCGCGTGAGCGGCGGACCGCACGGGAGACGGCTTCGACCGCTTCCTCCTGGCCGATGACGCGCTTGCCCAACCCCTCTTCCATGTGAACGAGCTTCTCGCGCTCGCCCTCGAGCATCTTGTCGACCGGAATGCCGGTCCAGCGCGAGACGACCTGGGCGATATCGGACGCCGTTACGGTCTCCGAGACCATGTCGGAACGGGCTTCGCCGTTGGCTTCGGCCTCCTTGATCTTCTTTTCGAGGCTCGGAATGACGGAGTATGCCAGCTCGCCGGCACGGGCGAAATCGCCCGAGCGCTGAGCGACCTCGAGCTGGCTGCGCGCCGCGTCGAGCTCTTCCTTCATCTTCTGGGCGCCCTGCACGCGCTCCTTCTCGCTCAGCCACTTTGCCGAAAGCGCCTGCGCTTCGTCCTCGAGCGTCGCAAGGTCGTGCTCGAGCTTTTCGAGCCGCTGATGCGAGGCCTCGTCGGGCTCCTTCTTGAGCGCCTCCCGCTCGATCTTGAGCTGCATGATGCGGCGGTCGAGCTCGTCAAGGGCCTCGGGCTTGCTGTCGACAGCCATGCGAAGGCGGGCCGCTGCCTCGTCCATCAGGTCAATGGCCTTGTCGGGCAGGAAGCGATCGGCGATGTAGCGGTTCGAGAGCGTCGCCGAGGCGACGATCGCGGAGTCCGAGATGCGGATGCCGTGATGGAGCTCGTACTTCTCCTTGAGGCCGCGCAGGATAGAGATGGTGTCCTCAACGGTCGGCTCGGAGACGAATACCGGCTGGAAGCGGCGGGCAAGCGCGGCATCCTTCTCGACATGCTTGCGGTATTCGTCGAGCGTAGTGGCGCCCACGCAGTGGAGTTCACCGCGGGCGAGAGCCGGCTTGAGGAGGTTGGAGGCATCCATAGCGCCATCGGTCTTGCCCGCGCCGACCAGCGTGTGCATCTCGTCGATGAACAGAATGATCTGGCCGTCGGAGGCGGTGATCTCGCTGAGCACGGCCTTGAGGCGCTCCTCGAATTCCCCGCGATACTTGGCCCCGGCGATCAGCGCCCCCAAATCGAGGGCGAGCAGCGACTTGCCCTTGAGGCTCTCGGGCACGTCGCCATTGACGATGCGGATCGCCAGGCCTTCGGCGATGGCAGTCTTGCCCACGCCGGGCTCGCCAATCAGCACCGGATTGTTCTTGGTGCGGCGCGACAGAACCTGGATGGTGCGGCGTATCTCTTCGTCGCGGCCGATGACCGGATCGAGCTTGCCGTCGCGCACGGCCTGCGTCAGGTCCCGCGCATATTTCTTGAGTGCGTCGTATTGCGACTCGGCGGAAGCCGAATCGGCGGTGCGGCCCTTGCGGATGGATTCGATGGCCTGGTTCAGGGCATTGGCCGCAACCCCGGCTGAGGCAAGCACCCGGCCCGCATCGGTGTCCTTCTCGATGGCGAGGGCGAGCAGCAGACGCTCGACGGTCACAAAGGTGTCGCCGGCCTTCTGCGCGGCGCTCTCGGCAGTGTCGAAGACGCGCGCCATTTCCCGGCTAAGGTAGATCTGGCCGTTGTCCCCGGAAACGACGGGGATCTTCTTGAGGGCGGCTTCGACGCCGGCGCGGACAGCCTTGCTGTCGCCACCGGCGCGGTCGATCAGACCGGAGCCGAGGCCCTGGTCGTCGTCCATCAGAACCTTCAAAAGATGCAGCGGCGCAAATTGCTGATGGCCGCGCCCCAGGGCCAGCTGCTGTGCGCTCTGGATGAACCCCCGCGCCCGCTCGGTGTATTTCTCAATATTCAAGGCAACTCTCCTTTTGCCACGGCCCCCCATCCGTCCGGCACGGGCGCGGCCGCTCGAAGCGTTGGTTTGAGGAAACGCCCGCAAGCGGCGCGATTCCTTGACTTCGGACAAGATATAGGAAGCCCCGAACCGGGAAAAAGGGCCATCGGCTTCAGGCGTTTGGGTAAAGCGATCCGGCGGGCCGGTCATGGCGGGTTCAGGCGGGCGGCCGCATATCCGGCGCCGGGGGCGACCAACGAGACGCCAGAATGCCTAGACCAAAAGAATCCCAGTCCCTCACGCCTGAACTTGTGGCCCTGATTGAACGAACCGAACCCGATCCTGGGCCCGAGCCGGGCCGCCACGATCCAAGCGACGCCGAATTCGCCGCCATGGCCGCCCATGTGCTCGCTGGCGCGCCGGCGGGCGAGCTCTGGCTGTTCGCCTATGGCTCGCTGATTTGGAATCCGGGCCACGACTTCGTCGAGCATCGCCGGGCGACTGCCGCAGGCTGGCACCGTTCATTCTGCCTCAAGCTCACGCGCTGGCGCGGCACGCGCGAGATGCCGGCATTGATGATGGCGCTCGATCGTGGAGGGAGCTGCACCGGCCTGGCCTATCGTCTGCCCCCGGGTGACCGCCTCAAGCAGATCGAGCGCCTCCTGCGCCGCGAGACCGACGGGCTTCCTGCAACCAATGTGGCGCGCTGGATCAACGTGACCGTGGGGCACGAGAATATCCGTGCGCTCGCTTTCGTGGCCTCCCGGTCCGGCGTCGCCTATGCCGGACGACAATCGCCCGCCCGCGTCGCCCATGTCCTTGCCCGCGCTGCCGGACATTGGGGGTCGGCCGCCGCCTATCTCGAGCGCACCGTGGCAAAACTCGACGAACATGGCATCCGCGACCGCAACCTGTGGACGCTGCAACGGTTGGTCGCCGAAGAAATACGGCAGCTCGCCCCATCAAGATGAGCGAGGGCGTCCGCGTGCGCTCGTTCAGTTGAGCGGAACGTCGAGGCGACGATAGAGCGGGCCGCGATCGATTGCGGCCCCGCCGCAGTGATAGGCCACGCGCCGTCCAAAGCCAGGATAGAGGCCGGAGAGTCGCTGCTTCGCCTTACTGGACGATGAAGGCGAATGCGTACCTACCGTCCTTGTTCCGGGCCGCGTAGGTTTTACCGCTCTTCCAGATCGTCAGGCAGAGATTCAGCTTGCCTGCGACGTAGTTGCACCACCCCGTCTTGTTGGCCTTGACCACAACGCCGGTCGGTTTCCCGCCGCGGTACATGACGCCTTTGGCATCATAGCGCACGTGGAACTTCAGGCCGTCGGGGGTGAAGATCGTCTGCTCGCGCCCGTAAAGGAGGGTCGCAAGCGCCGGCCCCGTCACCCGCTGGGGTGCGGAAAGGGCGGCGGAAGCGCTGGCTGTCGCCAACAGCAGGCAGACGAAGAAAACAAACGGTCTTAGCAAGATCATGACATCTGCCCTAAAGCATTCCTTGATGCGCGCCAGAGTGCTCGCCGGAACCCTTGGGGTCAAATTCAAGACTAAGACTATGTTAACGCCGCCGTTGCAGGACGAGCCATTTGGCCACAACCGCCTGCTCAGGCTCGATGCCGGGGTGCCGGTTCGGCCGATGTCGTTCAGCGCTCCGTGATGGTCGCTACTCGGCGACGGTCGTAGAACTTCCCGCCGTAAGAAAAGCGGGCAGTTCGCCCACCTCGGGCTGCGGAGCCGCGGCGGGGTCCTGGCCGTTCGGTCCGGCCTCGCCGTTCTGGCCGCGGCCGCGGCGGCGGCGATTGCGGTCGCGGTGACGGCGGCCCTCCCCGTCTCCCTGGGGCGCGCTGAATTCGCCGCCGGCTGCCTCGCTCGCTGCCGCCTCGGCGGGCTGGACGAGGCCTTCGCCCCCCTCTTCGCCGGGCTCGCCGCTAAAGCCGGGCTGTTCGAGCGGCGGCTGCGGCTGCTGGAAACGCTGCATGGGTTCGGGGGACGCGAACCGGTCGTTGATCGGCGGGAAGTCATCGTCTTCGTCGATCTCGGGCAGCTGCTGGTTCGGCTGATCGGGGCGGAACTGGATCTGCGCCTGCGCTGCAGCGACGATGCGGAAGTAGTGCTCGGCGTGCTGGAGATAGTTCTCGGCGAGAACCGGGTCTCCCGAAGATTGCGCATCGCGGGCCAGCTGCAGGTATTTTTCGGCGATGTGGGCCGCGTTGCCTCGGACCTTCACATCCGGGCCGTTGGATTCGAAGTTGCGGCTCAACGGGTTAACGTGCTTGCGCCCGCCATTGTTATTCCGGCCGCGCTGGCGGTTCTTGTTGTTCTGGTTCGGTCTCATCGGTCGATTTACGCCTTCAATATAAGACTGTTTCGAGGTTGTTTCGGCTGGCCCTAGGCCCGCTTGCGCCGCTGGCGCCTCTTACCGGGCGGCCCCAGAGTTCCCACTCTGACGGGGCGGGATGTTGTCCGAGAGCTGTTCGGGGCTGAACCACTTTTGGCCCATCACGTCAGGCAGGGGTCCGTACCGGGATACCCTTGCTGGCCATACCAGCAGCGCCGATGAGCGGGTGGCCGTCACCTTGGCGCTCAACCTCGCGCCGCTGACAGCAGGCGGAAACTAGCCGGTTCGCTCCACCTTTCCAAGCAGAAAATGCCCGTCTTTGGGTGACTGGTTTCCTCAAGCTCAAGAATGGGAAGCCAGAACCACCCGATCAAGACCCTGGAGGTCCTTTTGCACTTCGATCTGCGAGAATCCGGCGCGCGCAAGGACGCGCCGCACGGCATCGGCCTGGGTGTGGCCGATTTCGAGCAGCAGCAGCCCGCCCGGAAGCAGGCGGCGCGCCGCCTGCGCGGCGATGGCGCGATAGGCTTCGAGGCCATCCCAGCCGCCATCCAGGGCCGGCCTGGGGTCGAACAGCCGCACCTCCGGGGCAAGGGTCGGTATGGTCTCGCTGGCGATATAGGGCGGATTGGACACGACCAGATCGAAGATGCCCGTATGGGGCACGGCCTGCCACCACGGCCCCTGCCGGAGCTCGAGCCGCGAAGCGACGCCGTGCCGTTCGGCGTTCTGCCGCGCGGCGGCCAGAGCGTTTTCGGAAATGTCGGTCGCAAGACCGCGGGCCTTGGCCAGAGAATCAAGGATCGCCACCGCGATCGCGCCCGAGCCTGTCCCCAGGTCGACGAAATGCGGCGCCCGCCTCGTTTCAAGGAAGGCGAGCGCTTCGGCCACCAGCATCTCGGTCTCGGGCCGGGGGACCAGGGTGTCGTCGTTGAGCATGAAGCGCAGGCCCCAGAACTCCTTCTCGCCCACGATCCGGCTCACCGGCTCGCCCGCCAGGCGCCGCTGCGCGAAGCGGTCGAGATCGGTGAGCTGCTGTTCGGTGGCCGGTTCGCGCTCGCGGCGCACGAGCCCCATGGAGTCGAGCCCGAAGACCTTCTGCGCCAGCAGGCGCGCGTCGAGCTCGGGAGTGTCCAGGCCGGCGGCCCGGAAGCGATCGCGCACCGCGCGCCAGGCCAGGCCGATCGGCGGAGGGCTCAGTCTACCCCTCCATCGCGGCGAGCTGGGCCGCCTGATCCTCGGTGATCAGCGCCTCGATGAGCTCGTCGAGGGCGTCGCCGGCAATGACGCGGTCGAGCTTGTAGAGAGTCAGATTGATGCGGTGATCGGTCACCCTCCCCTGCGGGAAGTTGTAGGTGCGGATGCGCTCGGAGCGGTCGCCCGATCCCACCTGCTCGCGCCGGGCGTCAGCGCGCGCCGTGTCGCGAGCCTCCCGCTGCATCTCGTAGAGGCGGGCGCGAAGCACGGTCATGGCCTGCGCCCGGTTCTGATGCTGGCTCTTGAGGCCGGAGGTGACGACGATGCCGGTGGGGATGTGGGTGATGCGCACGGCAGAGTCCGTCGTGTTGACGTGCTGACCGCCGGCCCCGGACGAACGCATGGTGTCGATGCGGATGTCCTCGGGCCGTATGTCGACGTCGATGTCCTCGACTTCGGGCAGCACCGCGACGGTCGCGGCCGAGGTATGGATGCGTCCCGACGCCTCCGTCTCGGGGACTCGCTGCACGCGATGGACGCCGGACTCGTATTTGAGGCGGGCATAGGCGCCCTTGCCCGAAATCTCGGCGATCGCCTCCTTGTAGCCGCCCACTTCGCCCGGGCTTTCCTCCAACAGCGTGAATTTCCAGCCGCGCAGATCGGCATAGCGCTGGTACATGCGCAGCAGATCGCCGGCAAACAGGGCCGCCTCGTCGCCACCGGTGCCGGCGCGCACTTCGAGAATGACGTTCTTTTCGTCCGCGGCATCCTTGGGCAGCAGCAGAACGCGTATCTCCTGCTCCATCCGCGCGATGCGGGGCTTGAGCTCGGCGATCTCGGCCTCGGCCATCTCGGCGAGCTCGCGATCGGAGGAGTTGGCAAGTTCTTCGGCCGAACGCAGTTCGCCCACCGCCTGCCGCCAGGTGGCGATCGGCCGGACCACGGGCTCCAGCTCGGCATATTCCTTGCTGAGCCGGACATATTCTTCGGCCGATGGGCCGGCCGCCAGCGCCGCCTCGACGCTGTCGAAGCGCTTTTCAAGTTGAGCGAGCTTGTCTTCGGGAAGAGCGGACATGGGTCAGGCAGGACGATCGGCGGTCCGGCTGCGGGGTGCAGAATCAGTCATCAAATCACCAGCCCCTGTTTGGCGGCGAGATCGAGCAGCAGTTCGCGCACGCTTACCGCGGCCTGGCCCTCGGCCAGGAGCGCGGCGACGGCCGCCTGGATGGGCTTGAGCTCCATCCCCAGCACCATTTCCTTGATCGGCCCCACCGCCGGCGGGGACATGCTCAGGCGCGTCATGCCGATCGCCATCAGCGCGAGCGCCTCAACCGTGCGGCCGGCGAGTTCGCCGCACATGGTGATGGGGACGCCATAGCGGCGGGCCATGTCCACGATGTGGCGCAGGGCGCGCAGGCGCGGCAATCCGATCGGATCGTAGGCCTTGTTGACGCGTGCGTTGGTGCGGTCGGCGGCATTGAGGAACATGATGAGGTCATTGGAGCCGATGGAGACGAAGTCGGCCTCCGGCAGCACGTGGTCGAGCTCGAACAGAAGCGAAGGCACCTCGATCATGGCGCCGATCTCGAGGCGGCTGGGCGGCGTGCGGCCGGCCCGGATCAACCGCTCGAGCTCAAGCCGGATGACGCGCTTGGCCTCGACGAACTCCCAGGTTTCCGTGACCATCGGCACGAGGATCTTCATCGGCCCGCCATCGGCGGCGATCAGCAGGGCGCGTATCTGGGTGCGCAGCAGGCCCGGCCGATCAAGCGCCAGACGCAGCGAACGAAACCCCATCGCCGGATTTTCCTCCGGATCGGAGCGCAGATAGGGGATCACCTTGTCGCCGCCGACATCGAGCAGCCGGAAGACGATGGGCTTGCCTTCGCTGAGCCGGATGGCTTCGCGGTAGAGGCCCACCTGCTCCTGCACCTTGGGAAGGCGGCTGGCGATCATGAACTGCAGCTCGGTGCGGAACAGGCCCACGCCTTCGGCGCCCGTGTCGCGGAGCATGGGCAGGTCGGCCACGAGCCCGGAATTGTGAAGCAGCGTAATGGCGATGCCGTCCCGGGTGACGGACGGCTTGTCCTTGAGCTCGAGGTAGTGCGCCCGGCGCTTGGCGCCCAGCCGGACCTTGTCGATATAATTCTGCTCGAGCTCGGGGGTGGGCCGCAGATGCACGGTTCCCGCCGGCCCGTCCACGATGATGTCGTCGCCGTTTTCGCAGACCGAAGCGATATTGTCCGCACGGCCGACTGCGACCAGGCCGAGAGACCGCGCGACGATCGCCACATGCGCGGTGGCGCCGCCCTCCTCCAGCACGATGGCGCGCAGCCGCGCGCGATCGTATTCGAGCAGTTCGGCCGGTCCCATATTGCGTGCGACCAGAATGGCGTTCTCGGGCAGCTCGCGGGCGGTCGGGGCCGTGCCGTCGCCGGTCAGCACACGCAGCAGGCGGTTTGCCAGGTCGTCGAAATCGTGCAGGCGGTCGCGGATGTAGGGGTCGGTCGAGCGCAGCATGCGGGCGCGGGTATCGTTCTGGACCCGTTCGACGGCCGCTTCGGCGGTCAACCCGTTGTCGATCGCCTCTTCCAGCCGATCGACCCAGCCGCGGTCGTTGGCGAACATGCGGTATGTCTCAAGGATATCGCGATGCTCGGTGCCCGAAGCCATGTCGCCATGGCTCAGCATGTCGTCGATCGACACGCGCATGGTGGCGAGCGCGCTGTCGAGGCGCCGCTTTTCCTGTTCGGTATCCTCGGCGATGAAGTTGGTGACGACTACGCGCGGGTCGTGCAGCACAACCTTTCCCAGCGCGATACCCTCGGTGAAACTCACACCCACAATGGAGCGCGGGCGCCTGAGATCGATGTCCTGACCGGGCTTGATCAGCGTCTCGAAATCGGAGGTGACCAGCATTTCGGCGAGAATTGTCGCCGTGGTCAGAAGCGCCTCGACCTCGTCCTCTCCGTAGATGCGGTGATCCTTGTTCTGTACGACGAGCACGCCCAGCGTCTGGCCGGCGCGCAGCACCGGCACGCCGAGAAAGGCGCGGAAGGGGTCCTCGCCGGTTTCCGGCCGATAGGCGAAGGCGGGATGGCTGGGGGCGTCCTCCAGGCTCAGCGGTTCGGCCTGCGCCGCGATGAGGCCGACCAGACCCTCCCCGAGCCGAAGCGTGGTCATGTGCACGGATTCGGGCTTGAGGCCGTGCGTGGCAAACAGCTCGAGCGCGCCGTCGTCGCGCAGGACGTAAAACGAGCAGACGTCGGTCTGCATGTTTTCGGCGATGACGTTGACGATCTTGTCGAGGCGGTCCTGCGAAGCCAGCGGCTCCGCCATGGTTTCCCGCAACTGCCTCAGCAGCACGCGCGGACCGCCGATCGTTGTCGTCATAACGTCTTATGCGGCCCGCACCGCCTCCTGATGGCCAGGGATGCCGGCGGGCGTGCGCTGCGTCAGGCCGCCGGCTTGTCGAGTCCGTAATACGTATGGAGCGCCCGGACCGCAAGCTCGGCATATTCGTCGTCGATCAGCACCGAGGTCTTGATCTCCGAGGTGGTGATCAACTGGATGTTGATGCCCTTGTCGGCGAGGGCCTTGAACATCGATGCAGCCACGCCCGCGTGGTTGCGCATGCCCACCCCGACCACCGAGACCTTGGCGCCGCCCTTGGAACCGGTGATGCGCTGGTACTCCACGGCCCCCGAATTCTTGGCCGCCTCGAGCACGCGCACGGATTTGTCGTATTCGCTGTCGGGGACGGTGAAGGTGATGTCTGTGACCGAGCCATCGTCCGAGATGTTCTGAACGATCATGTCGACAACGATCGACTCGTCGGCGAGCGCGCCGAAGACGGCCGCGGCCACGCCGGGCTTGTCCTTGACGTCGCGGAGCGTGATCTTGGCTTCGGCCTTTGCGAGGGTCACGCCGGAAACGATCTGCTTTTCCATGATCTCATCCTCATCGCATACCAGCGTGCCGGGCACGCCAGGCGTTCCGTCGGGGGCGAGCTGCGGCGCCTCCGGGTCGTCGAAAGTCGAGCGGACCACCAGCCGCACCTTGTGCGCCATGGCCATCTCGACCGAGCGGATCATCAGCACCTTGGCGCCCAGCGACGCCATCTCGAGCATCTCCTCAAAGGCGATGCGGTTGAGGCGCTTGGCCTTGGGGTCGATGCGGGGGTCGGTGGTATAGACGCCGTCGACGTCGGTATAGATGTCGCACCGGTCTGCCTTGACCGCGGCGGCGATCGCCACCGCGGAGGTGTCGGATCCGCCACGGCCCAGCGTCGTGATGCGACCGGTTTCGGGCACGATGCCCTGAAAGCCGGTAACGACCGGCACCCAGCCGTCCTGCATGCGCTCGATGAGTCCGTCAGGCACGATCTCGGTGATGCGCGCGGCGCCATGGGCGTCATCGGTGTGGATCGGCACCTGCCAGCCCTGATAGGAGCGCGACGGGATGCCCATCTCGGACAGCACGATCGCCATCAGGCCCGCGGTCACCTGCTCGCCGGAGGCGACCACTGCGTCATATTCCCGCGCATCGTGGAGCTTTGAAGATTCGTTGACCCAGGCGACAAGCTCGTTGGTCTTGCCGGACATGGCCGAGACGACCACCACCACCTGGTTGCCGGCATCGACCTCGCGCTTGACGTGCCGGGCCGCCTGCCGGATTCGCTCGACATTGGCGACCGACGTGCCGCCGAACTTCATAACGATGCGGGCCACGGATACTCCCGGAAAGACGTTTTCGGCGCTGTCCGCGCGGCCGCCCGGAAGACGTCCGCCACGACCGGCCGCCGGAAAGAGAACCCGGCGGTACGCTTTTCAAGCCGGCGCGGGACATGCCACATTGCCCGCGGAGTTACAAGAATGACCGATAGCACCGTAAACGCCGCGGAGATCGCCAAGTTTTCGGCGATGGCAGACGCGTGGTGGGACCCTGAGGGCGACTTCCGGCCGCTGCACAGGTTCAACCCCGTGCGGCTCGCCTATATCCGCGACCAGGCGATCCGGCATTTTGCCCGGCGCGACAACGAGCGGCGGCCGCTCGATGGCCTCAAGGTTCTCGACATCGGCTGCGGCGGCGGGCTGCTGACCGAGCCGCTTTGCCGGCTCGGGGCGACGGTCACCGGGATCGACGCGGGCGAAAAGAACATTGCGGTCGCTCGGCTTCATGCCGAGCGGATGGGGCTTGCGATCGAATATCGGCAGATGACGTCGGAGACGCTCGCGTCGGAGGGCAAGCGCTTCGACATCGTGCTCAACATGGAAGTAGTCGAGCATGTCGACAATGTGCCGCTCTACATGAAGAGCTGCGCAGAGCTGGTCGCGCCCGGGGGGCTGCTGTTCTCGGCGACCATCAACCGGACGCTGCGGGCGCTGGCGCTCGCCAAGTTCGGGGCCGAATACGTGCTGCGCTGGCTGCCGCGGGGCACGCACGACTGGAACAGGTTCCTCACGCCCGACGAACTCGAAGCGCTGATCACGCGGAACGGCCTCAGGATCATCGACCGGACAGGCGTGGTGTACCATCCGCTCGCGGACGAATGGCGGCAGAGCTCGGACATGGGCATCAACTACATGCTGCTGGCTGGGCGCGATGCGGACGCCATGCCGGCAGCCGCTGGCGCGGGGGCGGCAGCGCCGCGAAAACGGCGGCGTTCGGCCTGATCGAGGCCGGCGCGGGATCCTCCCTCGAGAAGCGCGAGCCTGCGCGCGGGCCTGGCAGCATCAGGGCGGATGCCTGAGTAGGCGCGATCCGACCCGGCAGGCGCCGCCGCCCGGCCCGCGGTCGGGCGCCCGAAAGCTCGGGTCAGGCTGTCAGTTGTGCTCTTCCGGAAGACTGGGGAGCGGCATGAAATCGACGCCATCCTCGATGAGGCCGGCGACCTCCTCGCGGGTGGCTTCGCCGTAGATGCCGCGGGGGTCGACTTCCTTGAAGTGGATCTTGCGGGCCTCTTCGGCGAACTTGTCGCCCACATAGTCGGCCTCGCTGGTCACCTTGCGGCGCAGGGCCAGCATGGCTTCCCGCAGCTGCTGATGCTGGGGATGGCCGATCGAGAGCGAGACCTTCTCGGAGGAGGAGCGGCTCACCGCGGGGGACATGATGGCCTTGTCGACCGCGGTGCTGAGGCAGATCGGGCAGGTCACCAGACCCTTGGCCTTCTGCGCATCGTAAGCGGCGGCACTCGAGAACCAGCCGTCGAACTTGTGGGAGTTGTCGCAAACCAGCGAATAGTGGATCACGCTAGAGAACCTTTCCGAGCCTTCAGCTTGCGCCCGTATCGTTAACGGATAACGAAAATGTACGGGCGTTCGCAAGCGCCGGCACGCGATCGCGCGCCTGGGTCACGGCGCCCATGTCGATATCGGCAACCAGCACGCCAGGGGTCTGGCCGTCCAGCTCCCCGACGATCCGGCCCCAGGGGTCGACGATCATCGAGTGGCCCCAGGTGGCGCGGCCGTTTTCGTGGCGGCCCGCCTGCGCTGCGGCGATCACGAAACAGCCGGTCTCGATGGCGCGGGCCCGCAGCAGCACATCCCAGTGCGCCTCGCCGGTCGGCACGGTGAAGGCGGCCGGCACGGCGAGCACCTCGGCCCCCGCTTCGGCCAGCGCGCGGTGCAGCGCCGGAAAGCGGACATCGTAGCAGATCGTGAGCCCCAGACGGAAACCGCCCGCGGGGGTGACCACGGCGCGGCTGCCGCCCGCATAGGTTTCGCTCTCGCGGTAGGACTTCACGCCGGGCAGGCTGGCGTCGAAGAGGTGAATCTTGTCGTAGGTCGCAGCGACCGACCCATCCGGGCGGAACAGCACCGAGCGGTTGGCGAAACGGCCATCGGCAAGCGCGACCGCGAGCGACCCCAGATGCAGCCACAAGCCCGTTTCGCGCGCGATTTCGGCGCACCGGCCAAGGGCGGGATTGCCCTCCCACGGCCCGGCGACAGC
The DNA here is from genome assembly GCA_035548755.1 of Devosia sp. Lineage (GTDB taxonomy): Bacteria > Pseudomonadota > Alphaproteobacteria > Rhizobiales > Devosiaceae > Devosia_A. The sequence goes on from DASZSH010000063.1 coordinate 18,734, forward strand.
CCGCAGGCTCTCGCGGCTGTCGGCATAGACGATGCTGACTTCGGGGCTGAGCGCATAGGCGGCCCCCTGCTCCGCCGCCTGATGGGCAAGGCGCGACAGGGCGCGAAGGTTGGGCTCCGGCGTCATGCCCGAATTCATCTGCAATGCGGCGACGCGCACCACCCGCGTCAGCTCAGAAGCGGATCGAGCTGCCCGCGGCGCTCGAGGGCGGCGATATCGTCGTAGCCGCCAACATGGGTGGCGCCGATGAAGATCTGCGGCACGGTGCGGCGGCCGTGAGCGCGCTCCACCATCTCGGCGCGAAGCATCGGGTCGGTCACGTCGATTTCGTCATAGGGAACGCCCTTGTCGTCGAGCAGAGCCTTGGCGGCATCGCAGTAGGGGCACCAGTCGGTGGTATAGATCTGAACCTTGGACATTGCACAAGCGTGGGGATTTCACTGCCTTCTATATGGGTGCGGCGGCAGGTTCGACAACGGCCTCAGCGGCGGGAGCGGGCGGCGATGATCTGGGCGATCCGCTCGGTGTCGGAGGCCTGCAGGAAGCGGCCGCGTTCGAGGATCTCGAGCTGGTACTCGCGGAAGGTGAGGCCCAGCGACTCGGCCTTGCGGGCCCGGCGGATGGCGGTTTCGGCCGGGATCGACTTGAAGGCGGCCTCCGACGCCGCGCGCCAGACGAAATATGTGCCCACCCCGCCGACGCCCCATTCGGGCACATGGTCGAGGGGCGGACCGCCATTGTGGCCGATACCCGGAATGTCGGCGGGGGTGATCTCGGCCGGCCGCGGCGGCAGGGGGCGGCGGAAGCGTGGGCGGTTGATACGAAGATCACCCATCTGTTCTACCTATGACGACACGCGCAAAGCTCAGCACGTCCACGGACTTCGCCCCGCCCTTGAGCAGGGCGCGCGTCACCGCCCTCACGGTCGAACCGGTGGTGATGACGTCGTCGACGAGAATGACACGACGTCCCCGCAGCCGTGAATATCTGTCGGGGGATACCTGGAATGCGCCGGCAAGATTGCGCCGCCGGGCGTCGCCGGAAAGCCCGACCTGTGGACGCGTGTAGCGCGTGCGGCCGACAACCGCCGGGTCGACCGGCAGGCCGGTGAGCCGCCCGAGGGCGCGGGCGAGCTCGGTGGACTGGTTGTAGCGGCGGGCGAACTGGCGCGCCCGGTGCATGGGCACAGGCACCAGCACCGCCTCGCCGCTCAGGAGCTCGTGGCCGGCCTGCACCATCAGACGGGCGCAGAAGCGCGCGAGCTCGGGCCGGTCGCCGTATTTGAGCCGGCCGACCACGGCCCGCGCGACGTCGTTGTAAATGACCGCCGACCGCGCGCGATCGAAGGGCGGGGGATCGGCGATGGCCTCGGCCGAGCGCGCGCCGGGGCCGAGCGAGACCTCGAAGGGAATGCCCATGACGGGGCACATCGGCGCGGTGATGGGCCTCAGCCTGCGAAAGCAGGCCGGGCAGAGCGCATCGGGAGCCGTGACGGGGGCATCGCAGATCAGACAGACGGGTGGATAGAGGGTGTCGAGCAGCAGCGTCGCGACGCGCCGCAGCAGGCCAGCGAAGTCGGTTTTGACAAGCCCCGCCTCGAAATCCATAAGGCCACTTTGCACGCGAGGACCGCCTCAGCCAATGGCCGAAATCCGACTGCCACCCAAGGTGTTCGACCGGACCCTGATTGCCCGGCACCTCGAGCGGCGCCCACCCGGCCACGACGACTTCGTCACGCGCCTGGCGCTCGAGGACCTCGGCGAGCGGCTCGCTCCGGTCACGCGCAGCTTCAGCCGGGCGCTGATCATGGCCCCGGACGCCGGGCCCCTGCCCGAGGCAGGCGCGAGCGCCCAGGGGCCCTTCGCCTTCGAGCGCGCCGCAACGGTGCTGGCGCGGCCAGGCGTGCCGCTGGTCGATCCGGAGGCCCTCGAGCTGCCGCGACGGGACTACGATCTCATCGTGTCGATCTTCGACCTCGACGTCGTCGACGACGTGCCGGGGTTCCTCGCCCGGATACGGGCGCATTTGAAGGCCGATGGCCTGTTTCTGGCCGCCGCGATCGGCGGGGACAGCCTCACCGAGCTGCGCGAAGCGTTTCTCAGCGCCGATGCCGAGATCGGCGGCGGGGCATTCCTGCGCGTTGCTCCGTTCATTCCGCTCAGCGACGCCGCCGGGCTCTTGCAGCGGGCGGGCCTGGCGTTGCCGGTGAGCGATGTCGAGTCGCATACGGTGCGCTACGCCTCGCCGCTTGGGCTGATGCGCGAGCTTAAGGCGCTCGGCGCGTCCAACCCGCTCGCCGACCGGCCGCACCGCTTCGCCACGGCGCGGCTCCTGCAGGCCGCCTCCAGCGCCTATCAGGCGATCGCCGCCGATGCGGACGGGCGCGTGCGCGCCACTTTGGAGATCATCTGGATGAGCGGATGGGCGCCCCATGAGAGCCAGCAGAAGCCGCTCAAGCCCGGCAGCGCCGAGATCAGCCTTGCCAAGATCCTCGGACGTTAGCCTGCGGCGGCGTCCATGGCGTTGCCCGCGCGGTCCTGGATGTACTGGAACATGCCCGACAGCGAATTGCCGAAGGCCACGAAGGCCATGATGCAGGCGACGGCAATGAGCCCGGCCATCAGCCCGTACTCGATCGCCGTGGCAGCCGTTTCATCGCAGGCAAAGTCCTGAACCAGGCGCATCTCGCCGCCTCCCTTACAGCAGATCGCACAATGGCGCGATCAGCGGCCCATCGGCCGGCGGCATGGGATAGTCGCGCAGAGCCTGCGGCCGTACCCATTTGAGGGCGGAGTGCTCGCGCGGCTCAGGCGTTCCCTGCCACTTCCGGCAGACGAAAAGTGGCATCAGAAGGTGAAAGCTTTCGTAAGAATGGGATGCAAAGGTTAACGGCGCAAGACAGGCGGTTTTCGTCGAAACGCCAAGCTCTTCCTCGAGTTCGCGGATCAGGGCCGCCTCGGGGGTTTCGCCCCGCTCGACCTTGCCGCCGGGGAACTCCCATAGTCCAGCAAGCTGCCTGCCAGGAGGGCGCTGGGCGATCAGGACGCGGCGGTCGGCATCGACCAGGGCGCAGGCCACAACGAGGAGCATAGGACGGCTCATGCCCGGCGGACCGGGCGGAAATAGCCATAGTCGTAGCCATCGCCGAAGCCGAGCGAGGCATAAAGGGCCAGAGCCACGGCATTGTCGGCAGCGACCTGAATGGCGGCGCCGGTGGCGCCGGCATCGCGCGACCAGTTGAGTGCGGCGGCCATGACGGCCCGGCCGAAGCCCTTGCCCCGATGCGCCGGCGAGGAGACGACATTGCCGAAGATGGCCACGCCGCCCGAAACGCAGGCGAGGGCCGCCGCTGCCGGCAGGCCCGCCTCGTCATAGGCAAGAACGCCGCGGCTGTCGCAGGCAATGGCGGCAAGGATCAGCCTTACTGTTTCGGCCGTCGCGGCCGAGTAGCCGCTCATGGCTGCCTGCGCCTCGTGCCATTGCGGATCGGTCGGAGCAAACAGAGCGGTATGGTGATGCGCCGGCCATTCCCGCGCCCGCATGCTCAGGCGCAGCACCCGGCTCGCGCCGAAGGACTCCCAGCCGAGCGACCGGAAGGTCGCGTGGATTTCGGGCGCGGTCAGGGGCGAGGTCTTGAAGACCGTCGGCAGGCCGTGCCGCGCGAAAAGCTCGGTGAAGCGGGCAATGCGCTCGGGGGCGTCCACCCCGTCGGCCGGGTCGAGGCACTGGATGGAATTGGCGCGATTGGAATAGCCGCGCGCGGCCCGCCAGACCCAATGCCCATCGAACGCGGTGAAGAGCCCCGGCCAGGCGGTGAGCGCGGCGGTTTCCGCCTCGAGGACGCTGGGCACGCTCATGATCAGCTGCGATAGCTGCCGTTGATATCGATATAGCCGTGCGTGAGATCGCAGGTATAGACCGTCGCGCGGCCGGCGCCGAGGCCAAGGCCAACGGTAAGTTGAAGCTCCTGCTGGCGCATATAGGCCGAGGCGGCCGCCTCGTCGTAGGAGGGCGCGCGCTCGCCGTTTTCGGCGACAACGATGTCGCCGAAGGCGATGCGCAAGCGGTCCCGATCGGCGGGCTCGCCGGCCTTGCCGACCGCCATCACCACGCGACCCCAGTTGGCATCCTCGCCGGCGATGGCGGTCTTGACCAGCGGGGAATCGGCGATAGCGCGCGCGATCCGGGCCGCGCTGCGGTCGGAGGCGGCGCCCTCAACGTTCACGGTCACAAGCTTGGTCGCACCCTCTCCGTCGCGAACCACAAGCATTGCGAGGTCGTGCAGCACATCGCCCAGCGCCGCGGCGAAGACGCGGGCCCGCGGATCGGTGGATGCATTTATGGCATCGATCGGGGCCTTGCCCGTCGCAAAGACGAGGCAGGTGTCGGAGGTTGAGGTGTCGCTGTCGACGGTGATGGCGTTGAAGCTCCTGTCGACCAGCGGCTGCAGCATGCCCTGTAGAACGCCGCTCGAGATCGGCGCATCGGTGAACACGAAACTGAGCATGGTCGCCATCGCCGGCGCGATCATGCCCGAGCCCTTTGCGATGCCGGCGATCGAGACCGGAACGCCGTCGAACTCGACGGTCGCCATCGCCACCTTGGCGTAGGTATCGGTGGTCATTATGGCCCTGGCGGCGTCCATCCAGGGACCATCGGCAAGGCGGCTCGCCATGTCGCGCGTCACGGTCGCGAACTTTTCGGGGTCGAGGGGTTCGCCGATCACGCCGGTCGAAGCCAGGAAGATCTCATCGGGCCGCACGTTCAGGGCGCTCGCCGCGTAGGCGGCAGACAGATCCACCGTCCTGCGGCCCTTCATGCCGGTGAAGGCGTTGGCGTTGCCGGAATTGACGAGCAGGCCGCGGGCCGTGCCGCCCCGGAGCCTGTCGCGGCACCAGTCGACCGGCGCCGAAGGGCATTTGGACGAGGTGAAGACTCCCGCGACGGTCGTCCCTTCGTCGAAGGCTGCGAGCAGCACGTCGGTGCGGTTCTTGTACTTGATGCCGGCTTCGGCGGTAGCGAAGCGCACCCCCGCGATCGCGGGCAGATCGGGATAGCTCTTGGGCGCGAGGGGAGAGACCGGGTGGGGCATGAGCTCTGACTTTGATGTTTTGCCCCAAATGCCCGATGTTCAGGGGACGCGCAAGCTCAGGGGCGGCGCGCGAGTTCGGCTTCGACCGCGGCAAGCAGCGGCGGCAGCGCAGAGTGCACGGTCTCCCACACAATATCGTTGCGGACCATGCGGTAGTCGTGGCGATAGACATTTCCGGCGCCTGCGATCTGTGACCAGGGTAGCTCGGGGTGGCGGGCCTTTACGGCCGGGTCGAGCCGACGCGACGCCTCGGAAATCACTTCCAGGCAGCGGATGACCGCCAGCACACGCATCATGTCGGCCTCGAACATCTCGAAGGTCACTCCCGAGACGAACTGCTGCGCATAGACAATCGCGCCGCGAATGTCTTCCAACCGCGAGAGGTCGCGTTCGGGCGCCACAGTCAGAAGGCTCGGACGAGATCGGCCATCACGCTTTCGCGAACCGCAGGCTTGAGGGATTCCCTGTCGACGACATCCACAGAGCCATCGAAAAGACCGCTGATGAACTGTTGCATGCCAACGTAGTCGTAGATCGTGGGCCGACGCGACCTGTCGAGATCGATGGCGATGTCGATATCGCTCTTGGGGCCGGCCTCGCCCCGGGCCACCGAACCGAAAAGTGCGGCATGCCGAACGCCGAGCCGCTCAAGCTCGGCGCGGTGTTGGCGCAGAACAGCAATGACCGCGTCCTTGTCCATGACCAAAAGATAGCCCCGCCTCAGGGGCTTTTCCAGCGGCGGGCCGGCTGGGCACAGTCCCCGCCCTGACCGGCCCGCCGGCTTCTGATCAATGCATGATGAAGCTTCGAAACCGCGTCTGGATGAAGGGAATCAGGCCCCAGACCATTGCGGGGACCATCATCGGAGCGAGAACCAGCCCGCGCTGCCAGATCGCCCAGCCGGCCGTAAAGGGCGCGATCGCGTAGGATATGGCTGTCACCAGCGGATAGACCCCGATCAAGACGAGCAGGGCGAAGCGGAAGCGGTTAAGGCTTGGGGCGCGCGAGGGCGCCGGAGCGGCGCTTGCTTGAACAAAAGTGGTCATGAGACTACCTCCTAACAGAACGATACGTTCCGTTCCCATATAGAACGGACCGTTTCGTTTCGTCAAGAGGCATGGTAATGTGATGCCGAAAGGAAGGACCATGGGCGTCGCAAGGCGGTCAATCGGCGCGCAGCGCAATCCCGAGAGCGAGAAGGCCATTCTCGAGGCGGCGCGGGAACTGCTGGTGGAAGAGGGCCTGGCCGGATTTTCGATTGAGGCCGTGGCGCGACGCGCGCATGCGGGCAAGCCGACGATCTATCGCTGGTGGCCGAGCAAGACGGCGCTGCTGCTCGCCGTTTACGAGGGGCTCAAGGAGCAGATGGTCGAGCCCGACACGGGCACGCTCGAGGGCGACATCGGGGGGTTCATCGGCAACCTCCTCCGCTTCTGGCGCGACACCCCGGCCGGCCCGGTCTTCCGTTCCATCCTCGCCGAGGCGCCGACCAATCCCGACGCAAGCACCTCTTTTGACGCCTACCACCTCGAACGGCGCGCCCGCACCGCGCGCCGCTTCGCGCGCCACGGGCTGGACTCCGCCATCGCCGAGCTGCTGGTCGAGTTGATCGTCAACTACTGCTGGGGCCGGCTGCTGTCGGGACAACTGGACGTCGACGAGAGAGAGATCTCCCGGGTCGCCGCGACGTTGGCCCGCGGTATCGGGGCGGCGCAGACGTCAGCAGGAGCCCATACCGCGCCGGCCCCGCCGCTCGGATAGAACGATCTTCCAGGCGCGGGCGGGGGCAGGGGTAGAGTTCCCCCCTTGCCCGGTAGGCCGGGAACCGGCGTTATTGGCTTGGGCCGATCTGCGCCTCAACCTGCTGCTTGAGCGTGGCATCGGGAATGTCGATCTGAGCCGCCTTGCGGAGCTGGTCGAACAGGGCGCGATATTTTTGCACGTAAAGCTGCTGGCCGATCTGCTGGGTCAGCTCCTGCAGGGTCGGCTTGGCGGCCGGGCGGCGGTCGATCACCTGGATGATGTGCCAGCCGAACTGGGTCTGAACCGGCTGGGAAATCTCATTGACTTTGAGCGCAAAGGCCGCGTCCGCAAAGGGCTTCACCATCTTGTCCTGGGTGAAGTAACCGAGGTCGCCGCCCGAATCCTTGGCTCCGGGCTCGATCGACTTCTCCTTGGCGAGGGCTGCGAAATCGGCGCCGCCGTCGAGCTGGGCCTTGATCGCCTTGGCGTCGTCCTCGGTGCTCACCAAGATGTGACGGGCATGCACCTCGTCGACATTGGGCATCGCGGCGATTTCCTTGTCGTACTCGGCCTTGATTTCGGCGTCAGTGATGGTGTCGCTCACCGCCTGTTTGGTGTAGGCGCGGCGCAGCGCGCGATCGGTCAGGTAGCTCAGGCGCTGCTTGTAGAGATCGGACTGCTCAAGATTGGCGGCGTGGCCGGCCTCGGCCATCAGCTTGAGATCGATCATCTGGGCCAGCAGCACGGCGCGCAGCTGGTCCTGCGGGATTTGCTGCAGCTCCTGGCCGAGATCCTCGGCCGCGAAGGCCAGATCGGCCTCGGTGATCTGCTGGCCGCCCACCGTCGCCACGACGCTGGAGGGGCTCGGACCGGCCTGCGTTGCGCCGCCGGAGGCCGCCGGCGGCTCGGACGAGGAGGCGGACGCATCCTGCGCGATCGAGGCGAAGGGGAGGCCGCCCAGGGTCAAGGCAACCAGCGCCAGGACCAGCAGTTTGAGCAAGACAGGCAGACGCGCCGGCGAGATGTGTGATGTCATGGAAGAAGCTTGGCTCCGGTAAAGCGCCTCAGCCCTCTGCGCGGCGCGCGGCAAGGGTTTGGCCCATTTGCGCTCCGTTGACAATACTGACCCCCGCTCTTACATACCCGCAACGTCTGTAAACGCCCGAAATTCGGCGGTTTTCAGCCTTCTAACGGCAGCTCGAACGACCGCCCGCGCGCCCTCGAATGCGGCGCCATCAAGACAAGGAACGCTCCATGGTTCTCGCCAGCATCGCCAAGGCGATTTTCGGCTCTGCCAATGACCGTCAGGTCAAGCGCTACCAGCCCAAGGTCGATGCCATCAACGCCCTCGAAGCCGAGATGGCCAAGCTCAGCGACGGCGAACTCAGGGCCAAGACGCAGCAGTTCCGGCAGGAGCTCCAGGCGGGGCGGACCCTCGACGATCTGCTGGTGCCAGCCTTCGCGGTGGTGCGCGAGGCCTCCAAGCGGACGCTGGGGATGCGGCACTTCGACGTCCAGCTCGTGGGCGGCATGGTGCTCAACGACCGCGCCATCGCCGAGATGCGCACCGGCGAGGGCAAGACGCTGGTGGCGACGCTGCCGGTCTATCTCAATGCGCTCACCGGCAACGGCGTGCATGTGGTGACGGTCAACGACTACCTCGCCAAGCGCGACAGCGAGTGGATGGGGCAGATCTACAAATTCCTCGGCCTCAGCGTCGGCATCATCGTTCACGGCCTGTCGGACGAGGAGCGCAAGGCGTCCTACGCCTGCGACGTCACCTACGGCACCAACAACGAATACGGCTTCGACTATCTGCGCGACAACATGAAGTATTCGCGCGCCCAGATGGTGCAGCGCGGCCATGCCTACGCCATCGTGGACGAGGTGGACTCGATCCTGATCGACGAAGCGCGCACGCCGCTCATCATCTCGGGCCCCACCGAGGACCGCTCGGATCTCTACATCGCCGTCGACGAGATCATGAAGCAGATCGGCGAGGGCGATTTCGACCACGACGAAAAGCAGCGCTCGGTCACCTTCACCGAAAGCGGCACCGAAAAGCTCGAGGGGCTGCTGCGCGAGGCCGGGCTGCTCAAGGGCGAGAGCCTCTACGATCTCGAGAACGTCAACCTCGTGCACCACGCCAATTCGGCGCTGCGCGCCCACAAGATGTTCAACAAGGACAAGGACTACATCGTCCGCAACGACGAAGTGGTCATCATCGACGAGTTCACCGGCCGCATGATGCCCGGCCGGCGCTATTCGGAGGGCCTGCACCAGGCGCTCGAGGCCAAGGAGCGGGTCAAGATCCAGCCGGAAAACCAGACGCTGGCCTCGATCACGTTCCAGAACTATTTCCGCCTGTACAAGAAGCTCGCGGGCATGACTGGCACGGCGGCGACGGAAGCCGAAGAGTTCGCCAACATCTACAATCTCAACGTCGTCACCATCCCCACCAACGTGCCGGTCAAGCGCGTGGACGAAGACGACGCCATCTTCCGCACGGCGGAGGAGAAGTTCGAGGAGATCGCCACCCTCATCGAGGACTGCCGCAAGCGCGGCCAGCCGGTGCTGGTGGGCACGACCTCGATCGAGAAATCCGAGATGCTGGCCGATCTGCTGCGCAAGCGGGGCATCAGCGACCTGCAGGTGCTGAATGCGCGCTATCACGAGCAGGAAGCGCACATCATCGCCGATGCCGGCGTGCCCGGGGCGGTGACGATCGCCACCAACATGGCCGGCCGCGGCACCGATATCCAGCTGGGGGGCAATCTCGAGATGCGCATCGAGAAGGAGGCCGCCGGCCTCGAGGGCGAGGAGCGCAACAGCAGGATCGCCCGCATCAAGGAGCAGATCGCGCGCGACAAGCAGAAGGCGCTCGAGGCGGGCGGGCTCATGGTGATCGGCACCGAGCGTCACGAGAGCCGCCGCATCGACAACCAGCTGCGCGGCCGCTCCGGCCGCCAGGGCGACCCCGGCCGATCGAAATTCTTCCTCTCCCTGCAGGACGACCTCATGCGCATCTTCCCGGTGGAGTCCATGGACTCGATGCTGGGCAAGCTCGGGCTCGAGCAGGGCGAATCCATCACCCATCCGTGGGTGACCAAGGCGATCGAGCGGGCGCAGGGGCGCGTCGAGGCGCGCAACTTCGACATCCGCAAGAACATCCTCAAATACGACGACGTGATGAACGACCAGCGCAAGGTCATCTTCGAGCAGCGGCTCGAGCTGATGGACAAGGAGGACGTCTCCGACACCATCGCCGACATGCG
>DASZSH010000064.1:0-14886 GCA_035548755.1 Devosia sp.
GTCTTCGGTTTTTCTGGCCAACATCGCCCATGACGAGGATCAGCCGGGGCATCTGCGGCTCGCCGACCCGGCGGCGCCGCTGCGCGACACGGCGCCCGCCTACGGCGTGGAGCCGGCCCCGAATTATTGCCCCGCCGGAGTTTATGAGGTGGTGGACGTTTCCGGAGTGCCCACGTTCCGCATCAACGCGCAGAACTGCGTCCACTGCAAAACCTGCGACATCAAGGATCCGGCCCGCAACATCACCTGGACGCCGCCGGAAGGGGGCAGCGGACCCAACTACAGCGGGATGTAGCGGGGGTTTGAACGGCCTCGCCCTTGCGGCGCAGTCCTAAAATAGCCAATGTTTCCGCGTTCTTCGCACGGCCTAACCCGGAGCTCGAATCCCACGTGAACATTCTCTTGCGCCTTGCCGCGGTCCCGGGGCTCGTCCTAGCTCTTGCGGCGCCGGCGCTGGCGACCGACAGCCTGCCGGGCCCGGAAAGCGCGGTGGGCAATTACCTTGCCGGACAGCAGGCGCTGGGCGAGCTGAGGACGCACGAGGCGGCGCAATTCTTTCACGATGCGCTGAGCGAGGACTACCAGAACCCCAATATTCTGGAGCGGGCCTATATCGCCTACGGAGCGGACGGGCAGATCGACGCGGCGGTGGATGTGGCGCGCCAAGTGGTGGCGCAGCAGCCCGACAACGACATGGCCAAGCTGGTGATCGCCACGCAGGCCTTCAAGCAGCGCCGCTATGAGGCCGCGATCGCCGACCTCGACAAGCTCGACGCCTCGACCTTCGAGGGCGTGACAGGCGCCATCCTCAAGGCCTGGGCGCTGACCGGCGAGGGCCGAATCGACGATGCGTTCGCTTCGCTCGACAAGATCGCCGACGGCGGCCTCGAGGAATTTCTGGTGTTCCACCGCGCCATCATGGCGGACGTGGCGGGGCGGCAGGCCGACGCCATCAAATATATCAGCGAGGCGCACGACGCCGACCCTTACACGGCGGACGTTGTGGAGGCCTATGCGCGCATCCTGGGCAATGCGGGACAGTATGGTCCGGCGATCGACGCGATCGTCGCGTTCGAGGCGCAGGGGCTCGAGCATCCGGTGATCAGCCAGGTGAAGCAGGCGCTCGCCAACAAGCAGCGCCCCGGCCCCTATGCCGAGACGGTGCAGGCGGGAGCGGCCGAGATGTTCCACTCGGTGGGCGTGGCCTTCGCGCGGGACGGCACGGCCGACGTTTCGATGGTGCTGCTCAGGCTGGGAGCCTACCTCAACCCCAAGAACGACACGATCGCGCTCGTGATCGGCCAGCTCTACGACAGCAACAATCAGCACGAGATCGCCAACACCGTCTATGACGCGATCCCCGCCACATCGCCGATGAAGCCGATGGCGGTGGTGCGCGTGGCCGACAATCTCGACGCGCTGGGCAACCGCAGCGAAGCGATCCGGCGGCTCAGCAACATCGTCACGACCAATCCCAAGGACATCGACGCGATCTCGGTGCTGGGCGATCTGCTGCGATCGGACAAGCAGTACAAGGCGGCGGCCGAGGCCTACACCAAGGCGCTCGCTGTGACCGGGGGAAATACGCCGGGAGACTGGCGCTTCTACTATGTGCGCGGCATCGCCTATGAGCGCTCGAACCAGTTCCCGCTGGCCGAGAAGGATTTTCTGAGGGCTCTCGATCTCAATCCGAACCAGCCGCAGGTGCTCAACTACCTGGGTTACAGCTGGGTGGACAAGGGCATGAACCTCAACCGCGCCCTCGACATGATCCAGAAGGCGGTCAAGGCTTCGCCAAACGACGGCTACATCATCGACAGTCTGGGCTGGGCCTATTATCGGCTCGGCCGCTACGCCGATGCGGTGACGCAGCTCGAACAGGCGGCGACGCTCCGGCCGAACGACCCCGAGATCAACGACCATCTGGGCGATGCCTACTGGCGCGTAGGGCGCAAGCTCGAAGCGCGCTTTCAGTGGAACGTCGCTTACGCCATGGACACAGAAGGCAACGTGAAGGCGCGCGTCGCTCCCAAGCTCAAGGGCGGTCTCGATGCGGCCCCAAAGGACGGCGAGTCGGCGCCCGAGCTTGAAGGAGCGGCGCCGGCGGACGCCGCGGCGCCGGCGAACTGACTTTGCCGCATACCGCCGGGGGCCCGACAATTGGCTGAGCCGTGGAGCGAGGCGGCGCCGGCCAAGATCAATCTTGCGCTGCACGTGACCGGGCGCCGGGCAGACGGCTACCACGCGCTCGAAATGCTGGTGGCGTTCGCCGATGTCTGCGACGAGATCGAGGCGGTCCCGGCGCGCAAGGACAGCCTCAGCATCAGCGGTCCGTTCGCGCCGGCTCTGGGGAGCTCGGAGGGCAACCTGGTGCTGAAGGCGCTCGCCGCGTTCCGCACGCGCTGGCCCGGGGCGCTTCCCGAGGGGCTCGCGCTCCGGCTCCGAAAGAACCTGCCGGTTGCCGCGGGGCTGGGAGGCGGCTCGGCCGACGCGGCGGCGGCGCTGCGGCTCTTTTCCGCAATGGGGGAGGGCGAGTTCGCCTTCGCGGAGCTGCTCAAGATCGCCCTGGGACTGGGCGCGGACGTGCCGATGTGCCTCTACTCGCGGCCGGCGGAGGTGCGCGGGCTTGGCGAAATCGTCGCGCCGCTCAAGAGCTTTCCCAAATGCCATGTGGTGCTGGTCAATCCGCTGGTGCCGGTCGCGACGGCGGAGGTCTTCCGCCGGCTCGAACGGCGGGAAAATCCGCGGTTGCCGCCGCTCGGCGATCCCCTGACGCGCCCGGCGCAGCTTGGGCTGTGGCTGAGCGAGACGCGCAACGACCTCGAAGCGCCGGCCATCGCGCTCGTGCCGGCGATCGGCGTGCTCAAGGCGCGGCTGGCTGCGATCGAGGGCTGCATCCTTGCGCGGATGTCAGGCTCAGGCGCGACGGTGTTCGGACTCTTCGGCTCGGCGGCGAGGGCCCACCAGGCGGCGCACGATCTGCGCACGCAATGGCCCGACTACTGGGTTGCCGCGGCGCCGCTGATGGCGGCCTGACCGCAGCAGGCCGATTGACCGGCCGGCGCCGCATAGGCCAAAGCTTCGGCTGCTTGATGCAGCAGGACCACGACATGACCGACCAGCTCTCCGCACTGTTCCTTGCCCCCGAAAAGAAGAGCTGGTTCGTGCATGACCGCTTCGGGATGTTCATCCATTTCGGGCTCTATTCACTGGCGGCCCGGCACGAATGGGTCAAGAACCGGGAGGAAATCGACGACGCCGGCTACCAGCGCTACTTCGACAATTTCGATCCGGACCTCTACGACCCGCGCGAGTGGGCACGCCGGGCGCGGGAGGCGGGAATGAAGTATGTGGTGCTGACCGCCAAGCACCACGAAGGCTTCTGCCTGTGGGACAGCAAAGCCACCGACTACAAGGCGACCAGGACCCCCTACGGCAAGGATCTGATCGGGCCGTTCGTGGAGGCCTTCCGGGCGGAAGGCCTCAGAATTGGGTTCTACTATTCGCTGCTCGACTGGCATCATCCCGATTTCGCCATCGACATGTACCATCCGCTGCGCAACCGGGCGGATGCCGCCGAGCTCAACCGGGGACGCGACGGCAAGCGGTACGCCGCCTATATGCGCGAGCAGGTGACGGAACTTCTGACCGGATATGGCAGGATCGACATCATCTGGTTCGATTTCTCCTATGCCGGGCGCGACTACCGGGGTCTGCCCGGCAAGGGCCGCGACGACTGGGAGGCAGTGGAGCTGCTCAAGCTGGTGCGGAGGCTGCAGCCCGAGATCATCGTCAACAACCGGCTCGGCCTCGACGGGCTCACCGACGCGCTGCCCGACGTGATCACGCCCGAGCAGTACACGCCGCGCACGCCGCCGCTCATCAATGGCCGCGAGCCGACCTGGGAGATGTGCCAGACGTTCTCGGGCTCGTGGGGCTATTACCGCGACGAGGAAAGCTGGAAGAGCCCGGCGCAGCTCATCCAGATCCTGATCGACGGGGTGGCCCTGGGCGGCAACCTGCTGATGAATGTGGGCCCGACGGCGCGCGGCACGTTCGACCGGCGGGCGATCGAGGCGCTCGACGCCTATGCGGACTGGATGAGGCTGCACAGCCGCTCGATCTACGGAGCCGGACGCTCGGAATTTCCCGCGCCGCAGGACTGCCGCTACACGCAGCGCGGCAACCGGCTCTATCTGCACATCTACAACTGGCCCAATCGCTTCCTGCATCTGGATGGGCTGGCCGGAAAGGTCAGCTATGCGCAGCTGCTGCACGATGCCAGCGAGGTGCGATGGGTGGGCGCAAGCGACGATCCGCACTTCGTGCCGCCCGTGGGGCAGACGACGCTGACGCTCGACCTGCCGGTCAAGAAGCCGGACGTGATCGTGCCCGTGGTGGAGCTGGTGCTGAAGGGGTGAGTGGCGGGGCTCCACCGAGCGGCTAGCGCTATGTCCGTCACTCAGTGGAGGCCAAGCCAGCAGGCGTCCGTTGACAGATCACCTGGACGGTAAATTGACGGCCTTCCTTCGCTACCTCCTGTGGGGTTAAGGTTGGCGACAATCCTGAGGTGGTTTCGTCATGTTCAAATATACTCAGGAAATTTAGCAGCGCGGTGTTGTTTATTCCGAAACCGACGTTCGGGGCAGTGTCGCCTTTGGCGGCGAGGAGCTTCGTGTCGTCTATCTTGGCGACAGCAACTCCAATCACGTGGCCTTCAAGATCGAGAATCGGGCCGCCGCTGTTGCCCGGCTGAATTCCGGCGTTGGTTGTGAACCAATCGGTAGTCCCGCCTAGACCGGTCTGTGAGGAGATGATCCCTGTTGCAACGTTGAGCGACGAGTTCAGAATATCAGCTAAGGGGAAGCCCAGCAGAACGACATTCTCGGCGAGCTCGGGCGGTGTCGAGCGTATGGTAGCCCAGTGGGGAGCTGATTTCCGGACTAGCTGGATCACGGCCAGGTCGGCTTCCTTGTCTACTCGTACCAGGGATGCTTCGCCGTAGCCCGGAATGCTCAAGGCTTTGCACTCTCCCGCAACATGGTAGTTGGTTGCGATCAGTCCCTGCTGGCTGAAAATGAAGCCGCTACCGGAGACGTAGTCTGGCGCTTGACCGCTGTTCGGCAGCTCGCTGTGAGACTTCCCATCGTCGCTCACCGCGAGCGGTGCCGAGAAATTGGCAAGCATGATCGATAGCATCTTGCCCATATCTTCGTAGCCGTCGGTCCATGCAAGGGTGAACCCAACGCTGGCGCTGCCATCATTGTAGAATTTCGAGTAGAAGCGGCGACCGCTAGCCTCGCCCGAGACGGTGAATGTTGTCTCCTCAAAGTCCGTGTAAGTGACGCGCCGTTTGGGCCCGGAAGAGGCCAGTCTTCCGAAGAGGGCCGCGAAGCTCTGATCGGCAAGGGAGCGCTGGAGCGTTTCAAGAACCATCCCGCCATCACTCGATGAATATCTGGTGCCTCGGACGACCGATGATTTCGTGTCGAGAATGCCTGATGGCAGGAACAAACTGATGTTGGCGGCCGTATCCTTGACCTCGCCGAACCGGAGGCGGCCGAACACCTCGGTCGCCTGTGCGTCCAGCGCCTTCATTTGTTCGTCGGTGAGGATTCCGTCCGGAGTCGCGCCCTGCTGGTCCTGAAAGGTGGATATCGCCCTAAAGGTGCCCGGTCCGTAGTCGCCGTCAATGTACCTGTCGTATAAGCCAAGAAGTACCAAGTCGGTTTGGATCAAAAATCTGGCTTCATCCTCAAGTGCGCCAAACCAACTCTGCCCCTCTTCCATCCCGGCATTCGCCGAGCTTGTCAGGAGCACACCAAGGAACGCAGCTCGCAAAATACGCCGATAGAACATGACAGGCCTCCCACGCGCCTATTCTAGCGTCAGCGGGGCCAGGCTTGTCCATTGCCTCGTTTCGGGGCGTGTCCGCCCGCTAGTACGCGCGGCTGACGTAGAACTCGGCGATGTCGGAGAGGATGGTCTTCATCTCGCTTTCGGGGAGCGGGGCCAGGGCGGCGCGCGCCAGGCGGACATGCTCGCGGGCCCTGGCGACCGTGCGGTCGAGGGCGCCGTGGCGGGTCATGATGGCGACCACCTGGGCGAGCGCGGCATCGCTCGCGTCCGGCTTGCCCAGAGAGGCCGTTATGATGTCGCGCTCGGCGGGATTGGCCTCGGCGAGGGCGAGGATCACCGGCAGGGTCATCTTGCCCTCGCGCAGATCGTCGCCGGTGTTCTTGCCCATGGCGCCGCTTTCCCCGCGATAGTCGAGGACATCGTCGACGAGCTGGAAGGCGAGGCCGAGCTGCATGCCGTAGTCGCGCAGCGCCAGCCGACCGGACTCGTCGGCGCCGCCGGCCATGGCGCCCACTTCCGCCGCCGCCTGGAACAACGTTGCAGTCTTGGCCCGGATGACCTGGTCGTAGTCCTCGGGGGTCGCGGTCAGGTCGCCGGCCTTGGAAAGCTGGAAGACCTCGCCCTCGGCGATGATCGTCGCAGCCCTGGCGAGCACGCCCAGGGCATCGAGCCGGCCGGTCTCGACCATCATCAGGAAGGCCTGGCCGAGAAGGTAATCGCCGACGAGCACGCTCGCCTGGTTGCCCCAGATGATGCGGGCGGCGGGCCGGCCCCGCCGCATGTCGCTCTCGTCGACCACGTCGTCGTGCAGGAGCGTCGCGTTGTGCATGAATTCGACGGCGGCGGCGTAGTTGGTCTGCGCGCCCGTGGCCTTGCCGAAGAGCAGGGCCGCCGCGACAGTCAGCATGGGACGCAGGCGCTTGCCGCCCGCCTCGATGAGATAGCGGGCGAGTTCGGGCACCATCTCCACATGCGAGTCGGCGCGGGCGAGGATCAGGGCGTTGACCTTGGCCATTTCGGAGGCGGTGGCCGCAAGCAGCCGGTCGAGCGCGCCAAGCCCCGCATCCGCCTTCGCTGCTGCCGCCGAAACGACCATCGTCCTCTCGCCATTGAGCCGGGACCGCAAATCCCTATGATCGGGCACGGCTGGATTGCGAAGTCCCTAGCCGACGCGAGGACATTTGTAAAACATGGAGTCCACACGCGACGCCTTTCTCGACGGCCGGTTGACCATCGCGCAGCCGCTCAGGGGTTTTCGCGCCGGGCTCGATTCGGTGCTGCTGGGGGCCGCGGCAGGGCGCGCGGAAGGGGCGCTGCTCGATCTGGGGGCGGGCTCAGGCGTCGCAGCGCTGGTGGCGCTGACGTATCATCCGGGCCTTGCCGCGACGCTGGTCGAGGCGGATGCGCAGATGGCGGCGCTCGCGGCGGAGAATGCGCAGGCCAACGGGCTTGCGGAGCGCGTCCGCGTGGCGGGCGTGGACGTCACCGCGTCCGGCCGGGCGCGGTCGGCGGCGGGACTGAAGGCGGAGGCGTTCGCCAGCGTGATCGCCAATCCGCCGTTCTTTGCCGCCGAACGGGGAACACGCGCCTCGAGCCGTGGCGCGCAGGCGCGGCAGATGAGCGCAGCGGCGCTCGATCTGTGGGTGAAGACGGCGGCGGCGCATGCCGCGCCAGGCGGGGAGACGATCTTCATTCATGTGGCCGAGGCGCTGGCAGAGCTGCTGACGAGCATGACCGGGCGTTTCGGGGCGATCACGGTGCTGCCGCTGACGCCGCGCGAGGGCGAGCCGGCCCACCGCATCCTGGTGCGCGGCATCAAGGGGTCGCGCGCGCCGCTGACGCTGCTGGGCTCGCGCGCCCTCCATCTCAGCGACGGGCGGCATTTCCGGGCGGAGTTCGAGGCGATCCTGCGCGGGCGCGAACGGCTCCACTGGTAATCGGCGCCGGCCGGCTCTACATCAGCGGCGTTTCAGGCTCGGCTCGATGGCAAAACGCAGAGGCATTGCTGGATGGCTGGCGCGGTTCTTCGGCCGCGGCGGCCCCGTCGTGCCGGTGGTGCGCCTGCACGGGGTGATCGCGGCCGAGTACCGCCCCGGGCGGCTCAACATCCAGTCGGTCGCGCCGCTGCTCGCCCGGGCCTTCGAGATGCCTGCCCCGGCGGTGGCCCTGATCGTCAACTCGCCGGGCGGGTCGGCGGTGCAGTCGCGGCTGATCGCCAAGCGGATCCGGGACCTTGCGGCCGAACACGGCCGGCATGTGATCGTTTTCGTCGAGGATGCCGCGGCCTCAGGCGGCTACTTCATCGCCACGGCCGGCGACGAAATCATCGCCGATCCCTCCTCGATCGTGGGCTCGATCGGGGTCATCTTCGCCGGCTTCGGATTCGCCGGAGCGCTGGGCAAGCTGGGCATCGAGCGGCGGGTGCACACGGCGGGCAAGAACAAATCGACGCTCGATCCGTTCCTGCCCGAGAAGGCCGAGGACGTGGAGCGGATCAAGCAGATGGAACTCGACGTGCACGGAGTGTTCATCGACTGGGTCAAGACGCGCCGTGCCGGCCGGCTCCGGGCGGAGGACGATCTGCTGTTCACCGGCGAATTCTGGAGCGGCGTTCGCGGACTCGAGCTCGGGCTGGTGGACGCGCTCGGCGATCTGCACGAAACGCTGCGCGCGCGGTTCGGCGAAGATGTGCGGCTGCGCGTGATCGAGCCGCGGCGCGGCTGGCTGCGGCTGCCCTCGCTGGGTCTTGC
Organism: Devosia sp.; assembly: GCA_035548755.1. Taxonomy (GTDB): domain Bacteria; phylum Pseudomonadota; class Alphaproteobacteria; order Rhizobiales; family Devosiaceae; genus Devosia_A. Next base: position 8,610 of record DASZSH010000064.1, read on the forward strand.
GGCAGCGGACCTGGCTGCCGCAATCGAAGATCGCGCGCTCTGGACGAGGCTGGGACTGTGACGGGACTGCTGCTGCGCATCGTCATCATCGTGCTCATCGCCGGGGCCATCTATGCCGGCGTGCGCCGCATCTGGCGCGACTGGACCAGCCAGTTCCGCGCCGAGGAGAAAGCCATCCGCGACCGCGATCGCAAGGAGCGCGACGCGCCGGGAGTCATCACGCTCAAGCGCGACAAGGACGGCACGTTCCGCCCACCCGACGGCGAGGGCGGCTGACCGGCGGCCGGCCCCCGCGGCGCTGTTGACCCTGCCCACGGCAGAAACTAGGGTCCGGCCGCCTTCAACCGGACGCCGCAGATGCCCGAACTTGCCGATCGCATGGACCCCAAGAAATCGTTCCAGGGGCTGATCCTCACGCTGCAGCGCTTCTGGGCCGCCCAGGGCTGCGTGATCCTGCAGCCTTACGACATGCAGATGGGGGCGGGCACTTTCCATACGGCCACCACGCTGCGTGCGCTCGGGCCCAAGCCGTGGAACGCGGCCTATGTGCAGCCCTCGCGCCGGCCCAAGGACGGGCGCTATGGCGAGAACCCCAACCGGCTGCAGCATTACTACCAGTTCCAGGTGATCCTGAAGCCATCGCCCGAGGACATCCAGGAGCTCTATCTGCGCTCGCTGGCCGAAATCGGCCTCGATGCCTCGCTGCACGACATCCGCTTCGTCGAGGACGACTGGGAGAGCCCGACGCTGGGCGCCTGGGGCCTGGGCTGGGAGTGCTGGTGCGACGGCATGGAAGTGAGCCAGTTCACCTACTTCCAGCAGGTCGCCGGCTTCGAGTGCAAGCCCGTTCCGGGCGAGATCACCTATGGCCTCGAGCGGCTCGCCATGTATGTGCAGGGGGTCGAGAACGTCTACGACCTCAACTTCAATGGCGGCGACAACGACAAGGTGACCTATGGCGATGTGTTCCTGCAGAACGAGCAGGAGCAATCGCGCTACAATTTCGAGGCGGCCGACACCGAAATGCTCTTCCGCCACTTCGCGGACGCCGAGAGCGAATGCAAGGCGCTGCTCAGCAAGGGCAGAGGCGCCGGACCCAACGGCCGGCACGCGCTGGCGCTGCCAGCCTACGAGCAGGTGATCAAGGCAAGCCACAATTTCAACCTGCTCGATGCGCGCGGGGTCATCTCGGTGACGGAACGGCAAAGCTACATCCTTCGCATCCGCGAGCTGGCCAAGGCCTGCGGCGCCGCCTGGCTCGAAACGGCGGGCGGCGGGGCGTGAGGGTGATCCGCCTCGATCATATCAACATCCGTGCGAGCGACCTCGAAGCGACGCGGGATTTCCTGGTGCGGCTGCTCGGTCTGGTGGAGGGCTACCGTCCACCGTTCGACTTTCCCGGACACTGGCTCTATCTGGGCGAGACCCCGATCATCCATACGTCGCTGCTCACGACGCCCAGCCCGCATGGCTGGGTGGATCACATCGCATTCGCGGGGTTCGACTTCGAGGCCGAGAAGGCGCGGCTCGAGCGCGAAGGGTTCGCCTATGTGGAAGCGGGGATACCCGGCACGGGCATCCGGCAGCTCTTCGTCAGCGGGCCGGACGGGCTCAAGGTCGAGCTGCAGTGCGCTGAAACGACGCTCTAGCTAGGGTCCTGGTCCCCGTGAGGGCGGGGAGCGTGCCCGATCGGCCAGGGAGCGGACAGCGAGCGGGCGGCCAGGCGGGCCCCGACCGTGGCCGTGCGGGACGGTTTGGCACGGAACTTCGCCCGCCTCGCGGGAGGCGGGCTTTGCCTGCCCGCCGGCCCGCTCTAGACTTGCAGTCGGGAGAGACGGCGATGGCGGCGAGGAAACGAAAGGCTCCGGCGAAACGGCGCAACCTTGCAGCCAAGGCGCTGGGGAGCCCCTTGTTCCGCCCCAAGATCATGGCCAACCCCAAGGCCTACAAGCGGAAATCTCGCTTTAACCAGAAACCAGGTGACGACAATCCAGAAGAGGGTGATAACCTGGAATAGGTTACTACACCGACCGCCGGCGCGCCCCCGCAGCAGGGAGCGGGCCCCGCGTGCCGTTCCGGGGCCAGGCGCAATACCGACGCCGTGCTCGAGGACGCCCGGACACGGAGGCCGGGCGCTTCTTTCCCATTCATCACACATTCAGCCAGGGCCGGTCAGTTGCAGCGCCCATGGAGCGGTGCCACTGTCCGGGCACTGTTGCGGCGCATGGCGCGCCTTTTGGGAGGCAATTCATGATCGGCTGGATCATTCTCGTCATCGTCGTGGTCGTCGTCGGCTGGGCGGTGCTCGCCTATAACGGGCTGGTGCGCCAGCGGCAGCTCACGCAGGAGGGCTGGTCGGGCATCGACGTGCAGCTCAAGCGACGCGCCGACCTGATCCCGAACCTGCTCGAATCGGTCAAGGGCTATATGGGTCACGAGCGCGAGACGCTCGAGGCGGTGACCAAAGCGCGCACCGAGGCGATGGCGGCTGCCAACGGCACGCCGGAGCAGCGGGCGCAGGCCGAGGGCATCCTCTCGCAGGCGCTGGGCCGGCTGATGGCGGTGGCGGAAGCCTATCCCGACCTCAAGGCGAGCCAGAATTTCCTGCAGTTCCAGGGTGAGCTCAGCAACACCGAAAATGAGCTGCAGATGGCGCGCCGCTACTACAACGGCACGGCGCGCGACCTCAACACGGCGGTCGAGTCGTTTCCCTCGAACATCCTTGCGAACATGTTCCACTTCGAGAAGGTGCAGTTCTTCGAGATCGACAACGCGGCCGACCGCGCGGTGCCGCAGGTCAAGTTCTAGGGCGTCTTCCAACCGGGGCCGGCCGACCGGGATCATCCCTGCGATCGGCGGGGATGGGCGGGGTACGCCGAGGGAGCACTCCGATGACCACACGCACAGCGAAATCGTTGCGGGTCCCGATCCGCATGCGGGCGGCGGAGCGCGTCGCGGCCGTTCTGGCCGTCCTGCTCGTGCTGGCCGTCCCGGCCTGGGCGCGCGAGGAAATCCGCGCCTTCGACTCCAAGGTGACGATGGCGGCCAACGGGACGGTGGATGTCACCGAGACCATCACGGTCAACGCGGAAGGCGATCAGATTCGCCACGGCATCTATCGTGACATCCCCACCCAGCTCATCAACGACGACAAGTCCCGCCTGCGCTCGACGCTGGAGGTGGTCTCGGTCACGCGGGACGGACGGCCCGAACCCTATTCGCTCGAGGGGCTGGGCAGCGGCTTCAAGCGGATCCGCATCGGCGACGCCGACGTCTATCTCGATAGCGGCCCGCATATCTATGTGATCCGCTACACGATGAGCCGCATGGGGCGCTTCTTTGCCGATCACGACGAGCTCGACTGGAACGCCACGGGCAACTACTGGGTGTTCCCGATCCTCTCGGCGACGGCGACCGTGACGCTGCCCGACGGCGCGCAAATCTCGGGCGCCATCGGCTATACCGGGGCACCCGGCTCGCGCGAGCAGGCGGTCGCCATAGAGAGCAATGGCGGCGCGACCGCCAACTTCCGCGCCACGCGCGAACTGGCCCCCGGCGAGGGGCTGACGGTGGCCGTCAAGTTCCAGAAGGGGATTCTGGCCGAACCGACGGGGCTCACCGCAGCCGGCTACTGGCTTTCGGACCATCGCGAGCTCGTATTTCCGGCCATCGGCGTGTTCATCGTACTGCTCTACAATTTCTTCGCCTGGAGCAGCGTCGGGCGCGATCCGGCCAAGGGTCCGATCATCCCGCTGTTCCATCCGCCCGAGGGGCTGTCGCCGGCCCTGGTCCACTACGTCAACCGCATGGGCTTCAAGCAGAATGGCTGGACGGCGCTCACCGCGTCGATCTTCGATCTGGGCGTCAGGGGCCTGGTCACCATCGATAAGGCCGGCAAGTCGACCACGATCAGCGCCACCGACAAGGGCAAGGAGACCGTGGCGAGCACGCTGCCCGCCGGAGAGGGCGGCGTGTACAATTTCATCCGCTCGCGCGGCACGGTCACCATCGACAAGACGGACGGGCCTTCACTCAACAGCAAGCGCGGCGAGCTGGTGAGCGAAATCAAGTCCGCGAGCGGGGAGAGCTACTTCAAGAACAATCTCTCCTATACGCTCGTGGGGGTGCTGCTGGCGGCGCTGATGCTTGGGGCGATGGTCTGGCTCGACGTGCTCGATCCGGTCATGCTGATCGTGGCGGTGATCGTGGCGATCGTGGTGGGCGTGATCATCGGCGTCATCACCGGCACGGGGGGCGGCAATATCGTGGGGCGCCTGTTCGGACTTGTCTGGGTCGCCATCGTCGCCTTCAACCTGTTCGGTTCGGCCATGAGCTTTGCGGCCGGCTTCAGGCTCGATACGGGCCTGGTGGCGGCGGTCTCGATCATCGTCATCGAGATCGTGTTTGCTTTCCTCATGCGCGCCCCCACGGTCGCCGGCCGCAAGCTCATGGACCAGATCGACGGCTTCAAGATGTATCTGGAGACGGCCGAAAAGAACCGGCTCAACTATGTCGACAAGGGCGAGCCGCCGATGACGACGGTTCGCTTCGAGACGATCCTGCCGTTCGCCATCGCGCTTGGGGTCGAAAAGCTCTGGTCGCAGCGCTTCGAAGCAGATCTCGCCCGTAACGCGGTGGCCGACGCTCCCGGCGGCAGCTATACGCCGCTCTGGTACACGGGCGGCGACTGGTCGTCGTCCTCATCGGGCTTCTCCAATTCGGTCTCGTCAATGGCGACAGGCATGAGCGCTGCCATGATCGCAGCGCAGCCATCTTCTTCGTCCGGCTCGGGATTCTCGGGAGGCGGCGGTTCGGGGGGCGGCGGGGGTGGCGGCGGCGGTGGAGGCTGGTAACGGCCGGCTCCGTCGGCCAGTCCCCAAGCAGTGGAGCGCCACTCCAGCCGGTGCGCGACACCCGGAAAGGGGCCGCAGTTTAGAGCCATTCCAGGCTTGCGCGATAATTCTTGATAGTGTCACTCAGCTTTGTTAGGCGCGACTCCCGAAGCATGAGAGTTCGGGGGAAGCGAATATGCGGGGACTGCTTCTGGCACTGACACTGAGCGCGGCGGCAATGCCGGCGCTCGCGGCCGAGCCGAGCGCGGAGGCGATCGTCAAGACCTATGGCGATATCGCGCTGGCGGCCTATTCGGACGCGCTCGACAAGGCCGAGGCGCTGGGCGCGGCCGTCGATCAACTGATCGCCGATCCGAGCGAAGACACGCTGGCCGCAGCGCGTGCGGCGTGGGAGGCGGCGCGCCCGCCCTACCAGCAGAGCGAGGCCTTCCGCTTCGGCAATCCGGTGGTCGACGACTGGGAGGGCGACGTCAACGCCTGGCCGCTCGACGAGGGCTTGATGGACTATGTCGATGCGGCCTCCTATGGCAGCGAAAGCGACGAGAACGGCCTCTACACCGCCAATGTGATCGCCAATACGAGCATCAGCATCGACGGACGGGCGGTGGATGTGAGCCGGATCACGCCCGAACTGCTCAAGAACACGCTGCGCGAGGCGGGCGGGGTCGAGGCCAATGTCGCGACCGGCTATCACGCGATCGAGTTTCTGCTCTGGGGGCAGGATCTTCATGGCACGGGGCCGGGCGCCGGAGAGCGGCCGGCGACCGACTACAGCGCGACGGCCTGCACGCACGGGCATTGCGACCGGCGGGCGCAATACCTCAAGGCGGCGACCGATCTGCTGGTGGCCGACCTCAAGGAGATGGCGGCCGATTGGCAGCCGGGCGGCGCGGCGCGGCAGTCGCTCGAGCAGACCGGCATCTCCGCAATCCTGGTGGGCATGGGGTCGCTCAGCTATGGCGAGCTCGCCGGCGAGCGCATGAAGCTCGGCCTGCTGCTGCACGACCCCGAGGAAGAGCATGACTGCTTCTCGGACAATACGCCGATCTCGCACCTGAACGACGCCATCGGCATCCGCGACGCCTATCACGGCCACTACCAGCGCCTCGACGGCACCTCGATCGACGGCCCGTCCCTCTCCGACCTCGTCAAGGCGAGCGACCCGGCGCTCGATGCCGAGCTGTCGGGCAAGCTCGACGTCTCGGTCCGGAAGATGGAGGCGATCGAGAAGCGTCGTGAGAACGGCGAGGCCTACGACCAGCAGATCGCCGAGGGCAATGCCGAAGGCAACGCCACCGTGCAGGCCGCCATCGACGCGCTGGTCGACCAGACCAAGTCGATCGAGCGGGTGGTGTCGGCGCTCAAGCTCGACGCCATCGCCTTCGAAGGATCCGACAGCCTGGATGCGCCTGACCAGGTGTTCC
>DASZSH010000065.1:0-11541 GCA_035548755.1 Devosia sp.
ACTGACCAATCAGTTCACCGAAGTGCTGACGCAGGGCGGCGGCAAGGTCACCAAGAACGAGTACTGGGGCCTCAAGTCCCTGAGCTATCGCATCAAGAAGAACCGCAAGGCGCATTACAGCCTGCTCAACATCGACGCCCCCGCTCCGGCCGTGGCCGAGATGGAGCGGCAGATGCGGATCAACGAGGACATCCTGCGCTTCATGACGGTGCGCGTGGACGAGCTCGAGGAAGGCCCGTCGGCCATGCTGCAGAAGCGCGACCGCGACGACGAGCGCTCCGACCGCCCCGGCGGTCGCGGCGGCTTCGACCGCGGCGACCGCGGGCCGCGCCCGCCCCGCGCATAATCGAGGACAGTTGAGCCATGGCCATCAGAGACCTTTCGACCTCCCAGTCGCGCCGCCCGTTCCAGCGCCGGCGCAAGACCTGCCCCTTCTCGGGCCCCAACGCGCCCAAGATCGACTACAAGGATGTGCGGCTGCTGCAGCGCTACGTCTCCGAGCGCGGCAAGATCGTGCCCTCGCGCATCACCGCGGTGTCGGCGCTCAAGCAGCGCGAACTCGCCCGCGCCATCAAGCGCGCGCGCTTCATCGGGCTGATGCCCTACGCGGTGCAGTAGGCGGCAGCCCCGGCACCCTCCCCGCCCCGGGCGGGGCATAGCGAACGCTGGGGCGACGGAATGGTCCGCCGCTCCTAACCGGCCCGGAGGCCGGGACAGCAAGGAAACAGCACAGATGAAAGTCATTCTGCTCGAGCGCGTCGGCAAGCACGGCCATATCGGGGACGAAGTCACGGTCAAAGACGGCTACGCCCGCAACTTCCTGCTTCCGCAGGGCAAGGCGCTGCGCGCCACCGAGGCCAACCGCAAGAAGTTCGAGGTCGAGCGCGCCGCGATCGAAAAGCGCAACGCCGAGCGGCGCGAGGCGGCGGCCGGCATCGCCACCGGGCTCAACGGCAAGACCATCGTGATCATCCGCCAGGCGGGCGAAACCGGCCAGCTCTATGGCTCGGTCAGCTCGCGCGACATCGCCGAGGCGCTGAGCGCCGATGGCTACACCGTGGCGCGCGCCCAGGTCGATCTGGCCAACCCGATCAAGACGGTGGGCATTCACAGCGTGCCGCTGCACCTGCATGCCGAAGTGGCGGTCTCGATCAATGTCAACGTCGCCCGCTCCGACGACGAGGCGGAGCGGCAGGCCAAGGGCGAGGACCTGACGGTCCAGACCTTCGATGAGGAGGCCGCGGCCGAATTCGCCGCCGGCCAGGCGGAGGCCGGCTCGGCCGCCGCAGACGCGGCGGGCGACATCGCCTGAGGGCGGAGCCCTGCAATTGCCTCAAGGGCCGGGAGCGATCCCGGCCCCTTGTCATGCATGCGGGCGGGTTGCCACCCCGGCCCCGTGCGGCTAGAGCAATAGCCAGCAGCGGGAATCGCGCGTTGAGGCGTCCAAGCCACACCCGGCGGGTCGCCTTAGAATTCCCCACAATCAACACTAGTCACACGGGCGCCCGAGCTCAGCGGGACCATCCGCCTTTGCCGCTACCGGCGGCGGCGGCGCGTGGTTAAAGAAGCGTTAAGGGCTTGGGGGAGATTCTGGCGAGCATGGTCGACTCAAACGTCGCGCGCATCCGTCCGGCGGACGAGAAAAGCTTTCGTCTGGCGCCGCACAACATCGAGGCGGAGCAGGCGCTACTGGGCGCGATCCTGGTCAACAACGAGGCCTTCTACCGGGTCTCGGACTTCCTGCTGCCCGAACACTTCTACGAGCCGGTGCATCGCGAGATCTACGAGGTGGCCGGCAAGATCATCCGCGCCGGCAAGGCCGCGACCCCGATCACGGTCAAGACCTATCTGCCCGACCAGCTGGTGGCGGACGTCACCATGCCGCAATACCTGTCGCGGCTGGCGGCGGAGGCCACCACGGTCATCAACGCCAGCGACTACGGGCAGACGATCTACGACCTGTCGCTGCGTAGAACGCTGATCCAGATCGGCGAGGAGATGACGGCGACCGCCTACGACGCCGATGTCGAGATGACGGCGCCAAAGCAGATCGAGGAGGCGGAGAAGCAGCTCTTCGACCTTGCCGAAAAGGGACGCTACGACGGCGGCTTCCAGGGCTTCAACGAGGCGCTCACCGAAGCGATCAAGATGGCCGGCGAGGCCTATCAGCGCGATGGCGGGCTGAGCGGCATGGCGACCGGCCTCATCGATCTCGACCAGCGCATGGGCGGGCTGCAGAAATCCGACCTCATCATCATTGCCGGCCGCCCGGGCATGGCCAAGACGTCGCTCGCCACCACCATCGCCTTCCACGTCGCCCGCTCCTGGCGCGGCGAGGTGACGCCCGACGGGCACCGCAAGACGGTCGATGGTGGGCAGGTCGGCTTCTTCTCGCTCGAAATGAGCGCCGAACAGCTCGCAACGCGCATCCTGTCAGCGCAGGCGGAGATTTCCTCGGCCGACATCCGGCGCGGCAACATCCACGAGAGCCAGTTCGCCCGGCTGGTCGATGTCTCCAACATGCTCTCGAGCATCCCGCTCTATATCGACGACACGGGCGGCCTGTCGATCAGCCAGCTCGCCGCCCGCGCCCGCCGGCTCAAGCGGCAGAAGGGGCTCGATCTCATCATCATCGACTATGTGCAGCTGCTCTCGGGCTCCTCGCGCCGGGCCAGCGAGAACCGGGTGCAGGAGATCACCGAAATCACCACCACGCTCAAGGCTCTCGCCAAGGAGCTCGACGTGCCCATCGTCGCGCTCAGCCAGCTCAGCCGCCAGGTCGAACAGCGCGACGACAAGCGCCCGCAGCTTTCCGATCTGCGCGAATCCGGCTCGATCGAACAGGACGCCGACGTGGTTCTGTTCATCTATCGCGAGGAATACTACCTCAAGAACAAGGAACCGCGCGAAGGCACGCCTGAGCACATGGCGTGGATGGAGGAAATGGAGAAGGTTCACGGCCGCGCCGAGGTGATCATCGGCAAGCAGCGACACGGCCCCACCGGCACCGTGCAGCTCAGCTTCGAGGGCCAGTACACGCGCTTCGGCAATCTCGCGCCCGACCAATATCTGCCGGAGCGCTTCGAGTGATGACCGCTCCGGCCGTCGCGACAGGGTACGGCCCCCGCCTTACGGTCGACCTGGGCGCCCTCGCCCGCAACTGGCAGGCGATCGACAAGGTTTCGGCCGGTGCGCTCACCGGCGCGGTGGTGAAGGCCGACGCCTACGGCACCGGCATCAAGGCGGCGAGCAAGGCGTTCTACTCCGCGGGAGCGCGCTTCTTCTTCGTGGCGACGCCCGACGAGGCGCTGGCGGTGCGCGCGGCCCTGCCGGAGGCCTACATCTTCGTGCTCGACGGACTGTTTCCTGGCGCCGCGCCGCTTTATGTGGGGGAGCGGCTGATGCCGGTCCTGAGCTCGCTGCCCATGCTCGAGGAGTGGCTGGTCGCCTGCCTCAGCCGCAACGAGGCGCTGCCGGCTGCGCTGCATTTCGACACGGGCATGAACCGGCTGGGTTTCCGTCTGGGCGAAACCTCGGTCGTCAAGCGCATGTGCGAGGAGGTGGGCTACGCCCCGCAGATGATCATGAGCCACCTCGCCTGCGCCGACACGCCCCTGCACGAAAAGAACCGCACGCAGCTGGCGCTGTTCGCCTCGGTGATCGCCCAGTTCCCGGGCGTTCCCGCTTCGCTTGCCAATTCGGCGGCGACGATGACGAGCCGCGACATGCATTTCCAGATGGTGCGGCCCGGAATCGCGCTCTATGGCGGGCGGGCCGTGCAGGGACGCCGCAACCCGATGCTGCCGGCGGTGACGCTCGAAGCGCCAGTGCTGATGGTGCGCGACGCCCGCACCGGGGAGTCGGTCGGCTACGGAGCGACCTACACGCTGGTGCGGGACAGCCGCCTTGCGATCGTCGGCCTGGGCTATGCCGACGGGCTGCTGCGAGCGCTCAGCGCCACCAATCAGCATGCCGGCGGGCGCGCCTTCGTAAAAGGTCACATCGTGCCCATCGTAGGGCGCATCTCGATGGACATGTTCGCGGTCGACGTGACCGATCTGCAGAACGACGTTCCGGCGCCCGGCGAGATGGTCGAGGTGCTGGGCTCGCATGTGACGGTCGACGACCAGGCCGATCCAGCAGGCACGATCGGCTACGAGATTCTCACCTCGCTCAAGGGGCGCTACCCGCGCACCTATATCGACTCCGGCCAGGGCACGGGCGAGGCCGACAGCGCAGAATAGCCCCGCCCCCATGCAACGAAACCCGGCGCTTGCGGGTTAATGGCGCGAGCTGAGCGTCAGCGCGGAGTTTCACCCATGCTCAAATGGGCCCTCATCTTGTTCGTCATCTCGATCGTCACCGGGCTGCTGGGCTTTACCGGCATCTCGGCGGCGACGGCGGGAATTGCGAAAATCCTCTTCTACATCTTCATCGTCATCACGGTGATCGTGCTCATCGTCGCCTTCGCGATCGGCCAGGCGGTGTTCTAGCCTCAGGGATCGCCCAGGAGAGCATCGCGCCACACCGGCACCTGGCGAACTCCGCGGAGCCGGCGCACGCGGAGCCGGCCGACGGCCGCCTCCTCCTGCGCACGGAGCTTGACCTCGACGTGCCGATCGCTGCCGCAGCGCGAGCAGGGAAAGGGCGGGGGATGGAAGCAGTCGCGGGCGGGATCGAGCACCCGGATGAGATCGCTGGCGAGGAACAGCACAGCCGGCCGATGGCAGGCAAGGCAGCGGATCTCCACGAGCAGGTTGTCGCGGGCGGCTTCCGCCAGCCGGTAGCGGTTGGCATAGACGGCCAGGTTCTTAAGGTGATGAGGCGTTGGCACGTCCCGATATTCCCAGCAGCTCCGCGTGCAGAGAGATGATATCGTCAGAACAAACCAAGAACAATATGCCGGATCGGACCGGACTTGCGATCATTGGCGGCGGCGTTTCGATCATGGTCCAGGGGCCGGCAATGCGGGAGAGGAGCGGCATCGACACGTCCAAGGAGAATTCCGATGTCGCACAAGGGACGCTGCTTCTGTGGCAGCGTTGAAATCGAAGTCTCGGGCGCACCCGAGGATATGGGCTATTGCCACTGCAACTCGTGCCGCACCTGGTCGGGCGGGCCGGTCAACGCCTTCACGTTGTGGAAGCCCGAGGCCATCCGCGTGACCAAGGGGGCCGACAAGGTCGCGACGTTCAAGAAGTCGGACAATTCGGAGCGGCAGTACTGCGCCGACTGCGGCGGCCACCTGATGACGCGACACCCGCTGTGGGGCCTGGTGGATGTGTTTGCCTCGACCATCCCCTCGCTGCCCTTCAAGGCCGCCGTTCACGTCAATTACGCCGAGGCGGTCCTGAAAATGGCCGACGGGCTGCCCAAGCTGAGGGACTTTCCGACCGCCCTGGGCGGCTCAGGCATCGCGGTGGCCGAGTAGCCTCAGCGACCGGGGACGGACGGCCGAGCCCCGCGACGGCGGGACGCGGCAGACCACAAAGGGGGGCGGCGCCTCGCGGCGGCCGCCCCCTTCTGCCCGGATGGCCCGCACGTCGTTCACTTTTTGTTCTTTACTCGGCGCCTAGTCTCCCCTAGAACGACTCGAACGCGAGCCGCCCCATGCCCAAAGCCAAGACCGCCTTTGTCTGCCAGTCCTGCGGCACCGCGCATGTCCGCTGGCAGGGCCGCTGCGAGGGCTGCGGCGAATGGAACACGGTGGTGGAGGAACTCCTCGATTCGGGCATCGGCGCCGGCCCGAAGACGGCCTCTGCGGGCGGCCGGCCGGTCGCGCTCGTTCCGCTCGCCGGGGAGACCGAGAGCGCCTCGCGCGTGCAGACCGGCATCGCCGAGCTCGACCGCGTCACCGGCGGGGGATTCGTCATGGGCTCGGCCGTTCTGGTCGGGGGAGACCCCGGCATCGGCAAGTCCACGCTTCTGCTGCAGGCGGCGGCGGCGCTCGCCGACCGCGGCAAGCGGGTCGCCTATGTTTCTGGCGAGGAGGCGGTGGCGCAGGTGCGGCTGCGCGCGCAGCGCCTCGGCCTTGGCGCCGCCAATGTCGGGCTGGCTGCCGAAACCAATGTCGAGATCATCCTTGCCAGCCTTGGGGCGATGAGCGAGCCGCCGCATCTGGTGATCGTCGATTCCATCCAGACCCTGTGGACCGACCGCGTCGATTCCGCGCCGGGCACCGTCACGCAGGTGCGCACCTCGGCCCAGGCGCTGACGCGCTTTGCCAAGAAGACCGGCGCCGCCGTGGTGCTTGTGGGCCATGTGACCAAGGACGGGCAGATCGCCGGCCCGCGGGTGGTCGAGCACATGGTCGACGCCGTTCTCTACTTCGAAGGCGATTCCAGCCACACGTTCCGCATTCTGCGCGGCGTCAAGAACCGCTACGGGGCCACTGACGAGATCGGCGTGTTCGAGATGACGACGCTGGGCCTGTCCCAGGTCGCGAACCCGTCCGCGCTGTTTCTCGACCAGCGCGACCGCGATGCCGCCGGATCGGCGGTTTTCGCCGGCATGGAGGGCACGCGTCCGGTGCTCTGCGAAATCCAGGCGCTGGTATCGCCCTCCCCGCTCGGCACGCCGCGCCGGGCGGTGGTTGGGTGGGACGCCTCGCGCCTGTCGATGGTGCTGGCCGTGCTCGAGACGCGCTGCGGGGTCCGCATCGGGGCCAACGACATCTATCTCAACGTGGCGGGCGGGCTGAAGGTCAACGAACCGGCCGCGGACCTGGCGGTGGCGGCGGCGCTGATTTCGTCGTTCACCAATGCGCCCCTGCCACCCGAAACGGTCTATTTCGGCGAGATTTCGCTGGCGGGCGGGGTCCGCCCCGTCGTTCATGCCGGGCTCCGCCTACGGGAGGCCGAAAAGCTCGGGTTCAAGGGGGCCGCGACTGGCAAGCTTGGAGCCGGGGATGCCGCGGCAGGCCTCAGCGTGTCCGAATATGCCGAGCTTGCCGAGCTCATCGGCCAGATCGCCGCAAGGGGCCGGCGCCAGTGATGGCGGGCGGCTGAGCCGCGAATGGGGGGCCATCAACCCTCCATGCGCCGCCACGCTTTCCGTGCACATCGGCCCTGCCCGGTCGCTGCCGCCTTGGCACCGCCCGTATTAGCGGCTAAACGGTCGGCAAACGCGGGTTCGGGGTCCAATCGAGCATGGTTTTCACTGGTGTCGACGTCGGCGTCGCCGTCCTGGTCCTGATCTCGGCGATCCTCGCGACCGCCCGCGGTTTCACCCGCGAAGTGCTTTCGCTCGCCACCTGGGCAGGTTCGGCGGCCATCGCGGCATATATGTACTTCTACCACTCCGATCTCGCGGCTCAGTACATCAAGGAGCCGATCGTGGCGACCGGCGTCACGGTGATCGGCACGTTCCTTGTGGCGCTGATCGTGCTCCACCTGCTCACGATGTGGATCGGGGACATGGTGGTGGACAGCCGCGTGGGGCCCCTCGACCGCACGCTGGGCTTCGTGTTCGGCGCTGCCCGCGGCATTCTGATCTGCATCGTGGCGGCCGTCTTCGCCAACTTCCTGCTGGCGCCCAAGCTGCCCGACATGGTGGCGGAGGCCAAGAGCTATCCGCCCCTGCTCAGCGCCGGAGACTGGCTGATCACGCTGCTGCCCGACGACATCGAAAAGCAGTTCACCGACTTCCTGCAGAAGCGGAACCAGAACCCCAACGACACCGGCCCCAACGACACCACCACCAACGATACGGACACCGGCACCGATACGGGCGCGGGCAACGGCGCCGATACGGGCGCGGGCAACACCGACAGCACCACGCCGCCCGCGGACATCTCCTCGAGCGCGTCGGCGGCGCCCGCGGCATGACCACCGCGCGTCCCCCGTTCGACCTCGATGACGACACGCTGCACGAAGAGTGCGGCGTGTTCGGCATTCTCGGCCACCCCGAGGCCGCAACGCTGACCGCGCTCGGACTGCATGCGCTGCAGCATCGCGGCCAGGAGGCGGCGGGCATCGTCTCGTTCGACGGCCGCCAGTTCCACTCGGAGCGGCAGCTCGGGCTCGTGGGCGACCACTTCACCGACCCGGCGGTTGTCGGCCGCCTCCCCGGCAGCCTCGCCATGGGCCATGTGCGCTACTCGACCACCGGCGAGACGATCCTGAGAAACGTCCAGCCGCTCTTTGCAGAACTCGAAGTGGGCGGCATCGCCATCGGCCACAACGGCAACTTCACCAACGGGCTCACGCTGCGGCGCGAACTGATCGCGGGCGGGGCCATCTGCCAGTCGACGTCGGACACCGAAGTGGTGCTGCACCTCATCGCCCGGTCGCGCAAGCGCGGCTCGGGGGAGCGCTTCGTGGATGCGCTCAGCCATCTCGAGGGCGCCTACTCCATGGTCGCCATGACGCGCACCAAGCTCATCGGCGCGCGCGACCCCAACGGCATTCGCCCGCTGGTGCTGGGCGATCTCGACGGCTGCCCGATCTTCGCCTCCGAAACGTGCGCGCTCGACATCATCGGAGCCAAGTTCGTCCGCGACGTCCGCAACGGCGAGGTGATCATCGCCGAAATGCAGCCGGACGGCCGGATCAGCATCGACTCGCAGATGCCGTTCGGCGAACGGCCGGAGCGGCTGTGCCTGTTCGAATATGTGTATTTCGCGCGGCCCGACTCCGTGGTGGGCGGCCGCTCGGTCTATGCGGCGCGCAAGAAGATGGGCATCAATCTCGCCCAGGAAGCGCCGGTTGAGGCCGATGTCGTGGTGCCCGTGCCGGACGGAGGCACCCCCGCCGCGATCGGCTACGCCCAGGCGAGCGGCATTCCATTCGAGCTCGGCATTATCCGCAACCACTATGTGGGCCGCACCTTCATCGAGCCTACGCAGCAGATCCGCGCCTTCGGCGTGAAGCTCAAGCATTCGGCCAACCGCGCCGAGATCGACGGCCGGCGCGTGGTGCTGGTGGACGATTCAATCGTGCGCGGCACAACTTCGGTCAAGATCGTGCAGATGATGCGCGAGGCGGGAGCGCGCGAGGTGCATATCCGCGTCGCCTCGCCGATGATCTTTCATCCGGACTATTACGGCATCGACACGCCCGACCGCGACAACCTGCTGGCGAACCAGTATGGCACGCTCGATGAGATGCGGCGCTTCATCGGGGCGGACTCGCTGCAGTTCCTGTCGATCGACGGACTCTACCGGGCCGTGGGCGGCGAGCCGCGCAACGAGCGGGCGCCGCAGTTCACCGATCACTACTTCACCGGCGACTATCCCACCACGCTCACCGACGTGCATGGCCGCGGCGCGGCCGATCCCAAGACGCTCTCGCTGATGCGCGAGGCGAGCTGACGCGTATGCCCGAGCTCTCGGACAAGGTGGTCCTCGTCACCGGGGCCTCGCGCGGCATTGGCTATCAGGCGGCCCTCGAGGCGGCGCGGCGCGGCGCGCATGTGATCGCGGTCGCCCGCACGGTGGGCGGCCTCGAGGATCTCGACGACGAGATCAAGTCGATGGGCGGGGCCAGCACGCTGGTTCCGCTCGACATCCGCGACGGAGAGGGCATCGACCGCATGGGCCGGGCGATCTTCGAGCGCTGGGGCCGGCTCGACGGCCTTGTGGCCAATGCCGGCTATCTGGGCGTGCTGACCCCGCTCTCGCACCTGGACGTCAAGGACTTCGATCGCATCCTTGCAGTCAACGTCACCGCCAACTACCGGCTCATCCGCTCGCTCGATGCGCTGTTGCGGCAATCGGCGGCGGGGCGCGCGGTGTTCGTTTCGGCCTCCTCGTCGCGCTCGGCCAAGCCGTTCTGGGCCGCCTATGCGGCGAGCAAGGCGGCGCTCGAGGCCATGATCAAGAGCTACGCCGAGGAGCTGACGCTCAGCAACGTCAAGGCCAACATCTTCTGGCCCGGCCCGGTGCGCACGCAGATGCGCGCCAAGGCCTATCCCGGCGAGGATCCCGACACGCTCAACAAGCCGGCCGACGTCGCGCCGCGACTGGTCGACATGGTCATGCCCGGTTTCACGGCGACCCGCACGATCTACGATTTCGAGACGGGCGAAGCCTCGCCGATCTAGCCGGTCCGGCTCACCAGCACCTTGTCGATGCGGCGGCCGTCGAGATCGAGCACCTCGAACCGCCACGGATCGCGGACGAAACTCTCCCCGACCGCGGGCAGATGGTTGAGTTCGGCCAGCACATAGCCGGCGACCGTCTCATAGGGCGGATCCTTGGGGATTGGAACGCCGATCTGGTCGGAGAATTCGTCGACCGGCATCCAGCCGGAGACGAGGTAGCTGCCGTCCTCGCGCTGCGTGTAGGGCTTTTCCTCCCCCTCCTCCTCCTGGAAGCCGCCGGTGATGGCCCCGAGAATATCGCCGGGCGTGACAATGCCCTCGAAGTGTCCGTATTCGTCGAACACGAGCGCCAGATGCACCAGCGACGAGCGGATGGCCGCCAGCACCGACAGCGCGTCGGCACGGTCGAGAACCACCGGCGCGGGCTTGACCAGGGCCCTCACGTCGAGAGCCGCGCCCGAGGCGAAAATGTCGATCAGATCCTTGCGCACGAGCACGCCGATGATCTTGTCGGGCTCGCCCTCGTGAACCGGCAGCACGGAATGATGCGATGCCCTGAGCCTGTCCAGAACCTCGCCGGGCGGATCGGAAAGGTCCACCACCTCGACATCGAGCCGCGGGGTCATCAGGCCACGGGCCGACCGATCGGCAAAGCGCATGACGCCCGAGATCATGTCCTTTTCCCCGGTCTCGAGCACGCCCTGGCTTTCGGCCTCCGCGATGATGGTCTTGACCTCCTCGTCGGTGACGCGGTCCTCGTTGCGCCCGGTCTGGCCCAGAACGGTCATCACCGCCCGGCTCGAGACGTCGAGCAGCCAGACCAGCGGCGCGGCGACGGTGGCGATGAAGGCCATTGTGGGGGCGGCGCGCGCGGCGATCCGCTCGGTGTCGCGCAGGGCGAGCTGCTTGGGGACCAGTTCGCCAAGGATCAGCGAGACATAGGTGATGAGCACCACCACCGAGCCAACCCCGATGGCGGAGGCCGCCGCTTCGGGCAGGCCGCGGGCCAAGAGGTATTCGGTGAAGCGCTCGCCCAGCGTGGCGCCGGAGAAGGCGCCCGAGAGCACGCCGATGAGACTGATCCCCACCTGCGCCGAGGACAGGAATTTCCCCGGATCCTCGGCCAGGCGCAGCGCCACGGCGGCGCCCCTGTTGCCTTCGGCCGCCATCACCTTGAGCCGCGCCGGGCGCGAGGAGACGACGGCGAGCTCGGACATCGACAGCAGGCCGTTGCACAGGATCAGGACCAGGATGATGGCGAGCTCGAGAAGCATGGGCCGATGCTATCGCCTAATCCGACGGCGCATAAGGATTCTTGCCGCCCCGCACCCATAGCCGGATGGGCGTGCCGGGCATGTCGAAGGTCTCGCGCATCGAGTTGGTCAGATAGCGCAGGTAGGAGGCGGGAATGGCATCGGCGCGGGAGGCAAAAATGATGAAGCTGGGCGGCCGCATCTTGGCCTGCGTCATGTAACGGAGCTTGAGGCGGCGGCCGGAGAC